>NZ_JBIBHU010000023.1:0-157454 GCF_042957205.1 Kitasatospora sp. NPDC008115 | reverse complement strand
GACACCCCCGTCATCACCCTGGACGCCCGACGCCGCGACAGCGCCAAGAGCGCCCTCATCACCCTCGTCGAACACGCCCTCCTCGCCCGCCTGCGGTGAACCGGGGGCACTGCCCGGCGAAGCGTCACCCGACGGCGCGCGAACGCACGGCGCGGCCCGCGGACCCACCGGTCCACGGGCCGCGCCGTCCTGCCCCCGCCGACCGCTACGCGGCGTCCGGCTCCAGGCCGGCCCGCAGCAGGCCGTGGGTGTAGGCGTCCTCCAGCGCCAGCCAGGAGGCGGCCACCACGTTGTCGGCCACCCCGACGGTGGACCAGGTCGCGGTGCCGTCGGCGGTGTCGATCAGCACCCGGGTCTTGGAGCCGGTGCCGTGCTGGCCCTCCAGGATGCGGACCTTGTAGTCCACCAGCTCCAGCTTGGCCAGCTGCGGGTAGATCCGCTCCAGCGCGGTGCGCAGCGCGCGGTCCAGCGCGTCGACCGGGCCGTTGCCCTCGCCGGTGGCGATCATCCGCTCACCCTTGGCCCAGAGCTTGACGGTGGCCTCGTTGCCGGTGGTGCCGCCCGGGCCCTGCTCGCTGATGGTCCGCCACGACTCCAGGGCGAAGAAGCGCTCGCGGCGCCCGCGCACCTCGTCGCGCAGCAGCAGCTCGAAGGAGGCGTCGGCGGACTCGTAGGTGTAGCCGAGGCTCTCCTGCTCCTTGACCTTGGCGACCACCCGGCCGGCGAGGTCGCGGTCGGCGGAGAGGTCGTACCCGAGCTCCTTGCCCTTGAGTTCGACGGAGGCGCGGCCGGCCATGTCGGAGACCAGCATCCGCATGGTGTTGCCGACCGTCGCCGGGTCGATGTGCTGGTAGAGGTCCGGGTCGACCTTGATCGCCGAGGCGTGCAGGCCGGCCTTGTGGGCGAAGGCGGAGAAGCCGACGTAGGGCTGGTGGGTGGAGGGGGTGAGGTTGACCAGTTCGGCGATCGCGTGCGAGATCCGGGTCATCTCGGCGAGGCTGCCGGGCGGCAGCACCCGGCGGTCGTACTTGAGCTCCAGGGCGCCGACCACCGGGAAGAGGTTGGCGTTGCCGACCCGCTCGCCGTAGCCGTTGGCGGTGCACTGGACGTGGGTGGCGCCGGCGTCGACCGCGGCCAGGGTGTTGGCGACGGCGCAGCCGGTGTCGTCCTGGGCGTGGATGCCGAGCCGGGCGCCGGTCGCCGCCAGGACGTCGGCGACGATCTCGCGCACGCCGGAGGGCAGCATCCCGCCGTTGGTGTCGCAGAGCACCACCACGTCGGCGCCGGCCTCGTGGGCGGCGCGGACCACGGAGACCGCGTACTCCCGGTTGGCCCGGTAGCCGTCGAAGAAGTGCTCGCAGTCGATGAAGACCCGGCGGCCCTGGGCGCGCAGGTGGGAGACGCTGTCGCGGATCATCTCCAGGTTCTCGTCGAGGGTGGTGCGCAGCGCCAGCTCGACGTGCCGGTCGTGGGACTTGGCGACCAGGGTGATCACGGGCGCGCCGGAGTTCACCAGCGCGGCCAGCTGCGGGTCGTCCGCGGCGCTGCCGCCGGCCCGGCGGGTGGCGCCGAAGGCGACCAGCCGGGAGTGCCGGAGGTCCAGCTCCTCGGCGGCGCGGGCGAAGAACTCGGTGTCCCTGGGGTTCGCACCGGGCCAGCCGCCCTCGATGAAGCCGACGCCGAACTCGTCCAGGTGCCGGGCGATGGCCAGCTTGTCGGCCACCGTGAGGTTGATGCCCTCGCGCTGGGCGCCGTCGCGCAGGGTGGTGTCGAAGACGTGGAAGGCGTCGTCGGGGAGGTTGGTCGCCTGGGTCATGACCCTGGGTTCTCCGTTCCGGGAGGTCGGTTACTGCTCTGCCGGTTCTGAATCCGGCTCCACTGTCCAGCATCCCGCGCGCACCCGGTGTCCCTGGGCCCCTTGTGGGGGCCCTCGGCCGGTCCGGGGGAAACAAAAAGACCCCTCGCGGGTGCGAGAGGTCTGCGCGCGGGTCTGGACGCTGGTGGTCGCCCCGCATCGGGTGGTGCGGTGGCGGTCACTGCGGACCGGCGCGCCTGCTGCTAATAATCAGCGACAGCGAGGACACGCTCGCAGTGTAGGCACATCGTCCGTGCCGCGGCCCGCCCGTCTCGCGATCCGGGACGGGCGGGCCGGGGCGGCGGGGTCAGACGATCCGGTGCAGCCAGCCGTGGGTGTCGGGGGCCTGGCCGCCCTGGATGGCGAGCAGGGCGCGGCGCAGCTCCATGGTGACCGGGCCGGGCTCGCCGGCGCCGACGGTCCAGTCGCCGCCCTTGGACTTCACCGAGCCGACCGGGGTGATGACGGCGGCGGTGCCGCAGGCGAAGACCTCGGTGAGGGTGCCGTCGGCGTTGCCCCGCCTCCACTCGTCGGTGGAGATCCGGCGCTCCTCGACGGGGTGGCCGAGGTCGGTGGCGAGCTGGAGCAGCGAGTCGCGGGTGATGCCGGGCAGCAGGGCGCCGGAGAGCTCGGGGGTGACGATCCGGGCGTTCTCCCCCTCGCCGAAGACGAAGTAGAGGTTCATGCCGCCCATCTCCTCGATCCACCGGTGCTCGGCGGCGTCGAGCCAGACCACCTGGTCGCAGCCCTTGGCGGCGGCCTCGGCCTGGGCGACCAGGGAGGCGGCGTAGTTGCCGGCGCACTTGGCGGCGCCGGTGCCGCCGGGCGCGGCGCGGACGTAGTCCTCGGAGAGCCAGACCGAGACCGGCTTGACGCCGCCGGGGAAGTAGGCGCCGGCCGGCGAGGCGATGATCATGAAGAGGTAGGAGTCGGCGGGGCGGACGCCCAGGCCGACCTCGGTGGCGAACATGAACGGGCGCAGGTAGAGGCTCTGCTCCGGCTCGTCCGGGACCCAGGCCTGCTCCTGCTGGACGAGCAGCTCGACGGCCTCGACGAAGGTCTCGACCGGCAGCTCGGGCATGGCCAGGCGGCGGGCGGAGGCCTGGAAGCGGGCGGCGTTGGCCTCCGGGCGGAAGGTCGCGATCGAGCCGTCGGCCTGGCGGTAGGCCTTGAGGCCCTCGAAGATCGCCTGACCGTAGTGGAGGGTCATGTTGGCCGGGTCCATCTCGATCGGCGCGTAGGGCGCCAGCTGGGCGTCGTGCCAGCCCACGCCCTCGGTCCAGCGGATGGTGACCATGTGGTCGGTGAACACGCGACCGAAGCCCGGGTTGGCCAGCCGGGCCTCGCGCTCCGCCTGGGGAAGCGGGTGGGCGGAGGGCTTGAGGTCGAACGTGATGGGCGCCTGGGTGGGCGTGCTCATGGCTGTGTGTCCTTCACCGTGGGGTTGGTCCGGGCCGCTCCGCCGGGTGGACGTTCCGCCCCTTCCGGGCGGAACGGACGCACGACGGCACGGCCCACTGTCGATACTCGCATCCAGAGGGCCGTGCCGAACAGCCGCGGACTCCTTGGAGATCCGCAAGCTGCCGTTATGGGGTCCGGCCCGGTGGGGGCCGGAACACCGTCTGTCGGGTTCCGGCCTCCTAGGCGGATACTCGGGCGGCGAGCGCGTCGCCGACCTGGGCGGTGGTGCGGGTCCCGGTGCGCTCGGTGAGGTCCGCGGCGACCGCGGCCTCGATCCGGGCGGCCTCGGCGGGGTACCCGAGGTGGTCGAGCAGCATGGCGACCGACAGCACGGTGGCGGTCGGGTCGGCCTTGCCCTGGCCGGCGATGTCCGGCGCCGAGCCGTGCACGGGCTCGAACATCGACGGGAAGGCGCCGCTCGGGTTGATGTTGCCGCTGGCGGCCAGGCCGATCCCGCCGGTGACGGCGGCGGCCAGGTCGGTCAGGATGTCGCCGAACAGGTTGTCGGTCACGATGACGTCGAACCGCTCGGGCTGGGTGACGAAGAAGATGGTCGCCGCGTCGACGTGCAGGTAGTCGGTGGTGACCTCGGGGAACTCCCGGCCGACCTGCTCGAAGATCCGGGTCCACAGGTGGCCGGCGTGCACCAGCACGTTGTTCTTGTGCACCAGGGTGAGCTTCTTGCGCGGGCGGGCCTGGGCCCGGCGGTAGGCGTCGCGCACCACGCGCTCGATGCCGTACGCGGTGTTGAGGCTGACCTCGGTGGCCACCTCGTGCTCGGTCCCGGTGCGCAGCGTGCCGCCGTTGCCGACGTACGGGCCCTCGGTGCCCTCGCGGACGACCACGAAGTCGATCTGCGGGTCACCGGCCAGCGGGGACTTCACCCCGGGGAAGAGCCGCCCCGGACGGAGGTTGATGTGGTGGTCGAAGGCGAACCGCAGCTTGAGCAGCAGCCCGCGCTCCAGCACGCCGGACGGCACGCTCGGGTCGCCGATGGCGCCGAGCAGGATCGCGTCGTGGGCCTTGAGCTCCGCCAGGACGCTGTCCGGGAGCGTCTCACCGGTGCGGTGGTAGCGCCGGGCCCCGAGGTCGAACTCGGTGGTCTCCAGCTTCACATCGGCGGGAAGCACCGCCCCCAGAACCTTGAGACCCTCGGCCACCACTTCCTGGCCGATTCCGTCACCGGGGACGACTGCGAGACGAATCGTGCGAGACATGCTCGGAGGCTACTCCGGTGTCCCAGAGCCTGACATCCCGCGTCCGCCATTCGGACAAACCGTCCGGTCGGATCAGGTGAGATCGATGTCGACCGGGAAGGGGCGGTCCAGCTTCAGCTGCTTGTGGTGGATACCGGTCAGCCCGTAGAGCCGGGTCGCCGGGTCGACAACCATCAGATCGGGCTCTGGACGGTTACGGCCGTCCAGCTTGACCCCCATCCGGCACCAGACTTCCCAACCGGCCGGCACCTGCTCATCCAGGCGCCGGTCCAGATCACTGACTGTTCGCGCGTGAAAGCACGTCTGGCGTGCACTGAAGATCAGACTGCCGAACAGTAGTTCGGTGTGAGGGGGAAGGTCGCAGAGCCGGTCGAGGTCGTCTGCGATGCGGCCTTCCACCGGTGGCCGCAGCCAATCCGGGTACGGCTCAAGGGTGTCCTCCACCGGTCCAGTCTTGCGAAGTGAAGCGGCCGGAACCGGCCGATTCCCCGAACGGGGGCGCTCGGCACGAGCCGAGCGCCCCCTCGAAGGGCTACGGCAGGGTCAGGAGCTGGCTGCGGGTGGGGTCGGGGTTGAGGTGGTGGAGGAGCAGGAGGCGGGAGCGGTCGCCGGGGGTGCGGTGGATGTCGAGGACGGTGGCGGGGTGGACGGGGGCGACGACGGCCGCGGGGCCGCCGGGGCCGGTGCGGATGTCGAGGGCGGGGTGCAGCACGTCGACCTGGAGGACGGGCCGGGTGCCGTGCAGGCCGATCGCGGAGAAGGCCTCGGCCGGGTCGGGCGTGCCGGAGCCGGTGAGGCCGGTCCACAGGGCGTAGCGGACGGTGCTGCGTCCGGGGGCGATCCCCGGCAGGGCGGACAGCCGCACCGGCAGGACCACCGTGTCGGAGTCCAGCAGGGCGGTGTCGGTGTCGCCCCAGCGGGCGTTCAGCGGCTGGACGTCCAGTTCGGCGCCGGTGCGGGCGTCCAGGGCGCGGGCCACCAGGACGTCGCTGCCGCGCAGCCGGTCGGCCTTGACGACCACGTCGGTGGCGCCGTCCCCGTCGGTGTCCAGGGCGGCCCGGACGGCGAACACCCCGACCGGGGTGGCGGCCGGCGCCCAGACCCGGGCACCCAGGTAGAGCCGGCCCTCGGCGAGCGGGTCTCCGGTGACGGCGGGCGCGTCGGTGGCGGCGCCGACGACGCGCAGGTTGGCCGCCCGGTCGCCGGGGCGCTCGACGCAGAGGTCCTCGTGGTGCTCGGTCTCCTCGGTGCCCCCCTCCGGGACGACGCCCGCGCCGGGGCCGACCGCCGCCCCGCTGTCGGGCGGGCAGTCGGGCCAGCGGGCGCCCTCCCCGCCGAGCGCGAGGGCGCTGACCAGGCCGGGCCCGCCGCCGGGGGCGTCGGTGCCGGTGAGGACGGACAGCGCGCCGGTGCGGGTGGTGGGGACCGGGTCGGTGGCGGCCAGGGCGGAGGCGGCCCGCGGGGCGGCGAACAGCGGCACCCGCAGGCCGGGCGCGGCCGGGTCGTCCGGGGTGAGCAGCAGCCGGCCGGAGAGCTCGGCGCGGTAGCTGCGGGCCCGGCCGGCCTGGACGGTGGCGGTCGTCGGGTCGGGAGCGCGGCCGAGCGCCCCGGGCACGCGCAGGGTGACCCGCACCCGGGCGGCGCCGCCGGGCGGGACCTCGACCCGGTCGGGCGCGAGCTCGAAGCGGGCGCCGGGCGCGTCGGTGGCGGCCGCGTAGCCGGTGCGGTAGGCGACCGGGGCGGCGGAGAGGTTGCGCACCTCGACCTCGCGGACCAGGGCGATCGGCCCGGTGACCGCGAGCGGGCCGAAGGAGACGCCGACGGCGCCCTCGACCGCGCCCTCCCCCGCCGCGTAGGCGACGGCCGGGGTGCGCACGGCGCGGTCCACGGCGGCCCGGCCGGCGCCGGTGCGCTCCGGCCCGTAGACCGGGCCGGTGCCGCCGTCGCCGAGCCAGGTGTCCCCGGCGGTGTTCATCAGCGCGGCCTTGACCTGCTCGACGGTCCAGCCGGGGTGGGCGGCGCGGACCAGCGCGGCCAGCCCGGCGACGTGCGGGGTGGCCATCGAGGTGCCGTCCTCGCGCTGGCCGCCGGTGCCGCTGCCGACCAGGGCGGACCAGATGGTCTCGCCGGGGGCGGCGAGGTCCGGCTTGACGACGCCGGGCACGCCGATGCCGCGCGAGGTGAAGTCGGTGAGGGTGTCGAGCCGCTGCGGCTGGTCCTGGGCGGCGGCGCCGTGCAGCGGGTTGCCGGGTGCGGCGAGGCGGACCCGGACCGGGCCGGCGGCGGCGCCCGCGCGCAGCCGTTCGCCGTCGGCGCGGCCGAGCAGGGCGAGCGGCACCCGGTCGTTGCCGGCGATCTCGGCGAGGTGGTCGTCGGCGGCGGCCAGCAGGGCGCCGATCGCGCCCGCGTCGGCGACGTGGTCGGCGCGCGGGCCGGAGCCGCAGGCGCGCTCGGACTCCCTGGTGCTCCAGGCGAGCACCGCGATCCGTCCGGCGAGCCGCTGCCGGTCGGCCTCGGAGAACGCCGCGCAGCCGTCCTGCTGGTCGGCGGGCAGCGCGAGTTCGCCGCTCACGTCGGCCGTGGACCAGTCCCGGTAGCGGGCGCTCCAGTGGGCCGGGAGGACGCCGGCGAGGGCGGCCGGTTCCAGCACGGTGATCCCGTCGGCGTCGCCGTGCGGGTCGACGGAGGCGGCGACCGCGACGGCCCGGGCGGCGGTGCCGGGGCTGCCGCCGATGCCGTAGACGTCGCCCTCGTTGCCCGCGGCGGCGACCACCACGGTGCCCAGGGCGGCCAGCCGGTCGACGGCGAGGGAGTCGGCGTCGTCGGTGGAGCCGAAGCGGCTGCCGAGCGAGAGGTTGAGCACGTCCAGGCGGTCGCCGGGGTCGCCGTCGCCGTCCGGGTCGGCGGCCAGGTCGAGGGCGTGGCCGAGCTGGTCGGTGGAGCCGTCGCAGCCGAAGACCCGGATCGCGTAGAGCTGGGCGCCGGGCGCGGCGCCGGGGCCGACCTTGAAGCCGGCCGGGTCGAGGCCGGGCCGGTAGGGGCCCCGGTAGGGCTGTCCGTCGGCGGTGACGCCGAGGCCGGCGGCGGTGCCGGCGACATGGGTGCCGTGGCCGTTGCGGTCGCAGTCGATCGGGTTGTCGTCGGGGCGCGGGTCGGGCTGGTAGTGCGGGGCGCCCGGGTCCGGCTGGTAGTCGTCGCCGACCAGGTCGCGGCCGCCGATCACCTTGGCGTTGGGGAAGAACCCGGCGGGCGCGGGCAGCGCGCCGTCGACGGAGCGGAACGCCTCCTCGGTGCCGGGGCCGCCGAAGTCGGCGTGGGTGTAGTCGATGCCGCTGTCGGCGACGCCGATCCGCACGCCCTGCCCGGTGGTGCCGGCGGCCCCGCCGTCGGAGGAGCCGCCCGCCCAGACCGCGGGCGCGCCGGTGACCGGCACCGAGTGGGCGTTGTCACGCCGCTTGCGGACGATCGGGTGCACGGCCGCGACCCCGGGCAGGGTGCGCAGCGCGGGCAGCCGGCCGGCCGGCGCGCTCACCGCGAGGCCGGTGACCAGGGTGCGGGTGCGGTAGAGCTCCCGGGCGGCGGGAACGGCGTCGTGCACGGCGCCGGCGAGCCGCTCCAGCGCGGCGGAGGCGCGGTCCCGCTGGGCGGCGCCGGCCTGGGCGGCCTCCCGGCGGACGGCCTCCGGGGAGCGCCGCTGGCGCCGGGCCTCGTCACCGGCCCGCTGCCAGACGGGGACGACGGGCTCGGTGACGAGTTCCAGCAGGACGGGGACGGGCGGGTCGGCGGCCCGGGCGGCGGGGGCCGCGGGCGGGCCGTCGACGGCCGGGGCGGCGCCGGCGAGCAGCGCGGGTCCGGCCAGTAAGGCCAGGGCGAGGCCGAGCCGGGTGAGCGGTCGGCGGACGGTGGGGCGACGCATGGGGTCCTCTCCCCCGGCCGGGGGAATGATCCGCACGCGGTGCCGCTGACGCCCGCCCGTGCGGCCGTCGATCACCCTTCCGGGGGCCCCAAATTAGGAATATCGCGCCGGTCGGGGCGAGCAACCTCCCCCGAACGGTGGCAAGTTGCACCCCTTGGAGTGATACTCCGTCAGCCCGTTCGGCCCATTCGGCGGATGAACGCCACTGCGGCGCCGTCGCCCGCGGGAGGGCCGCGGGGGGTCAGTGGTGGCCGGTCACGCCGCCGTTGTCGCGGCGGTCCAGCGCGCGCTGGAGCGCGGCGGCGGCGAAGGGGTTCCGCTCGGCGGCCCGGCGGCGGCGCGGAACGCGGGTCTGCGGGGCGGCGGGGGCGGAAGGGGCGTGGCGGTCGGCGGTCGGGGGCATACCGGGGCTCCTTGGTTCGATACGCGCCGTGGGGACGGACGCGGCGGTGGGGAGGAGGGGGGTACACCGGGCGGGGGTCGCCTGCCCATCGGGCGTACACGCGCGCACGGGCCGAACTCCCTGGCTACAGGGGCGGCGCACCGTACGGCTTCCACCACCGTACGGCCCCGGCCCGGCGGTGTCTGCACGGATACTTGGATTTCCTACTATCTGAGACGCGCCTCACCCGGAGGAACCCACCAGGGCCCGGACCGCCGCGCGTGCGGTGGTCCGGGCCCTGGTGGGAGGCGGTGCGAGGGTGCCGCGGGGCTCAGGCGCCCAGGTCGACCGAGCGGGCGAAGCGGGCGCCGATCTCGGCGGCGATGGCCGACAGCACCTCCTGCGGGATCTCGCTGTCCACGGTGAGGGAGGCCAGCGCGCCGCTGCCGTCGCGGGCGACCTGCATGCCGGCGATGTTGATGCCGGCGTCGCCGAGGTGGCGGCCGAGGACGCCGACCACGCCGGGACGGTCCTCGTACTTGAAGAAGGCCATGTGGTCGGTGAGCGCCACGTCCACGTCGAAGGCGTCCACGCCGACGATCTTCTGGATCTGCTTGGGGCCGGCCAGCGTGCCGGAGATGGCGATCTCCTCGCCGCCCGCGAGGGTGCCGCGCACGGTGATGACGTTGCGGTGCTCGGGGCTCTCGCTGGAGGTGGTCAGCCGCACCTCGACGCCGCGCTCCTGGGCGAACAGCGGGGCGTTGACGTAGGACACCGTCTCCGCCACGACGTCCTCGAACACGCCCTTGAGCGCGGACAGTTCGAGCACCTTGACGTCGTGCTGGGTGATCTCGCCGCGCACCTCGACGTCGAGCCGGACGGCCACCTCGCCGGCCAGCGCGGTGAAGATCCGGCCGAGCTTCTCGGCCAGCGGCAGGCCCGGGCGGACGTCCTCGGCGATCACGCCGCCCTGGACGTTGACCGCGTCCGGCACCAGCTCGCCGGCCAGCGCCAGGCGCACCGAGCGGGCGACGGCGATGCCGGCCTTCTCCTGGGCCTCGTCGGTCGAGGCGCCCAGGTGCGGGGTGGCCACCACGTTGTCGAGCGCGAACAGCGGCGAGTCGGTGCACGGCTCCTTGGCGTACACGTCCAGGCCGGCGCCGGCCACCCGGCCGTCGCGCAGGGCGCTGAGCAGCGCCTCCTCGTCGACGATGCCGCCACGCGCGGCGTTGACGATCCGGACGGTCGGCTTGACCTTGTGCAGCGCCTCGTCGCCGATCAGACCGATGGTCTCCGGGGTCTTCGGGAGGTGGACGGTGATGAAGTCCGAGACCTCCAGCAGCTCCTCCAGCGAGACCAGCTTGACGCCCATCTGCGCGGCGCGGGCGGCCTGGATGTAGGGGTCGTACGCGACGATCTTCATGCCGAACGCGGACATCCGCTGGGCGACCAGCACGCCGATCCGGCCGAGGCCGACGACGCCGAGGACCTTCTCGCTCAGCTCCACGCCGGTGTACTTGTTGCGCTTCCACTCGCCGCCCTTGAGCGCGGCGTTGGCCGGCGCGATGTTGCGGGCGACCGAGATCAGCAGGCCGCAGGCGAGCTCGGCGGCGGTGACGATGTTGGAGGTCGGGGCGTTCACGACCATGACGCCGGCCTTGGTGGCGGCGGAGACGTCCACGTTGTCGAGGCCGACGCCGGCCCGGGCGACGACCTTGAGCTTGCGGGCGGCGGCCAGCGCCTCGGCGTCGATCTTGGTGGCGGAGCGGATCAGGACGGCGTCGACGTCCGCGATCGCGGTCAGCAGCTCAGTGCGGTCCGCGCCGTTGCAGTGGCGGATCTCGAAGTCGGGGCCAAGGGCGTCGACCGTGGCGGGCGAGAGCTCTTCGGCGATCAGAACTACGGATTTGCTCACGACAGTGGTCCTTAACTGTCCGGTTCCCCCGGGCACGAAGGTGGCGTGGAGGGCGGGGGAAGGTGGCATGCCGCGTAGGTAGACGCACGACGCTGTGGGCCTGACGCGCACTCGGAAGTGTATCGACGGGCTGGGTACCCGGCTGCTCCCGTCCGGCGAAATCACCCGGACGGGAGCAGCCTAGTTGTACAAGGGCGTTACAAAATCGAGAGGGTCCGACTCAGCACGCCCCGGGTGTCGCTCAGGCCTCTTCCTTGACCCAGCTCATCAGCTTGCGCAGCTTCTTGCCGGTGGTCTCCAGCAGGTGGTCCTCGTCGGCCTTCTTGTACTCGTTGTACTTGGGCAGACCGGCCTTGTACTCGGCGATCCAGGTGTTGGCGAAGGTGCCGTCCTGGATCTCGGCGAGGACCTTCTTCATCTCGGCCTTGGTGGCGTCGGTGATGATCCGCGGGCCGGTGACGTAGTCGCCCCACTCGGCGGTCTCGGAGACCGACCAGCGCATCTTCTCCAGGCCGCCCTCGTACATCAGGTCGACGATGAGCTTCAGCTCGTGCAGGCACTCGAAGTAGGCGATCTCCGGCTGGTAGCCGGCCTCGACCAGGGTCTCGAAACCGGCCTTCACCAGGGCGGCGGTGCCGCCGCAGAGGACGGCCTGCTCGCCGAACAGGTCGGTCTCGGTCTCCTCGGTGAAGGTGGTCTTGATGACGCCGGCCTTGGTGGCGCCCAGGCCCTTGGCGTAGGACAGCGCCAGGTCGAAGGCCTTGCCGGAGGCGTCCTGCTCGACGGCGACGATCGCCGGGACGCCGCGGCCCTCCTCGTACTGGCGGCGGACCAGGTGGCCCGGGCCCTTCGGGGCGACCATGCAGACGTCGACGTCGGCCGGCGGCTTGATGAAGCCGAAGCGGATGTTCAGGCCGTGGCCGAAGAACAGGGCGTCGCCGGCCTTCAGGTGCGGGGCGATGTCCGCCTCGTAGACGTCGGCCTGGATCGGGTCCGGGACCAGGATCATGATGACGTCGGCCTCGGCCGCGGCCTCGGCGGGGGTGACCACGCGCAGGCCGGCCTCCTCGGCCTTCTGGCGGGACTTGGACTCCGGCTTCAGGCCGACCCGGACGTCCGCGCCCGAGTCGCGCAGGGACAGCGCGTGGGCGTGGCCCTGGCTGCCGTAGCCGATGACCGCGACCTTGCGGCCCTGGATGATGGACAGGTCGGCGTCGTCTTCGTAGAACAGCTCGGCCACGGGGGCACATCTCCTTGCGAGTGGTTTGCCTGGGTCTGCGTCGGTTCCTACCGTATGCGGACCCGGTGATGGGGCGGTGCGGTGCTTCAGGGTGTGAGACAGGACGGCGGCGTCAGGCGCTGCGGTCCAGGGCGCGCAGCGAGCGGTCCGTGATCGAACGCGCGCCGCGTCCGATGGCGACCAGGCCGGACTGGACCAACTCCTTGATGCCGTAGGGCTCCAGCATCCGGAGCATGGCCTCCAGCTTGTCCGAGCTGCCGGTGGCCTCGATGGTCACCGCGTCCGGGGACACGTCGACCGTCTTGGCGCGGAACAGCTGGACGATCTCGACGATCTGCGACCGGGTCTCGTTGTCGGCGCGGACCTTCACCAGGACCAGTTCCCGCTGGATCGCAGCGGACTGGTCGAGTTCGACGATCTTTATCACGTTGACGAGCTTGTTGAGCTGCTTGGTGACCTGCTCCAGCGGGAGGTCCTCGACGTTGACCACGATGGTCATCCGGGACACGTCCGGATGCTCGGTGGGTCCGACGGCGAGGGAGTCGATGTTGAAGCCCCGACGGGAGAACAGCGCGGCGATCCGGGCGAGCACGCCGGGCTTGTTCTCGACCAGGACGGACAGGGTGTGCTTGGACATGGGTCGTGGGTTCCCTTGGTCGTTCCGGAAGGGGCTTCAGTCGAGGTCGTCGCCGAAGTCGGGGCGCACCCCGCGGGCGAACTGGATCTCGTCGTTGCTGGTGCCGGCCGCGACCATCGGCCAGACCATGGCGTCCTGGTGGACGATGAAGTCGATGACCACCGGGCGGTCGTCGATCTCCATCGCCTGCTTGATCACCGCGTCGAGGTCCTCGGGGCGCTCGCAGCGCAGGCCGACGCAGCCCATCGCCTCGGCGAGCAGCACGAAGTCGGGGATCCGGGTGCCCTGGGCGGGCGGCTCGATGCCGTCGTGGCCGGGGCCGGAGTGCAGCACGGTGTTGGAGTAGCGCTGGTTGTAGAACAGCGTCTGCCACTGCCGGACCATGCCCAGCGAACCGTTGTTGATGACCGCGACCTTGATCGGGATGTCGTTCAGGGCGCAGGTGACCAGCTCCTGGTTGGTCATCTGGAAGCAGCCGTCGCCGTCGATCGCCCAGACCGAGGTCTCCGGGCGGCCCGCCTTGGCGCCCATCGCGGCCGGCACCGCGTAGCCCATGGTCCCGGCGCCGCCGGAGTTGAGCCAGGTGCCCGGCTTCTCGAACTGGATGAACTGCGAGCTCCACATCTGGTGCTGGCCGACGCCCGCCGCGTAGATGGCGTCCGGGCCGACCAGCCGGCCGATCCGCTCGATCACCTGCTGCGGGGAGAGCTGGCCGCCCGCCGGGGGCTCGTAGCCCAGCGGGTAGGTCCGCTTCCACTCGTCGATCCGCTCCCACCAGTCGCCGTAGTCGCCCTTGTGGCCGGCGTCGAACTCGGCCTGGACGGCGACGATGAGGTCGGCCAGCACCTCGCGGGCGTCGCCGACGATCGGCACGTCGGCCGGGCGGTTCTTGCCGATCTCGGCAGGGTCGATGTCGGCGTGGACGACCTTGGCGTAGGGCGCGAAGCTGTCCAGCTTGCCGGTGACCCGGTCGTCGAAGCGGGCGCCGAGGGTGAAGAGCAGGTCCGCCTTCTGCAGCGCGGTGACCGCCGGGACGGTGCCGTGCATGCCGGGCATGCCCAGGTGCTGCGGGTGGCTGTCCGGGAAGGCGCCGAGCGCCATCAGGGTGGTGACCACCGGGGCGCCGGTCAGCTCGGCGAGGATCCGCAGTTCGGCCGTGGCACCGGCCTTGATGACGCCGCCGCCGACGTACAGCACCGGGCGCTTGGCGGTGACCAGCATCTTCGCGGCCTCGCGGATCTGCTTGGCGTGCGGCTTGGTCACCGGGCGGTAGCCGGGCAGCGAGGTCTCGGCCGGCCAGCGGAAGGTGGTGGTGGCCTGGAGGGCGTCCTTGGCGATGTCGACCAGGACCGGGCCGGGGCGGCCGGTGGCGGCGATGTGGAACGCCTCGGCGATCACCCGGGGGATCTCGGCCGGGTCGGTGACCAGGTAGTTGTGCTTGGTGATCGGCATCGTGATGCCGCAGATGTCCGCCTCCTGGAAGGCGTCCGTGCCGATCGCCTTGGAGGCGACCTGGCCGGTGATCGCGACGATCGGCACCGAGTCCATGTAGGCGTCGGCGATCGGGGTGACCAGGTTGGTCGCGCCCGGGCCGGAGGTCGCCATGCAGACGCCGACCCGGCCGGTGGCCTGCGCGTAGCCGGTGGCGGCGTGGCCGGCACCCTGCTCGTGGCGGACGAGGATGTGGCGCACCTTCGTGGAGTCCATCAGCGGGTCGTACGCGGGAAGGATGGCCCCGCCGGGGATGCCGAAGACGGTGTCCGCCCCGACGGCCTCCAGCGAGCGGATGAGCGACTGGGCGCCGGTCATGGTCTCGACGACGTGCTGGGGAGCGGGAGCGTGGGCGGCCGGGGTGTCCCCGCGGCGGGGGGCTGCGGCGTGCTCAGTCATCTGCCTGTCTCTTCTCGGTTCTGGCCGGCCCGGTGGTTGCGGGCCCCGGGGTCGAGGGGTGGGGTCCCGCTTGCGGGCCGATCGCCGGCTCTGCCCCAATCGTCCCTTTCGCGGGGCCACGGGGCCAGGGGTCTTGCGGTGGTGGAACGGCGTCGGTGCAACAAAAAACCCCTCGTGCCCAAGGGCATGCGAGGGGTGGCGCGTCGGTCTGTCACGAGCGGGGCATGGCCCGCTCAGCCGACGCGCCCGCCAAGTACGAGAATTCGGGTGCGCATGGCAATGACCTTCCTCCCGCCAAGGCCCGACTGTCAAGCAGGTGGGACGGCAGTCTCGCCATGCGGACCGCTTCCCGGACCTGGCACGGCCTGGTGTTCGGGCAGGTCGGAGGGGCTGTGGTGAGCTACGACACGTCCCTGCGCGCCCTCCGCGCGCCCACTCGTCCGGGCCTCCGCGGCCAGGTACGCTCGCCGGACCGGCGGCGGGCCCGGCGGCCTCGGCACCGGGTAGGCGCGGCGGGCCAGGGCGCGCCGCAGCCTGCTCTCGTCCAGCGGCGCGGAGAAGGCCGAGCCCTGCACCTGGCGGCAGCCCAACTCCTGCAGCACGGCCACCTGGCGCGGCAGGTCGACGCCCTCGGCGGCGGTGACCAGGCCGAGGTCGCGGCCGAGCCGCAGGGCGTGCCCGGCGAGCGTGCGGGCGACCGCGGAGTCGCCGAGGTCCTGGACCAGCGAGCGGTCCAGCTTGAGGCCGTCCAGGGGCAGCCGGGCGAGCGCGCCGAGCGAGCCGCTGCCGGCCCCGAAGCCGGCCAGCGCGGTGGAGACGCCGAGCCGGCGCAGCGCGGAGAGCCGGCGGCCGAGTTCGTCGGCCAGTTCGTCCGGGCCCGTCCTGGCCACCTCGACGATCAGTTGGCCGCCGGGCAGCCCGCTGTCGCGCAGCGCGGCGGCCACCGTCTCGTACAGGCCGGGTGCGCAGAGCCGTTCGGCGGAGAGCCGGACCGACACCGGGACCGGCGGCGGGACGGGAAGACCACGGGAGGGCAGGGCGCGGCGCAGCGCGGCGGCGCCGACCGCCTCGCGGACCAGCCAGCGGGCGTACCGGGCCGCGGCGTCGCCGGTCCCGGTGGAGCGCAGGAACTCGGCGGGGGTGAGCAGCAGTCCCTGCGCGGAGCGCCAGCGGGCCTGGGCCTCGACGGCGGTGACCGCGCCGCTCGCGAGGTCCACCACCGGCTGGTGGAGCAGGGCGAAGCCGCCCTCGCGGACGGCCGCCCGCAGCCGCTCGTCCAGGTCGGTGCGGCGCTCCAGGTCCGCGCGCATGGCCGGGGTGTAGAGCATCACCCGGCCCTTGCCCTCGGACTTGGCGCGGTACATCGCGAGGTCGGCGTTGCGCATCAGCTCGTCGGCGGCGGCGCGCGGGTCGGCGGCCGGGCCGCGTTCGGGGCTGCCGAAGGCGATGCCGATGCTGGCGGCGACGCTGAGTTCGCTGCCGCCGATCCAGTACGGCTCGGAGAGCGCGGTGCGCAGCCGTTCGGCGAGCTCCTGGACCTGGAGGCGGCCGAGCGGGCCGCAGACCAGGGCGGCGAACTCGTCGCCGCCGAAGCGGGCGACGGTGTCCCCGAAGCGGACGGCGCCCTGGAGCCGGCGGGCGGCCTGGACCAGCAGTTCGTCGCCGACCTGGTGGCCGGCGGTGTCGTTGACCGCCTTGAAGCCGTCCAGGTCGAGGAAGAGCGCCGCGACCCCGGCACCGGCCTCGTCCTGCGGGCCGCGGGCGGCCAGCGCGGTGCGCAGCCGCTGGGTGAACAGCGCCCGGTTGGGCAGGTCGGTGAGCGGGTCGTGGAACGCGTTGTGCTGCAACTGGGCCTGGAGCATGACGCGTTCGGTGACGTCGCGGCTGTTCAGGATGAGGCCGTCGCGGTACCGGTCGACGGTGGACTCGACGTGCAGCCACTCGCCGGCGCCGGAGGCGATCCGGCACTCCACCCGGGCGGCGGGCAGCGGCTCGCCGCCGGGGTCGCGGTGGGCGGCGAGCCGGCCGCGGGCCAGGAAGCGGCGGACCTCCAGCAGCACCCGGTCGACGTCCTCGGGGTGGATGAGGTCGAGCAGGTTGCCGCCGACCAGTTCCTCCGGGTCGCGCCCGTAGACGCCGAGCGCGGCCGGGGAGACGTAGGAGAGCACGCCGTTGGCACCGGCGATCATGATGACGTCGCTGGAGCCCTGCACCAGGGAGCGGAAGTGCGCCTCCTTGTGGGCGAGTTCCTGGGCCAGCGAGAGGTTGTCCAGCAGCATGATGCCCTGCCGCAGGATCAGCGCGAGGCCGACGGTGCAGGCGGCCGAGGCCACCACCCGGTCCAGCGAGCGCCCGCCGAGGGCGTTGTAGAGGATCCCGGCGGTGCAGACGGCGGCGGCCGCGTACGGGGTGAGCGCGCTGAAGGTGGTGGCGACCCGGCGGCGGGGCAGTCCGCCGAGCGCGGGGTGCTCGCGCAGCGGGCGGCGCCAGCGCGGGGACCACGGTGCCCAGGCGAGCAGCAGGCTGCCCGCGAACCAGCCGGCGTCCAGGAGTTCGCCGGAGTGGTAGCTGCTGCGCAGTTCGGGTGAGGTGAACAGGGCGTCGCAGAGCACGGTGACGGCGAGGCCGACCATGGCGGTGTGGACGGCGGCCCGGTTGCCGTCGCGGCCGCCGAAGCGCAGGCCGACGACCAGCGAGACGAGCAGGATGTCCAGCACCGGGTAGGCCAGGTTGAGGGCCAGCCGCAGCGGGGAGCCGGCCTCGCCGGCGGCGGTGCGGCCGAGCGCGAGGCTCCAGCTGAGGGTGAACAGCGAGCCGGCCACCAGCCAGCCGTCGAGCAGCAGGCAGAGCCAGCCGGCGGCGGTGCGCGGGCGCTGGGCGAGCACCAGGACGCCGGTGATGGCGAGCGGGGCGAACAGCAGGAAGGCGTACTCGGCGAGCGAGTTCGGCGGCAGCGGGGTGCGTTCGACCAGCTCGTACCAGCCCCAGGTGCCGTTGCCGAAGGCGACCATCAGCGAGGAGAGGCCGAACAGCAGCCAGGCCGGGCGGGCGTGGCCGCCGACCGTGCAGCCGTACGCGAGACAGGAGAGCGCGGCGGCGAGGGCGGCGGCGGCCAGGCCGAAGTCGCCCATGAAGACGGCGATCTGGCGCGAGCCCCAGCCGAGGGCGGCGCCCAGCGCGTAGGCGGCGCAGAGCACGCCGAGGGCGGCTCCGGGCAGCTTGCGGTTGCAGCGCGCCCGGCGGAGCGGCCCGGGTCTGCCGCCCCCGGGCGGTGGGACGGCCGTGCGGACGGCGGGCCGGGGCACGCCGCGCGGGAACGGGTCCGGCGGGGGCGGGGGGCCGGCGGGCGGACCGGCCACGGGCGGCGGTCCGCCCGCGAGCAGGTCGGTGTCCGGCGCTTGCGGCCGTCCGGCTCCGGGCAGCACCGCGTCGGTGGAGCTCACTCGGCCTCTCCCCCTCCGGCCCGGGACCTCGCGCCCCGGTCACGGACCACCGGCCGCGCGCCGGGTGGCCGTACGCGGTGACCTGGCGCCCCGTCGTCGGGGCGGTGGCCCAGGGGGCGGGGCGCCTGCCGGGCGTCCCGCCACACCGATGTTCCCGTCCGGGACCCTACACCACTTCGGTCACTCAATGACACGCACACTCAACTTAGAGTAATGGCCCCGGGGTGGGGAATTGCGCCCGATTCCACCGGAACGGGCCGGTTGGCGGGGGCGCACGGGCGGGGGCTCACGCGGCGCGCACGGGAGCACGGGGCAGCGCCCGCGCGACACCGGCGGCACCGGCGGCGGAGGACCGGCCCGGCCGGTGCCGCGCGGGAGCCGGACGGACGGCGGGCGGCGGCGGGCGGTCAGCGGCCGGCCGGGGCCAGATCCTCGGGGAACAGCCGCAAACGGTGGGCCAGCGCGGCGGCTTCGCCCCGGCCGGCCACCGCGAGCTTGCCGAGGATGTTGGAGACGTGCACGCTCGCCGTTTTCGGCGAGATGTACAGTTCCTCGGCGATCTGCCGGTTGGTGCGCCCCCGCGCGAGCAATCGGAGCACGTCCCGCTCACGGGGGGTGAGGCCGAAGGAGCCCCCGGCCTGCGCCTGCGCAACCGGCGCCGGGCGGCCCGCGACGACCGCCAGGCCCGCCCGCTCGGCCAGTGCGTCGACCTCGGCGCGCAGCCCGGCGTCGCCCCGGGCGGACGCCAGTTCCCTTGCCTCGCGCAGCAGTTCGACCCCGGCCTCACGGCGTCCGGCCAGCACCTCGGCCTCGCCGGCCCGCAGCAGGGCGAACGCCAGCGGGTACGGCAGCCCGGTCGGGCGCAGCCACTCGACCGCGGCAGCCCAGTGCGCCGGGGTGTCCGTCCCCTCGGCCCGGGCCAGTTCGCCCTCCAGCAGCCGGGCCCAGCCGTGGTGCAGCGGCGCCGTCGGGGTCAGCCGGGCCGCGACCTCGACGATCCGGGCCAGCACCGCGGCCCGGCCCGCCTCGGCCTCCGGCAGGCCCCGGCTGTCCGCCTCGACGCCCGCGCCGTCGACCAGCAGCGGGAAGAAGTCGGCCAGGTAGCCGCAGGGGAAGTCCTGCGCCAGCGCGGCCAGCAGTTCGGCGCGCGCCTCCAGCGGGCGGCCCGCCAGGGCGGCGGTCCGCACCGCGAGCCGGCTGATCGGCACGGAGTGCTGGATCTGGCCGACCCGGTTGGCGGCCCGGGCCTGGGCGAGCAGCGCGGCGGCGCCGGCCGGGTCGCCGCGGAGCAGGGCGAGTTCCCCGCGCAACCGGTCCAGGAACTCGGCGTGGGTGCCGCTCGGCCGGGTCAGGTCGCCCTCGTCGAGGACCAGTTCGGCCTCGTCGATCCGCCCGAGGTCCATCAGCGCCTCGGCGAGGTTCCCGCTCAGGATGGTGCCGATGTTGCGCTGCAGTCCGTTGCGTCGGGCCGAGTCCAGCCCCTCGCGGGCCAGCGCCGCGGCCTGCTCGGCCCGGCCGAGGCCGCGCAGCAGCGAGGCCAGGTTGTTGAGGCCGCGCAGCAGCAGGTCGGGGGCGCCCAGCCCGCGGGCGGCCTCGACCGCGGCGGTCAACTGGGCCACCGCGGCCTCCGGGTCGGCGTCCAGGTCGTTGCGCAGCCCGCCGAGGGTCATCAGGGCGTGCTGCTCGACCGTGTGGGCGCCGACCTCGCGGGCGATCCGGGCGGCCCGCTCGGCGAGTGCGACCAACTCGGGGCGGGGGTTGGAGAGCATTCCGGCGCCGGCCCCGAGGGCGAACACCTCGGCCTGCACGGCGGACGGCGGAAGGTGCTCGACCAGCCGGTGCGCGTAGGCGATCTCCGCCTCGTCGCCGGAGCGGCGCAGATGGCCGAGCATCCGGGCGCGGTTGATCCGGAACCAGGCGGCGCGGGCCGGGTGCGCGGTCTCGTCGACGAGTTGCAGCGCCCGCTTCGCCAGGCTCAGCCCGCGCTCCCGGTCGCCGCTGCGGCGGGCCGCGACCACCGCCTCGGCCAGCACGTCGATCCGGCAGAGCCGGTCGCAGTCCTCGTCGTGCCGGCCGGCGTCGCAGGAGCAGGGCGGGTAGGTCTCGGCCCAGTCGTACGGGCGCAGGGTGTCGGCCAGCTGCTCGGCGGGGACCTCGTCCCACAGCTCCAGGGCCCGTTCCAGCATGCGCAGTTGCTCGGCGAAGGCGTTGCGGCGGCGGGCCGCGCGGGCGGCGTCCAGCGCGGTCGGCAGGGCCCGGGCCGGGTGGTGCGCGTGGTACCAGTAGTTGGCCAGCCGGGCCGGCCGGGCGTCGGCACCGACCAGCTGCGGCTCGGCCTCCAGGGCCTCGGCGAACCGGCGGTTGATCCGGTGGCGCTCGCCGGGCAGCAGGTCGTCCGAGACGGCCTCGCGGACCAGCGCGTGCCGGAACCGGTAGCCGTCGCCGTCCGGGGCCGGGCGCAGGATGTTGGCGCCGACCGCGGCCCGCAGCGAGCCGATCAGCCGCTCCTCGTCCTCCAGGACGGCGGCGAGCAGGGCGTGTTCGACGTTGGAGCCGCCCTCGGCGGCGATCCGCAGCACCCGCTGGGTCTCCTCGTCCAGCGCCTCCACCCGGACCAGCAGGATGTCCCGCAGTGAGTCGGTGAGCCCGGTCGAGCAGCCCTCCCGCAGCGCGGTGGCCAGTTCCTCGACGAAGAACGGGTTGCCCTCGGAGCGCCGGTGGATGCGCTCGACCAGGGCGCGGTCGGGCGCGGCGGTGCCGAGGATGCCGGCCAGCTGGGCGGCCACCTCGCCGGGGCCGAAGCGCTCCAGCTCCAGTCGGCGCACCGTGCGCAGCCGCTCCAGCTCGGCCAGGAAGGGCCGCAGCGGGTGGCGGCGGTGCAGGTCGTCGGTGCGGTAGGTGGCGACCAGCAGGACCCGGGCCCGGTGCAGGGTGCGGACCAGGTAGGCGAACAGCTCCCGGGTGGAGCGGTCGGACCAGTGCAGGTCCTCGACGGCGAGCACGAAAGTACGGTCCGTGCCGAGCCGCTCGAACAGCCTCGCGGTGTGCTCGAACAGCCGGGCCCGGCCGTACTCGTCGTTGGGTTCGCCGTCGGCCTCGCCGAAGTCGGGCAGCAGCCGGGCGAGATGGCCCTCCATCCCGGCGGCGGCGCTCTCCAGTTCGGTGCCCAGGCAGCGGTGCAGCCGGCGCAGCGCGGTGGCCAGCGGCGCGTAGGGCAGGCCCTCGGCGCCGACCTCCAGACAGCCGCCGTCGGTGGTGAGCACGCCGCGGGCGTCCGCCAGGCGCAGGAACTCCTCCAGCAGCCGGGTCTTGCCGACGCCCGCCTCGCCGCCGATCAGCACGGTCTGCGGCTCGCCGCGCCCGGCCCGGTCCAGCGCGTCCGTCAGATCGGTGAGCTCCGGGTCGCGGCCGACGAAGACGGGACTCACCGAGATCTGCTGCATGGAGGCGAGCATGCCACAAGGGTCCTGCCCGCTCCGAGGGGTTATCGCGCCCGGCGAACGCCCGGAGGGGGAGGCGCTCCCCTGTGGCGCCTCCCCCTCCGTGACCCGCTCGGCACCTTGGTGCCGGTTCGTCAGCATTCGCCGGGACGTGCGGTGCGCCGCTGGAGGCGCAGGCTCACGGTCGGCCGCCATCCGGTGCGCCCGGCGGTCCTCGCCGCGCGGACCAGCCGCTGGTGCTCGGCCTGGGCCCGGAGTTCCTGTTCCTGCTGCTTGATGAGCTCGTACTCGATCACGGTGCTTCCCCTCGTGGGTTCCTCGTCGCTTCCGTCCTGCTGAAGTAGAGACTCCTCCCCCAGGGGGGTGGCGGGCATCGGCAGGCTTCCGGATCTTCCGGGACCGGACCGCCTTAGGGACCCCGCCGCGGGAACGACGAAGGCCCGGCCTCACCCCTGGTACGGGGGTAAGACCGGGCCTCAGGCGACTAAGTAAGCCTTAGACCGCCTTAGACGCCTTGGAAACTCAGGCGGAGACGCCCAGCTTCTCCAAGATCAGATCCTTCACGCGGGCCGCGTCGGCCTGCCCGCGGGTGGCCTTCATGACCGCGCCGACCAGCGCGCCGACCGCGGCGACCTTGCCGTCGCGGATCTTGGCGGCGACCGCCTCGTTCTCGGCGATGGCCTGGTCGACGGCGGCGCCCAGCGCGGAGTCGTCCGAGACGACGGCCAGGCCGCGCTTCTCGACGATCTCGTCCGGCTCGCCCTCGCCGGCCAGCACGCCCTCGATGACCTGGCGGGCCAGCTTGTCGTTCAGCTTGCCCTCGGCGACCAGCGCGGTGACCCGGGCGACCTGCGCCGGGGTGATCGGCTGCTCGGCCAGCTCGGTGCCGGTCTCGTTGGCCCGGCGGGCCAGCTCGCCCATCCACCACTTGCGGGCCTGGTCGGCCGGGGCGCCGGCGGCGATGGTCTCCTGGATCGGCTCGACGGCGCCGGCGTTCAGCACCGACTGCATGTCCTTGTCCGACAGGCCCCACTCGGCCTGGAGCCGGGCCCGGCGCACCCGGGGCAGCTCGGGCAGCCCGGCGCGCAGCTCCTCGACCCACTCGCGGGACGGCGCGACCGGCACCAGGTCCGGCTCCGGGAAGTACCGGTAGTCCTCGGCGTTGTCCTTGATCCGGCCCGAGGTGGTGGAGCCGTCGTCCTCGTGGAAGTGCCGGGTCTCCTGGAGGATCGTGCCGCCGTCGACCAGCACCGTGGCGTGGCGCTGGATCTCGAACCGGGCGGCCCGCTCGACGCTGCGCAGCGAGTTGACGTTCTTGGTCTCCGAGCGGGTGCCGAAGGTCTCGGTGCCGTTCGGGCGCAGCGACAGGTTGACGTCGCAGCGCATCTGGCCCTTGTCCATCCGGGCCTCGGAGACGCCCAGCGAGCGGATGACCTCGCGCAGCTCGGCGACGTAGGCGCGGGCGACCTCGGGGGCCCGCTCGCCGGCGCCGGTGATCGGCTTGGTGACGATCTCGATCAGCGGGATGCCGGCCCGGTTGTAGTCCAGCAGCGAGTGGGTGGCGCCGTGGATGCGGCCGGTCGCGCCGCCGACGTGGCTGGACTTGCCGGTGTCCTCCTCCATGTGGGCGCGCTCGATCTCCACCCGGAAGGTCGAGCCGTCCTCCAGCTGCACGTCGAGGTAGCCGTTGAAGGCGATCGGCTCGTCGTACTGCGAGGTCTGGAAGTTCTTCGGCATGTCCGGGTAGAAGTAGTTCTTCCGCGCGAACCGGCACCACTCGGCGATCTCGCAGTTCAGCGCCAGGCCGATCTTGACGGCCGACTCCACGCCGACCGCGTTGACCACCGGCAGCGAGCCCGGCAGCCCCAGGCAGGTCGGGCAGACCTGGCTGTTCGGCTCGGCACCCAGCTCGGTCGAACAACCGCAGAACATCTTGGTCTTGGTGCCCAGCTCGACGTGGACCTCAAGGCCCATCACCGGGTCGTACGACGCGAGAGCGTCCTCGTAGGAGACCAGGTTCTTGACGCTCACAGCGTCCCCTTCACTCAAAAGTCTTCGGTGGTGCGGGTCCGGCCGCCACCGCGGCGGCGGCCGGACCCCACGGGCTAGCCCAGCAGGACGTCGTCGTCGCCGAGGCGGCGCAGCTCGCGAACCAGCAGGGCGGTGCCGGTGACCAGGGCGGCGGCGCCGACCAGGGCGTTGACCAGCTTGAGGGTGTCGCTCTCGTCGCGGGCCCTGCGGACGTCCTTGACGATGGAGATCGCGCCGAACGCGCTGGTCCCGATGGACAGCCACAGTCCCGGCTTCGAATGCTTGAAGCCCTTGGCCTTCTCGATCTTGCTCACAGTGCCGGTGCCTCCTCCAGCAGGGTGTGCCCCCACTTGTCGTTGAGTGCGGCCTCGACGGCGCCGCCCACGCGGTACAGGCGGTCGTCCGCCATCGCGGGTGCGATGATCTGCAGGCCGACCGGGAGATTGTCCTCCGGGGCGAGGCCGCAGGGCAGCGACATCGCCGCGTTGCCCGCGAGGTTGGACGGAATCGTGCAGAGGTCGGCCAGGTACATCGCCATCGGGTCGTCGGCGCGCTCGCCGATCGGGAAGGCGGTGGTCGGCGTGGTCGGCGAGACCAGGACGTCCACGCCGGCGAACGCGGCGTCGAAGTCGCGGGAGATCAGCGTGCGCACCTTCTGGGCCGAGCCGTAGTAGGCGTCGTAGTAGCCCGAGGAGAGCGCGTAGGTGCCGAGGATGATGCGGCGCTTGACCTCGGGACCGAAGCCGGCCTCGCGGGTCAGCGCGGTGACGTCCTCGGCGGAGCGGGTGCCGTCGTCGCCGACCCGCAGGCCGTAGCGCATCGCGTCGAAGCGGGCCAGGTTGGACGAGGCCTCGCTGGGCGCGATCAGGTAGTACGCCGGCAGCGCCAGGGTGAACGACGGGCAGGAGACCTCGACGACCTCGGCGCCCAGCTCGCGCAGCAGCTCCACCGACTCGTTGAAGCGCTGCATGACGCCGGCCTGGTAGCCCTCGCCGGCGAACTCCTTCACCACGCCGATCCGCATGCCGCGCACGTCGCGCATCCGGGCGGCCTCGACCACGGCCGGGACCGGCGCGTCGATCGAGGTGGAGTCCAGCGGGTCGTGGCCGGCGATGGCCTCGTGCAGCAGCGCCGCGTCCAGCACGGTGCGGGCGCACGGGCCGCCCTGGTCCAGGCTGCTGGAGAAGGCCACCAGGCCGTAGCGGGAGACCGAGCCGTAGGTCGGCTTCACGCCGACGGTGCCGGTGACGGCGCCGGGCTGGCGGATCGAGCCGCCGGTGTCGGTGCCGATCGCCAGCGGGGCCTCGAAGGCGGCCAGCGCGGCCGCCGAGCCGCCGCCGGAGCCACCGGGGATCCGGGAGAGGTCCCACGGGTTGCCGGTGGTGCCGTAGGCGGAGTTCTCGGTGGAGGAGCCCATCGCGAACTCGTCCATGTTGGTCTTGCCGAGGATGACGACGCCGGCGTCCTTGAGCCGCGAGGTCAGGGTGGCGTCGTACGGCGGGATCCAGCCCTCGAGGATCTTCGAGCCGCAGGTGGTCGGCACGCCCTTGGTGGTGAAGACGTCCTTCAGCGCCAGCGGGACACCGGCCAGCGGGCCCAGCTCCTCGCCCTTGGCGCGCTTCTCGTCGACGGCCCGGGCGGCGCTCAGCGCGCCCTCGGTGTCGACGTGCAGGAAGGCGTTGACCTTCTGGTCGACGGCCTCGATGCGGTCCAGGTGCGCCTGCGCGACCTCGACGGCGGAGACCTCGCCCTTGGCGATGGCGGCGGCCGTGTCGGCGGCGGTCCACTTGATCATGGCGGTGGGGATCAGGTCGGTCATCTCGGTCAGTCCTCCCCGAGGATCTGGGGAACGCGGAAACGCTGCTCCTCGGCGGCCGGGGCACCGGCCAGCGCCTGCTCCGGGGTGAGCGACGGCCGGACCTCGTCCGCGCGCATGACGTTGGTCAGCGGCAGCGGGTGGGAGGTGGGCGGGACGTCCTGTCCGGCGACCTCGGAAACGCGGGCGACCGCGCCGATGATCACGTCGAGCTGCTCGGCGAAGTGGTCCAGCTCTTCGGCCTGCAACTCAAGACGCGACAGCCGAGCGAGGTGGGCGACCTCCTCGCGCGTGATGCCAGGCATGCAGCGATCCTCAGGGTGAGTTCTGGTGAGGCCCGGATCCGCCTTCCGACGGTGCCGGGCCCGGGCCGGGAGCGGCCTGTCCGGCGCTCCCGTCCTCGTGGTCTGTGGCCCCATCCTATGGGGCGCGGCCCGGCCACCGGCCAACGACCAGCGGCGGCCCGGGGTCACCCCCGCCGTGCGGCGCGGTCCGCGGCGGTGCGGGGACGGTTTCTACTGCGGGCGGGTCGGCGCCCAGCGCTGCTGCTTGGGCGCCTGGATCTCCAGCGCGGCGGCCTGCACCGCCTGGACCACGGGCGGCAGGGCGGGCTTGATCACCGGCGGCAGCCGCTCGGCGGAGGCCGCGGCGAGCCGCTCCACCGGCGGGGCGCCGGTGCGGTGCACCCGCAGCCAGGCGGTGGCCTGCTCGGCCGGCAGCGCCGCCGACACCAGCCAGCCCTGCACCGCGTCCACGCCCATGCAGTTCAGCCGCTCCCAGGTCTCGTCGTCCTCGACGCCCTCGGCGACCACGGTCAGGCCGAGCGAGTGGGCCAGCTCGACCGAGCAGCGGACCACCGCCGCGTCGTGGTCGTCGGCGACCATCCGGGAGACGAAGGAGCGGTCGATCTTCAGCTCGCCGACCGGCAGGCTGCGCAGCCGCACCAGCGAGGAGTGGCCGGTCCCGAAGTCGTCCAGGGACATCCCGACCCCGTAGCCGCGCAGTTCGGCGAGGGTGTCGGCGGCCCGCCGGGAGTCGTCCAGCAGCAGCCGCTCGGTGATCTCCAGCTGGAGCGCGTGGGCCGGCACCTGGTGGCGCACCAGATGGCCGGCGACCCGCTGGGCGAAGCCGGGGTTGAGCACGTCGCGCGGCGAGACGTTCACCGCGACCTGCACCTGGAGGCCCTGCTCGCGCCAGTGGGCGAGCTGGCCGACGGCGGCCTCCAGCACGTAGTCGGTCAGCCTCGGCATCAGCCCGCTGGACTCGGCGAGGCCGACGAACTCGTCCGGCGAGACCCTGCCCTGGCCCGGGCGCTCCCAGCGCAGCAGCGCCTCCAGCCCGACCACCCGGCCGTCGAAGGCCACCTTGGGCTGGTAGTGCAGCTGCACCTCGCCGGTCTCCAGGGCCCGCCGCAGGTCGCCCAGCAGGCCGATCCGGTACGGGGTGTCGGCGTCCTGCGTCTCGTCGTACTGCTCGACCGAGGTGCGGCCGCGCTGCGCGTGGCCCATCGCGACGTCGGCGCGGCGCAGCAGCGACTCGGCGTCCTGGGCGTGCCGGGGGAAGACGCAGACGCCCGCGCTGGCCTCCAGGACGAGCAGCAGGCCGTCGAGGCGGATCGGCGCGGCCAGTTCGGCGATCAGGGCCTTGGCCACCTTCTCCAGCGCGTCCGGGCAGCCGATGCCGGGCAGCAGCACGGCGAACTCGTCGCCGCCCATCCGGGCCACCATCGGGCGGCCGCGGTAGTGCCGGGGCAGGCCGGCGAAGACGTCGTCGATGGACTCCCGGGTGGCGCTGCCGGCCGCCCCGCCGGAGCGCAGGGCCCGGTGCAGCCGGCGGGCGATGTGGACGAGCAGCCGGTCGCCGGCGGTGTGGCCGAGGGTGTCGTTGAGCGACCGGAAGCGGTCGAGGTCGAGCAGGATCAGACCGACGCTGTATCCCTCGGAGTGCTCGGCGATCGACTCCTGGGCGGCGAGCAGCAGCGCCTGGCGGTTGGGGAGGTCGGTCAGCGGGTCGGTGAGCTGGTCGCGCGCCCGGTCCCGGGCGATCCGCCAGGCGGCGACCAGGACGGCCAGCGGCACCGCGAACAGCGGCAGCAGTTCCGCCTCGTAGCGGTAGACCAGCACGGCCAGCGGGATGAGCGGCGCCGCGCCGGCCAGCAGCACGCCGAGCAGCAGAACGACCCCCGCCACCCCCTGCGGCGGGCGCGTGGGAGCGCCGCCGGTCGTACGATCCATAAGCCCTGTCCTCCGTCGGGCCCGCCCCGTCAGGCCGCCTAGCGGTGAGGCACCGTACCGGCACCGGCAGCCTGCCGGGCATGGAGCGGCCCCGCGGAGTCCGGCCCGGCCGGTACCCCCACCCCTGCTGACACTCTGTTGCGCTCCAGGGTATGCGCGGCTTCACCCGACGGGCAGACTTTCGGACAACCGGACATTCGCCACCGTGCCCCGGTGCCGCACAGTGACACGATGCCCGTAAACACTGTGCGGCACCCGATGACGCTGCATCAGGACGATAACAAGCCGGATTCGGGGCTTCCGCGCGCGGGGGTCAGTCCCCGGCGGGCTCCTGCTCCCCGGTCCGCGGCTCCTCCTCGGCGGCCTGCCCGGCCGCCTGCCCGGCATCCTTCCCGGCCGCGGCCTTCTTCTTCGCGGGCGCCTTCTTCACCGGCTCCTCCGGCGGCTCCGGCGGCAGCCCCAGGTGGACCCGGGCGGCGGCCGACCCCTGCTCCAGCAGGATCGCGAAGCCCGCGTCGTCGAGGACCGGCAGCCCCAGCTGGACCGCCTTGTCGTACTTGGACCCGGGGTTGTCGCCGGCGACCACGAAGTGGGTCTTCTTCGACACCGACCCGGTCACCTTCGCTCCGCGCGAGGTCAGCGCCTCCTTGGCGCCGTCCCGGGTGTGCCCGGCCAGCGTGCCGGTGACGACGACCGTCAGCCCCTCCAGCGGGCGCTCGCCCGCCTCCTCGGCCGCCTCCTCGGTGAAGCGGACGCCGGCGGCGCGCCACTTCTCGACGATCTCCCGGTGCCAGTCCACCTGGTACCACTCGATGATCGAGCGCGCGGTGCCCGCGCCGACGCCCTCGGTGGCGGCCAGCCGCTCCTCGCTCGCCGCGAAGATCGCGTCCAGGTCGCGGAACTCCCGGGCGAGGTCCTGGGCGGCCACCGGGCCGACGTGCCGGATCGAGAGGCCGTTGAGGAAGCGCCAGAGCGGGCGGTCCTTGGCCTTCTCGATGTTCTCCAGCATCACCCCGGTGTTCTTCTTCGGCGCACCGGCGGTGGTGGCGAAGAAGAACACCTCCTTCTCCTCACCGGTCTCGTCGTCGAGCTTCGGCATGCCGGTCTTCTGGTCGCGCACCAGCACCTTGATCGGCAGCAGCTGCTCGACCGTCAGGCCGAAGATGTCGCCCTCGTTGCCCACCGGCGCCTCGGCCGGCTCCAGCGGCTGGGTCAGCGCGGTCGCCGCGACATAGCCGAGGCCCTCGATGTCCAGCGCCGAGCGCCCGCCGAGGAAGGCGATCCGCTCGCGGATCTGGGCCGGGCAGAACCGCGCGTTGGGACAGCGCAGGTCGATGTCGCCCTCCGCCATCGCCCGCAGCTCGCTGCCGCACTCGGGGCAGTGCGAGGGCATCACGAACGCCTGCTCGGTGCCGTCCCGCAGGTCGTACACCGGGCCGAGGATCTCCGGGATCACATCGCCGGCCTTGCGCAGCACCACGGTGTCGCCGAGCAGGACGTCCTTGGCCTTGACGACCTCCTGGTTGTGCAGGGTCGCGTACTGCACCATCGAGCCGGCCACCTTCACCGGCTCGGCCAGCACCGCGTACGGGGTGGCCCGGCCGGTGCGGCCGATGCCGACCTTGATCGCGGCCAGCCTGCCGGTGACCTCCTCCGGCGGGTACTTCCAGGCGATCGCCCAGCGCGGGGACTTCGAGGTGGAGCCGAGCCGCCCTTGCAGGGCGATCTCGTCCACCTTGACGACCACGCCGTCGATCTCGTGCTCGACCGAGTGCCGCTGCTCGCCGAAGTGCTTGATGAACGCCCGCACCTCGTCCAGCGTGCCGACCACCTTGTTGTGCCGGGCGGTCGGCAGGCCCCACTCGCGCAGCAGGTCGTAGGCGTGCGACTGGTTGTCGATGTCGAAGCCGGAGCGCGCGCCGATGCCGTGCACCGCCATGTGCAGCGGGCGGGAGGCGGTGACCAGCGGGTCCTTCTGGCGCAGCGAGCCGGCGGCGGCGTTGCGCGGGTTCATGAACAGCCGGATCATCGCCCGGGGCCGCTTGCCCTCCTTGGCGCGCTCCTCGTTCTCCACCCGGCGGCGCTCGTTCTCCTCCGAGAAGGAGGCGTTGAGCGCCTCGAAGGCCTCGGTCGGGAAGTAGACCTCGCCGCGGATCTCCACCAGCTCCGGGACGTTGTCGCCCCGGAGCCGGTGCGGGATCTCCTTGATGGTGCGGACGTTGGCGGTGATGTCCTCGCCGACCCGGCCGTCGCCGCGGGTCGCCGCCTGCACCAACTGGCCGTTCTCGTAGGTGAGGTTGACGGCCAGGCCGTCCACCTTGAGCTCGCACAGGTAGTGGTACTCGATGCCGGACAGCTCGGTGGCGACCCGCTCGGCCCAGGCGGCCAGTTCCTCGTCGTCCATCGCGTTGTCCAGGCTGAGCAGCCGCTCCCGGTGCTCGACCGGCGCGAACAGCAGGGTGGGCGCGCCGCCGACCTTCTGCGTGGGCGACTCCGGGGTGGCCAGCGCCGGGTGCCCGGCCTCCAGCCCCTCCAGCTCGCGCATCAGCGCGTCGAACTCGGCGTCGCTGACGATCGGCGCGTCCTGCTCGTAGTAGCGGGCCCGGTGGTCCGTGATCTCGGCCGCCAGCTCGGCGTGCCGCTTGCGCACCTCCGCCGGAACGTCCTCCCAGCCCTCGACAGCCACCACCGCAAGCCCTCCGTCAATCTCTCATTCCGGGTTGTCCACCAGGCTCCGGGCCGCCTTCACGCTGAGTGACAACGCGGTGCGCGCATAGGACGGGGAGGCCCCGGCCAGACCGCAGGTCGGCGTCACCAGCACACGGCGGCCCAGCAGCTCCGGGGAGAACCCGAGCCTGCGCCACAACGTCCTGACAACCTGGACACTACCGGCCGCGTCTGACAGTGCCCGGTCAGTGGAGGGGACGACACCCGCGAAGATCACGGTGCCCGCCTCGACCGCCTCCCCGAGGTCGTCGTCCTCACGCTCGGTCAGCAGTGAGAAGTCCAGCGACACCCCGGCCACCCCGGCCCGGCGCAGCAGCGGCAGCGGCACTCCGGGCGCGCAGCAGTGCAGCACGACCGGTGCGTCCAGCCCGCGGACCAGCTCGCGCAGCGTCTCCTCCGCCACCTGCCGGTCGACGGCGCGCAGCCGCTGGAAGCCGCTGGCGGTCTTCACCTCGCCTGCCAGCACGGCGGGCAGCGAGGGCTCGTCCAGCTGGAGCACCACCTCCGCGCCGGGCACCCGCTTGCGGACCTCGGCGAGGTGGCGGCGCAGGCCCTCGGTGAGCGAGCCGGCGATGTCCCGGCAGGCGCCGGGGTCGGCGAGCGCCTTCTCGCCGTGCCTGAGCTCGACGGACGCCGCCAGCGTCCACGGGCCGACCGCCTGGACCTTCAGCGCGCCCTGGTGGCCCTGGGTGAACTCCTCCAGCGCGTCGAGGTCCTCGCCGAGCCAGGAGCGGGCGCGCCGGGTGTCCCGGCCGGGGCGGTCGGTGAACCGCCAGCCGCTCGGCTCGGTCTGTGCGAACAGCTCGACGAGCAGGCCGGCGGAGCGGCCGATCATGTCCGCGCCCGGTCCCCGGGCGGGCAGCTCCGGGAGGAACGGCAGGTGCTCCAGCGCGCCGGTGGAGGTCCTGGCGGCCTCCCGGGCGTCGGTGCCGGGCAGCGAGCCGACGCCGGTGGCGGCGCCGACCAGGTCGGGGAAGGGGTGTCCGTTGCTCACCCGCCCGAGCCTAGTCGGCCGCCGGTCACCGCCCCGGGCGGACCGTGATGTCGGTGATCTCCGCGTCCCGGGAGGCGTCCAGCGCCGCCAGGACGGCCTTGGCCACCGACTCCGGCTCGATCCACTGGCCGGCGTCGTACTGCTTGCCCTCCTGCTGGTGCACCTTGGCCTGCATCGCGGTGGCGGTGCGGCCCGGGTAGACGGAGGTGACGCGCACGCCGTTGCCGTGCTCCTCCAGCCGCAGCGAGTCCGCGAGCGCCCTCAGCCCGTGCTTGCTCGCCGCGTACGCCGACCAGTCGGCGCTCGCCCGCAGGCCCGCGCCCGAGTTGACGAAGACCACGTGTCCCTTCACCAGCCGCACCGAGGGCAGCAGCAGCCGGGTCAGCTCGGCGGGGGCGACCAGGTTGACGTTCAGGTTGTCCTGCCAGGCCTTGACCGGCAGGTCGCCGACCGGGCCCAGCTCGACCACGCCGGCCACGTGCAGCAGCGAGTCCAGCTCGACCGGCAGCGTCTGGTGCCCGAAGGCCCAGGACAGCTTGGCCGGGTCCGCGAGGTCGCCGACCAGGGTCTTCGCGCCGGGGAAGCGCTCGCGCAGCTCGGCGGCGCGGCGGGCGTCGCGGGCCAGCAGCCAGAGCTCGTCGCCGCGTTCGGCGAGACGTGCGGCGAGGACGGCGCCGATGCCGGAGCCGGCGCCGGTGATCAGATGAGTGGCCATGGTTCCGATCCTCTCAGGCCTTCAGCTGTTCGAAGACCTGGGCCGGGGTGTCGGCGAAGGTGACCAGCTCGGTGAGCGGGCGCGGCAGGAAGCCCTCCGTGTCCATCCGCTCCAGCTGGGTCCGCAGCCCCGCGTAGAACCCCTCGGTGTCCAGCACGACCACCCGCTTGTCGTGCAGCGCGTGCTTCTTGAGCTCCAGCACCTCGGTGACCTCGTCCAGCGTGCCGAGCCCGCCGACCAGCACCACGACCGCGTCCGCCCGCGACAGCAGCATCGCCTTGCGCTCCGCGAGGTCGGCGGTGGTGACCAGTTCGTCGGCCCCCTGGTACGCCTTGTGCTTCAGGAACTCCACGGAGATCCCGACCAGCCGCCCGCCCGCGGCCCTGACCCCGTCCGCCAGCTCCCCCATCAGCCCGGCGTTCGAGCCACCCCACACCAGGGTGTGCCCGCCCTCCCCGAGCAGCCGGGCGAACTCGGCAGCGGGGGCGGAGTAGCGGTCGTCGAGCGAGGCGGCGGAGCAGAAGACGCAGATATTCATAGTGCTATCGGTCTATCACGTCCACGCGCCCCCACTCACCGCCTTTTCGCCGGGGGCGATGTTGAGCCGGTGGATGTTCGACGGCGACGCCTGCACGGTCAGCGTGTCCCCGGACCATCCGATCCGGACGCCTTCCGGAGCGATCCGCTCCAGCTCCTCGATGAAGTCCCGGTGCTGCTCGTGGAAGCTCATGCCGTTGTCTCCAGGTCCCTCGGGCGAATCCGACAGGAGCAGGCCGAGCGGGCGGCCGGGTGTCAGGGGGCGACGGCGGGGCGGTGGGTGGTGGCGATGGTGGCGGAGCCGATGACGCGGGGGCCGTCGTAGAGGACGACGGCCTGGCCGGGGGCGATGCCGCGGGCGGGGGTGTCGAGGTGGACGTGGAGGGTGTCGTCGACGACGGCGGCGGTGACGGGGACCTCCTCGCCGTGGGCGCGGAGTTGGGCGGTGTAGCGCCCGTCGGTGAGGGGTTCGGTGCCGCACCAGCGGGGGCGGATGGCGGTGAGGCCGGTGACGTCCAGGCCCTCCACCGGGCCGACCGTCACGGTGTTGTTCACCGGGGAGATGTCGAGGACGTAGCGCGGCTTGCCGTCGGCGGCCGGGCGGCCGATCCGCAGGCCCTTGCGCTGGCCGATGGTGAAGCCGTACGCGCCGTCGTGCTCGCCGAGCTTGGTGCCGTCGACGTCCAGGATGTCGCCGGTGGCGGCGCCCAGGTGCCTGGCCAGGAAGCCCTGGGTGTCGCCGTCCGCGATGAAGCAGATGTCGTGCGAGTCCGGCTTCTTGGCGACGGCCAGGCCGCGCCGCTCGGCCTCCTCGCGGATGACGTCCTTGGTGGTGTCGCCGAGCGGGAAGAGCGAGTGGGCGAGCTGGTCGGCGTCGAGCACGCCGAGGACGTAGGACTGGTCCTTGGCGGCGTCGACGGCCCGGTGCAGCTCGCGCGAGCCGTCCGGGAGGTCGACGATCCGGGCGTAGTGGCCGGTGCAGACGGCGTCGAAGCCGAGCGCGATCGCCTTGTCCAGCAGCGCGGCGAACTTGATCTTCTCGTTGCAGCGCAGGCACGGGTTGGGGGTGCGCCCGGCCGCGTACTCGGCGACGAAGTCGTCGATGACGTCCTCGCGGAACCGCTCGGCGAGGTCCCAGACGTAGAACGGGATGCCGATCACGTCGGCCGCGCGGCGCGCGTCCCGGGAGTCCTCGATGGTGCAGCAGCCGCGCGCCCCGGTCCGGAAGGACTGCGGGTTGCTGGACAGCGCCAGGTGCACGCCGGTCACCTCGTGCCCGGCTTCCACGGCGCGGGCGGCGGCGACGGCGGAGTCCACCCCGCCGGACATCGCCGCGAGCACGCGCAGACGGCCAGTGGCGGACGGAGCGGTCGGGGCACCCGGGAAGTCAGTCATGATGCCACCAAGAGTACGTGGTCCCGGCGATCGCCCGCCCTCGGAAACACCTACCTCCGGACGGCCGCCAGGCCCGCGTTGCGGGCGCGCTGGACGGCCGGCGCGATGGCCCCGGCGAGCGCGGTGACGTCGGAGCGGCCCGACGTGTGGCCGAGCGAGAAACGCAGCGAGGCGCGGGCCAGCAGCGGGTCGACGCCCATCGCCAGCAGCACGTGGCTGGGCTGCGGGACGCCGGCCGAGCAGGCCGACCCGGTGGAGCACTCGATGCCCTGGGCATCGAGCAGCATCAGCAGCGCGTCGCCCTCGCAGCCGGGGAAGGAGAAGTGCGCGTTGGCGGGCAGCCGCCCCTCCGCCGCCGGATCGCCGTTGAGCACCGCGTCCGGGACGGCGGCCAGCACCGAGGCGACCAGCTCGTCACGGAGCGCCCCCAGCGTGCCGGCGTGCTCGGCGCGCCGCTCGACGGCGACGGCCGCCGCGGCGGCGAAGCCGGCGGCGCCGGGCGCGTCCAGGGTGCCGGAGCGGACGTCGCGCTCCTGGCCGCCGCCGTGCAGCAGCGGCACCGGCGTCGCGCCGCGCGACAGCAGCAGCGCGCCGATGCCGAACGGGCCGCCGATCTTGTGGCCGGTGACGGTGAGCGCGGTGAGCCCGGAGTCGGCGAAGGAGACCGGGACCTGGCCGAGCGCCTGCACCGCGTCGGCGTGCATCGGGATGCCGTACTCGGCGGCCACGGCGGCGAGTTCGACGACCGGCTGGACGGTGCCGACCTCGTTGTTCGCCCACATCACGGTGACCAGCGCGACCGAGGCCGGGTCGCGCTCGATCGCCTCGCGCAGCGCCGCCGGGTGGACCCGGCCGAGCGCGTCCACCGGCAGGTAGTCGACCGTGGCGCCCTCGTGCTCGGCGAGCCAGTGCACCGCGTCCAGCACCGCGTGGTGCTCGACCGGGCTGCACAGCACCCGGGTGCGGGCCGGGTCGGCGCCGCGGCGGGTCCAGTACAGGCCCTTGACGGCCAGGTTGTCGGACTCGGTGCCGCCGCCGGTGAGGACGATCTCGCTGGGTCGGGCGCCGAGCGACTCGGCCAGCGACTCGCGGGCCTCCTCGACCACGCGGCGGGCCCGGCGGCCGGCCGCGTGCAGGGAGGAGGCGTTGCCGACGACCCCCAGGTGCGCCGTCATCGCGGCGATCGCCTCGGGCAGCATCGGCGTGGTCGCCGCATGGTCCAGGTATGGCATAACCATCCGATTGTAGAGGCCCCCCGGCCTGCACCGGACCGGCTCGGACCGACGCGGTCGGCCACATCGCGCCACATCGCGCCGCACCGGACCACATCCGGCCGGAGCGCACCGATCCGGCCACCGGACGCCGCGCACCGCCGCGCTGCCCGTCCGGGCAACCCGGTACGGGGCCGGGCGCGCCAGCGGTTAGCCTGACGGCCACCGCTCACGCGGGCGGACCGGAACAGCGAGTTGGGGGGCGGGATGTCACAGTCCCTCGACCGCGCCCTGACCCTGCTCGGCTCGCTCGGCGACGGCCCGGTGACCCTGGGGCAGGCCGCCGCCTCGATCGGCGTGCACAAGTCCACCGCGCTGCGGCTGCTGCGCACCCTGGAGGAGCACAACTTCGTCCACCGGCTGTCCGACCGCCGCTACCGCCTGGGCGGCCGGGTGCTGTCGCTGGCGCAGCGGGCGTTGCAGGAGATCGACGTCCGGCAGGTGGCCGCCCCGTACCTGGCGGCGCTGCACGAGCGCTTCGGCTGCACGGTGCAGTTGGCGGTGCTGGAGGACGACGAGGTGCTGTACCTGGACGAGCTGACCGGGCGGTGGAGCACCGAGGCGGGCCCGCCGGCCCGGATCGGGCGGCGGACGCCGGCCGCCGGGACGGCGATCGGCCGGGTGCTGCTGGCCGGGCTGCCGCAGGACGGCCGGGCGGAGGAGGAGCTGCCGGCCGAGCTGGCGGCGGTGCGCCGCAGGGGCTGGGCGGCGGAGTCGTCCGGACACCTGGAGACGGTGACGAGCGTGGCGGCGCCGGTGGCCGGCAGTGACCGGCGGGCGGTCGCGGCGTGCGCGGTCTCGGCGCCGGCGGACCGGGTGTCGCCGGCCGAGCTGGTGCGGCTGGTGCCCGAACTGCTCTGCACGGCGGAGGCGATCTCGCTGGCGTACGGCGGCTCGCCTACTCCTCGCTGGTGCGAGAACCGTTGCGGTGCCAGGCCCGTGGTGCGCGCCAGCCGTACTTGAGGGCGAGCATCCGCAGTACGAAGGCGGTGAGCGCGGCGGCGGTGCCGGTGGCGGCGGTGAGGCTGTCGAGCGCGATCAGGACGGCGACCAGCGCGGCGCCGACCAGCGCGGGCACCGCGTAGATCTCGCGGTCCCAGCGGAGCAGCGAGGGGATCTCGCCGGCCAGGACGTCGCGCATCACCCCGCCGCCGGCGGCGGTGACCATGCCGAGGGCGACGGAGGCGACGGCGCCGAGGCCGAAGTCGTGGGCCTTGGCGGTGCCGGTGACGCAGAACAGGCCGAGGCCGAGCGCGTCCAGGGCCTGCACGGCGCGGTTGATCCGTTCGACCTCGGGGTGCAGGAAGAAGACGACCAGGGCGGCGATCAGCGGGTCGACGAAGTAGCCCAGGTTGGTGAACGCGGCGACCGGGGTGGCCCCGATGACGAGGTCGCGCATCACCCCGCCGCCGAGCGCGGTGACCTCGGCCAGCACACAGATGCCGAAGATGTCCATGTTCTTGCGGACGGCGAGCAGCCCCCCGGAGAGGGCGAAGACGAAGATGCCGACGAGGTCCAGCGACTGCTGCACGTCGGAGGGGAAGATCTGCGAGGTCACCGCACCAGTGTGACCCGGCCGAGCCTCCCCTCCGGTCCGGCGCTCACGCGGAGGCGAGCTCCTTCGTGTCCCCCGGGAACGTTCCCCTCGCCGCGCTCGGGGCCGCGCTGGTCGTTCCCCTCGCCGCGCTCGGGGCCGCGCTAGTCGTTCCCCTCGCCGCGCTCGGGGCCGTGCTAGTCGTTCCCCTCGCCGCGCTCGGGGCCGTGCTAGTCGTTCCCCTCGCTGCGCTCGGGGAAGTGACACGCCACCTCGTGCCCCGTCTTCGCGAGGGCGAGCGGCGGCTCCTGGCTCGCGCAGATCTCCTGGGCCTTCCAGCAGCGGGTGCGGAAGCGGCAGCCGCTGGGCGGGTTGATCGGCGAGGGCACGTCGCCCTTGAGGAGGATCCGCTCGCGCCCGGCGCGCTGCCGGCGGCGCGGGTCGGGCACCGGCACGGCGGACATCAGCGCGGTGGTGTACGGGTGCATCGGGGCGCGGTAGAGCGAGTCCCGGTCGGCGATCTCGACGATCTTGCCGAGGTACATCACCGCGACCCGGTCGGAGACGTGCCGGACCACCGAGAGGTCGTGCGCGATGATCAGGTAGGTCAGGCCGAGCTCCCGCTGGAGGTCGTCGAGCAGGTTGACCACCTGGGCCTGGATGGAGACGTCGAGCGCGGAGACCGGCTCGTCCGCGACGATCATCTTGGGCCGCAGGGCGAGCGCCCGGGCGATGCCGATGCGCTGGCGCTGGCCGCCGGAGAACTCGTGCGGGTAGCGGTTGTAGTGCTCGGGGCTGAGCCCGCACAGCTCCAGCAGTTCCTGGACGGCCTTCTTGACCCCGCCCTCGGGCTCGGCCTTCTGCAGCCTGAACGGCGCGCCGACGATGGTGCCGACGGTGTGCCGGGGGTTCAGCGAGGAGTACGGGTCCTGGAAGATCATCTGGATGTCGCGGCGCAGCGGCCGCATCGCCCCGACGCCCAGGTGGGTGATGTCGGTGCCCTCGAACTCGACCGTCCCGCCGGTGGGTTCGTCGAGCCGGGTGACCAGCCGACCCATCGTCGACTTGCCGCAGCCGGACTCACCGACGACGCCCAGGGTCTCGCCGGCGTTGACCGTGAAGTCGATGCCGTCGACCGCCCGGACGGCGCCGGTCTGGCGCCGCAGCAGACCGCTGTGGATGGGGAAGTGCCGGACCAGGCCGGTCACCTTGAGCAGCGGCCGCCGGTCCGAGGCGGGCGCCTGCTCGGGCACCTTCTTCATGGGTGCGGGGCCCGCCGCCTGAGTGTCCGTCATCGGTTCTCTCCAGAATGGTGGTACGAGGCCGGGCTCACAGCCGGGGCGCGATCTCTTCGGCGAAGATCCGGTGCCGCTCGGCGAGCGCGAGGTGGCAGGCGGCGTGGTGTCCGGGCGCGACCTCGGTGAGGCCGGGGGTCTCCTCGGTGGAGCGCCCGCCGGTCAGCGCGGCGTAGGGGCAGCGCGGGTGGAAGGCGCAGCCGGACGGCACGTTGATCAGGCTGGGCGGGGTGCCCCTGACCGGCACGAGACGGTCCTGCAACTCGCGGTCCAGGCGCGGCATCGAGCCCAGCAGGCCCCAGGTGTACGGGTGTTCGGGCGCGTCGAAGAGGGTCTCGGCCGGGCCGCGCTCGACGCACTTGCCGCCGTACATCACGAGGATGTCGTCGGCGAGTTCGGCCACCACCCCGAGGTCGTGGGTGATGATGATGACGGCCGAACCGAACTCCTCCTGGAGGTCGCGGATGAGGTCCAGGATCTGCGCCTGGACGGTGACGTCCAGGGCGGTGGTGGGCTCGTCGGCGATCAGCAGCGAGGGGTCGTTGACCAGCGCCATGGCGATCATGGCGCGCTGGCGCATGCCGCCGGAGAACTGGTGCGGGTAGTCGTCGACCCGGCGGTCGGGCTGCGGGATGCCGACCCGGTCGAGCATCTCCACGGCGCGGGCCCGGGCCTCCTTCTTGCCCGCCTGCGGGTGGTGCACCCGGTAGGCCTCCACGATCTGCTGCCCCACCGTGTAGTAGGGGTGCATCGCGGTGAGCGGGTCCTGGAAGATCATCGCCATCTGCCGGCCGCGCAGCTCGCGGACCCGCTCCGGACCGGCCCCGACGAGCTCCTCGCCGTCCAGCCGGATCTCGCCGCTGATCCGGGCCCGCTTGGAGCGGTGCAGGCCCATGATGCCGAGCGAGGTGACGGACTTGCCGGAGCCGGACTCGCCGACGATGCCGAGGGTGCGGCCCTTGGCGAGGTCGAAGCTGACCCCGTCGACGGAGCGGACCAGGCCGTCGTCGGTGTCGAAGTGGATCCTCAGGTCCCGCACCGAGAGGAAGGCGTCCCGCCCGCCCTGGGCGGCCGCGCGGGCCGGGGTCTTCTGGAGCTCGGTCACGACAGCCTCACCCGGGGGTCGACAGCGGCGTACAGGAGGTCGACCACGAGGTTGCAGAGGACGACGAAGAAGGCGGCGAGCAGGGTGACGCCGAGGATCTTCGGCAGGTCGTTGTCGGAGATCGCCTGGACGGCGAACTGGCCGACGCCCTGGAGCGAGAAGACCTGCTCGGTGATCAGCGCGCCGCCGAGCAGCAGTCCGAGGTCCATGCCGAAGATGGTGACGATCGGGGTGAGCGCGGCGCGCAGGCCGTGCCGGGTGACGACCTTGGACTCGGCCAGGCCCTTGGCCCGGGCGGTGCGGATGTAGTCCTCGCTCATCGTCTCCAGCATTCCGGCGCGGGTGAGCCGGGCGTAGAGCGCGGAGTAGAGGAAGGCCAGCGAGATCCACGGGAGGATCAGGTTGCGGGCCCACATCACCGGGTTCTCGGTGAAGTCGACGTACCGGAGGTTGTCCAGGATCGGCCACTCGTAGCTGAACACGGTGAGCAGCAGCGCGCCGGTGAAGAAGACCGGCAGCGAGACGCCGGCCAGCGCGATGCCCATCGAGAGCCGGTCGAAGATCGAACGCGGCTTGAGCGCGGAGATCACACCGGTGGTGACGCCGGACACCAGCCAGACCACGGCGGCGCCGAGGGCCAGCGAGACGGTGACCGGGATCCGCTTGGTCAGCTCGGGCCAGACCTCCAGGTGGTTCTTGAAGGAGTAGCCGAAGCAGGGCACGTGGCAGGTGGCCGGTTCCGGGCCGAACTTGTACTCGGCGCCGCTGACCAGCGCCTTGAGGAAGTTCCAGTACTGGGTGTACAGGGGCTGGTCGAGGCCGAGGTTCTGCTTGACCGCCTGGATCGCCTCGGGAGAGGGGTTCTTCCCGATGTACTGGGTGGCCAGCTGGTCGACCGTCTCGCCGGCGATGCGCGGAAGCAGGAAGAAGATCGCGAAGGTGACCGCGCTGACGACCAGCAGCAGCACCGCGGCCGCGAGGATCCTGCGGATGATGTAGGCAAACACAGTTGGTCGGCTCCGGCCGCCCGCCGCCGTCCGGGATCCTCCGGACGGCGGCGGGCGCCGCTGCCTTCACCTGCCTTCAGGGATGCGGAGCCAGGCTCTTACTTGGTGGTGCCGATGTTCAGGTAGTCGTACTCACCCGAGAAGGCCGACGTGGACACGAGGTTGGTGGCGTTGTCCGGGCGGTACAGGAAGACCTTGAAGTCGGTCAGCGGGACGTAGACCGCCTGCTCCATGACCTTCCGGTCGATCTCGCCGTAGATCTTCTCGCGGGCCGCCTGGTCCGGGTTGACGGCGGCGTCGTCGAGCAGCTTGTTGACCGCGGGGTCGTTCAGCGAGGCCAGGTTGCTGTTGCCGGCGGCCTTGATCGCCCGGCCGTCGACGATCTGCTGCAGGAAGCCGTAGCCGGTCGGCCAGTCGGCGCCCCACTGCATCATCATCAGGCCGATGTTGTGCTCCTTGGCGAACGCCGGGGCGCCCGCGCTGTCGGTCAGGTACTTGCCCTGCGGGAACTGCTGGATCTCGGCGTTGATGCCGACCTTCTTCAGCGCGGCCTGGATCGAGGTGGCGGCGGCGACCTCGGTGGCGCGCTCGGTGCGGGCGGAGAGCACGGTGTTGATGCTGTCCTTGCCGCAGGCCTTCAGGGCCTCCTTGGCCTTGGCCTCGTCGCCCTTGTTGTCCTTGGTCTCCCACAGGTTGAAGTCCTGGTGGCCCGGGATGTCCGGCGGGAGCACGGTGTTGGCGATCTGGCCGCGGACCGGGCCGCCGAGCGCGGTCTGCACCGAGACCTTGTCGACCGCGTACTGGACGGCCTTGCGGCACTCGATGTTGTCGAACGGCGCGACCTCGGTGTTGATCGCCATGTAGACCAGGCGGCCGCCGTAGGCGTTGTCGGTGCTGGCCTTGAGCTTCGGGTTCTGCAGGATCTGCGCCTGGGTCTGCGGGTCGACGCCGCCGCCCACCAGGTCGACCTGGGCGTTGCCGGCCAGCAGGTCCTTGTCGATGGTGGCCTGGTCGATGTTCATCCGCAGCACGATCTTGTCCGGCAGCTGCTTGCGGATCGGGTCGGTGCTCGCGTCCCAGTTGGGGTTCGGGACCAGGACGGCCTGCTTGCCGTCCTCGTAGGACTCGAACTTGAAGGAGCCGGAGGAGACGATCTTCTTGACGTACTCGGCGCCGGTGTCCTTGGCCTGCGGGACCGGGGCCGTCTGCGGGGCGCTGACCAGGTAGTCGAAGTCGGCGAAGGCGTGCTTCAGGTGGAAGACGATCGTGGTGTCGTCGGGCGTCTCGATCGACTTCAGGTCGCCGGTCTTGTCCTTGTACGGACCCGCGTACGGCGTCTCGTTGTCGACCAGTAGCTCCTTGAAGTACGTCGGGCCGTTGGAGTTGACCTCCGGCGCGAAGTTGGAGCGCTCGACGGCGTACTTGACGTCCTTCGAGGTGATCGGGGTGCCGTCGTCGAACTTCAGGCCCTTGCGCAGCTTGTACGTCCAGGTCAGGCCGTCCGGGCTGACCTGGCCGAGCGACTCGGCGAGGTCCGGGACGATCTTGGCGCCGGCCGGGCCGGGGCCCGGGGCGAAGGTGGTGAGCGGACGGCCGTACAGGCGCGCGAAGTTGTAGATGTACGCGTAGTACGTGTTGCCCGGGTCGAGCGAGTCCGGGGTGCCCCTCATCTCGAAGGTGACCGTCCCGCCCTTCTTGTCCGAGGCGTTGACGATGCCCTTGGTGGCCGCGTTGGCCCCGGAGCCGCCGGCGGCCTCGGTGCCGGAGGCGGTGGACTTGGTGTCGTCGCTCTTGGAGCCCGACGAGCAGCCGGTGACGACCAGGACCGCGGCCGCGGCCGCGGCGGTCAGCGCGACGGTACGGGACCTACGCATGGGTGAGATCAACCCCTTGAGGAAGTGTTGGCCGAACGAGGGATCCTGACGCTTGGTCAGTTGCTCTTGGGATCGAGGGCGTCACGCAGCCCGTCGCCGAGCAGGTTGAAGGCGAGCACGGTGATGAAGATCGCCAGACCGGGGACCACCATGTACTGGGGGTCCACCTGGTAGTACCGGATCGCGTCCTGGAGCATTCCGCCCCAGGAGGCCTGCGGAGGCTGGATGCCGACGCCGAGGAAGCTCAGCCCGGCCTCGAAGAGGATGTTGGTCGGGATCAGCAGGGTCGCGTAGACCAGGATCGGACCGACCAGGTTGGGCAGCAGTTCCTTGAACAGGATGAACGGCCCCCGGGCGCCGAGGCTGCGGGCCGCGTAGACGAACTCGCGCTCGCGCAGCGAGATGGTCTGCCCGCGCACGATCCGGCCGATGTAGGGCCAGTTGAAGAAGCCGATCACGAAGATCAGCACCATGATGTGCAGCGGGAGGCCGTGCAGTCCGAACGCGCCGCCCTGCAGCGAGGTGGAGATCGCGATGGCGAAGAGCAGCAGCGGGAAGGCGAGGAAGACGTCCATCACCCGGCTGATCAGGGTGTCCACCCAGCCGCCGTAGTAGCCGGCCATGATGCCGAGCACCACGCCGATGGTGTTGGAGATCACGGTCGCGCCGAAGGCGACCAGCAGGGAGACCCAGGAGCCCTCGATGACGCGGGTGAGCAGGTCACGGCCCTGCAGCGGGTCGATGCCGAGCGGGTGGTCCCAGCTCATGCCGCCCCAGTCGCCCCTCGGCAGGCCGCCGAGGTCGGCGTCCAGCAGGTCCTGGTGGAGGGCGTCGGGGTCCAGGCCGAAGACCGACTCGATCGGCTTGGCCAGTACGGCGAGCAGGATCAGCAGGATCACCACGACACCGCCGATGACGGCGGCCTTGTCGCGCTTGAAGCGGGTCCAGGCGATCTGGCCGAGCGAGCGGCCCTCGATCTTCTTCGCCGGGCTCGCGGCGGCGTCTGCCCCCGGCGCCTTCCCGGCGGTCTTGATGGGTGCGGTCATGGTCAGTTCGGTCCCCTCGCCGACGGTGGCCGGCCCACGGGTGCCGGACGCCGGGATCGGCGGCTCGGCTGGTGCGGACGTGCTTGGGTGCGGACGTACGTGAGGTGCGGGTGCGGGACTGTTTCCCAGCGGTACGACGTGCTCAGTACTGCTGCCACGCGGGATGGGCTTCACGTGGATCATGCGGTCCGTCAGCGCGTTCGCCTTTGTGAGGCGCCAACCACGCGCGGCGGCTGTTGCAGAACTCTCTGCCATCCGAACTGGCTTGCGCCAGCCCTGACAACCGACAGATGCCCAACTGTGATCTGTCCGCATGCACCTCCACGATCTTCGGCATATCCCTCTTCACACAGCTGTAACAGCCATGTCAAGATGGCCGCCTGGCACTTCGCAGAGAACGTCCGGAAAAACACCGAAACCGGCCTGACATGACGTCAAGCCGGTTCCGGTGAATGATGTTTGGCGCCTCCGCCCGGTCAGCGACCGGGGTAGCCGGGCCACGGCTGCTGCGGCGGCGGCTGCTGCCCCGGCCAGCCCTGGGCCGGCGGATGCGTGCCGTAGCCGAAGCCCTGCCCCTGGGCCGGCCCCTGCTGCGAGGCGTACGGCGGCGGAGGCACCGGCGGGTACGGACCCGTCTGCGGTCGGCCGTGCCCGGCCGCCTCCCGGTCGTAGAACGGGCGTGCGTTGGCCCGCATCCACAGCGCCACCGGGTCGTACTCGTCCGCCATGGCCACCGTCGAGACCGCGAGCCCCTCCGGCGCGACCGCGATCGCGCGCTGCATCAGCGCCCGCACGGCCTCCACGGTGGGCGGCGAACTCTCGTACAGGTCAAGGCCGATGGCCAGGTACGGTTCGCCCACCGACGGGCGCACCCAGGCCCGGCGCAGCGCCTTCACCGCGCGCACCTCGACCGCCTGCCGCTCCAGCAGCGCGAAGAACTGCTGCGCCGGCACCTGGGGCTCGCTCAGCTTCAGCGGCCCGGCCGGCAGCCGGTCCAGCCCGGCGGCGACCCGCCGCAGGTCCGCCCACGGCACGCCCACCCCGCCGCCCGGGGCGTGCGGGTTCAGCCAGAGCCCCCACCGGGTCCGGTACAGCGAGGCCGCGATCTCCCGCCCGGAGATCACCTCGTGCGCCCGCGCCCAGCCGGACGCCGCCAGCTGCTCGGGCGAGGTGACGGCCGGCGCGTACCCGTGGCCGCTGATCTCCATGTTCCCGTACTGGGCGTCCGCACTGCCCGGCGTGCCGTGCCAGAGCAGCATCCAGACCCGGCCCTCGGCGAGCGCGTGCAGCATCGTCTCGTAGGCCTCGTAACGCTCCGGCGCCACCTCGCGCAGCGCGCGCTCCAGCGCGCCCGGATCCGGGCGTCCGGTGGGCGCCTGGCCCCAGGGCCCCGGTGCACCGCCAGCTACCGATCCCGCACTCATGCGCCCACCTCGCTGCGCTTCTTCGTTCCTCGTCCGTCACCGGCGGCCCGGCGGCCGTCAGCACGAACCCTATGGGGCGGCCGCCGACCGCCGCCACGCCGACGTGCCAGGGTTCGCACCGCCACCCCGCCCGCACCCCGTCCGGCGGATGCCGGGGGGACGGCCGGAGGCCGGATCAGCCCCGCACGTAGAACGGCGCGACCCGGTTCACCAACCAGTCGACCACCGGATCGTCCGCGAGGTCGAGCAGTACGAGGTGGACGCCGCCGGGCAGCGGCGCGGTTCCCAGCGCCCGCCCCAATGCCCCGTTCACCGCAACCGGGTCGGCCGGGGCCAGCGGATCCAGCTGGACGCCCACGAACATCACGGTCGGCTCGCCCTCGACGCTCGCCAGCGCCCGCCGCGCGGTCAGCACTCCCGGCAGCGCGGCGAGTTCGCCGCGGCAGGCGGCCAGGAACGCCTCCGGGTCCTCCCCCGGCACCGGCTCGCGCAGCGCCACCCGGCCGCCCTGCGGCGCGTCCGGGTCGCCGTCCCAGCGGTCCTCGCGCGGCCCGCGGCGCAGCTCCGCCACGCCCTCCGGCGGCACCGGGATGCCCACCGCCGCCTCGGGGTTGACCGCGATGCCCACGCCCAGCGGCAGGCCGCGGGCGAACTCCCAGACCGGGGCGACCGCGAAGGCCATCCCCGGCGCCTGCTGGAGGAACACCTCCTGGGAGGAGAACACCGGGACATAGGGGTCGCCGGCCAGTTCGATCGTCGGCAGGTCCAGCGATCCCCCCTGCGGGTCGCCGCCCGACGGCAGCGGGATCCACACCTGGCTGCGCGCCAGCACCTCGATCACCCGGGGGGTGGCACCCGGGTCGCCGAGCGCGGCGGTGAGCACCTGCTCCAGCTCGTTGGCCGGCCACGCGCCGCCCGGCGGCGCCGACTCCGGCCCGCCCCACCCTTGCTGCTCCACCGGGTACCCCATCCGCCGCCGTACCGTCCTCTGCTCTCCGATGCCCGCAGCCTAGCGTTTCGGCCCCCCGCGCCGGGCTGCCAGGCCGGACGTGAGGGAGTCCCCCCTCCCCTCATCCGTGCGGACGTGCCATGATGTGCGCGTCTGCGGTGGCATCCACCCAGGCCCCTCCAACTCCATACCGGCCGCTCGAACCCGCGCGGGAGAGTCCGGAGCGCCCCCGTCAGGAGGCCCAGCCGGCGCCGAAGGAGCAAGTCCTCCCCGGAATCTCTCAGGCACCCCTACCGCACGGGTTAGGCACATCTGGAAAGCGGCGCACGGCCCTGCCGTCCGCCCACCCACGGTGCAAGCCGCCATGCTGTCCCTTGCAGGGCAGGTGGACGGTGAAGCTCTCAGGTTCGACGACAGATGGGGAGACCCAGCCGCCGCATGCCCGCGCGCAGGGTCCACCGCCCCTGAGCAGGGTCGGCCCCGGCGCGCGCACCCCTGAGTGCCCCGACCGAGGAGTTCCTGGCCATGTCGTCCCTCCGCCTCACCGCGCTCGACGCGCTGCATCGCGCCCTCGGCGCCACCATGACCGACTTCGCCGGCTGGGACATGCCGCTGCGCTACGGCAGCGAGCGCGAGGAGCACCTCGCCGTCCGCACCAAGGCGGGTCTGTTCGACCTCTCCCACATGGGCGAGATCACCATCACCGGCCCGCAGGCCGGCGAGATGCTGGACCACGCCCTGGTCGGCTTCGTCTCCGCGCTCGGCGAGCTGCGCGCCCGCTACACGATGATCTGCGCCGAGGACGGCGGCATCCTGGACGACCTGATCGTCTACCGCCTGCGCGAGGACGCCTTCCTGGTCGTCGCCAACGCCTCCAACGCCCAGCTGGTGCTGGACGAGCTGATCGCCCGGGCCAAGGGCTACAACGCGGTGGTCTCCGACGACCGCGACGCCTACGCGCTGATCGCCGTCCAGGGCCCGGAGTCCACCGCGATCCTGGCCGGCACCACCGAGGCCGACCTGCCCGGCCTGAAGTACTACGCGATCCTCCCGGCCCAGGTGGCCGGCCGCGACGTGCTGCTCGCCCGCACCGGCTACACCGGCGAGGACGGCTTCGAGATCTTCTGCAACCCGGGCGACGCCGAGCAGATCTGGCGGGCGCTGACCGAGGCAGGCGCCGACCGCGGCCTGATCCCCTGCGGCCTGTCCTGCCGCGACACGCTGCGCCTGGAGGCCGGCATGCCGCTGTACGGCCACGAGCTGTCCACCGACCTGACCCCGTTCGACGCGGGCCTGGGCCGGGTCGTGCGCTTCGACAAGACCACCAACGAGGGCGCCTTCGTCGGCCGCAAGGCCCTGGAGCGGGCCGCCGCCGAGGCCGAGGCCAACCCGCCGCGGGTGCTGGTCGGCCTGGTCTCCGAGGGCAAGCGGGTGCCGCGCGCCGAGTACACCGTGGTCTCCGCCGACGGCGAGCCGATCGGCCGGATCACCTCCGGCGCGCCCTCCCCCACCCTGGAGAAGCCGATCGCGATGGCCTACGTGGACGCGGCCCACGCCACCCCCGGCTCCACCGTCGCGGTGGACGTGCGCGGCAAGCACGAGCCGGTCCAGGTCGTGGCGCTGCCGTTCTACAAGCGCGCCCGCTGACCCTTCCCCACCTGTTTCCCCCGCTTTCCCCCGCGAGGAACGTCCGCGCGCCGGGCCGCTTCGTCGTACCCGCTTCCCATCCTGGAGAATGACGCCATGAGCACCAACCCCCAGCACCTGCAGTACACCGAGGAGCACGAGTGGCTGACCGCCGCCGACGCCGACGGTGTATCCACGATCGGCATCACCCAGCACGCCGCCGACGCCCTCGGTGACATCGTCTACGTGGAGCTCCCCGAGGTGGGCGCCACCGTGACCGCCGGCGAGACCTGTGGCGAGCTGGAGTCGACCAAGTCGGTCAGCGACCTGTTCTCCCCGGTGACCGGTGAGGTCACCGAGGTCAACGAGGACGTCAAGAACGACAACAGCCTGGTCAACGGCGAGCCGTTCGAGGGTGGCTGGCTGTTCAAGGTCCGCGTCGAGTCGACCGGCCCGGTGCTGACCGCCGACGAGTACACCGCGCTCACCAACCCCTCGGCCTGAGCCAGCGCCGGGGCGGCCGCCGCACCGCGGCCGCCCCGCGCCCGGCCCTCCTCCCCCTCTCCTCCCGGGAAGACCCCACCATGACGGTTCTGAACCAGTCCCTGCACGCCCTCGACCCGGAGATCGCCGCCGCGGTCGACGCCGAGCTGCACCGCCAGCAGACCACCCTGGAGATGATCGCCTCCGAGAACTTCGCCCCGGTGGCGGTCATGGAGGCCCAGGGCTCGGTGCTGACCAACAAGTACGCCGAGGGCTACCCCGGCCGCCGCTACTACGGCGGCTGCGAGCACGTCGACGTGGTCGAGCAGATCGCGATCGACCGGATCAAGGCCCTGTTCGGCGCCGAGCACGCCAACGTCCAGCCGCACTCCGGCGCGCAGGCCAACGCCGCCGCGATGTTCGCGCTGATCAAGCCGGGCGACACCATCCTGGGCCTGAACCTGGCCCACGGCGGCCACCTGACCCACGGCATGAAGATCAACTTCTCCGGCAAGCTCTACAACGTGGTGCCGTACCACGTGGACGGCAAGAGCAGCCAGGTCGACATGGCGGAGGTCGAGCGCCTCGCCAAGGAGCACCGGCCGCAGCTGATCATCGCCGGCTGGTCCGCCTACCCGCGCCAGCTCGACTTCGCCGAGTTCCGCCGGATCGCCGACGAGGTCGGCGCGCTGCTGATGGTCGACATGGCCCACTTCGCCGGCCTGGTCGCCGCGGGCCTGCACCCCAACCCGGTGCCGTTCGCGGACGTGGTCACCACCACCACCCACAAGACCCTGGGCGGCCCGCGCGGCGGCGTCATCCTCTCCAAGGCCGAGCACGCCAAGAAGATCAACTCCGCGGTCTTCCCCGGCCAGCAGGGCGGCCCGCTGGAGCACGTCATCGCCGGCAAGGCCGTCGCCTTCAAGGTCGCCGCCTCGGAGGAGTTCAAGGAGCGCCAGCAGCGCACCCTGGACGGCGCCCGGATCCTCGCCGAGCGCCTGCTGCAGGCCGACGTCACCGAGGCCGGCGTCTCCGTGCTGTCCGGCGGCACCGACGTCCACCTCGTCCTGGTCGACCTGCGCAACAGCCAGCTCGACGGCCAGCAGGCCGAGGACCGGCTGCACGAGGTCGGCATCACCGTCAACCGCAACGCCATCCCGAACGACCCGCGCCCGCCGATGGTCACCTCCGGCCTGCGGATCGGCACCCCGGCGCTCGCCACCCGCGGCTTCCAGGCCGAGGACTTCCGCGAGGTCGCCGACATCATCGCCGAGGCCCTGAAGCCGGCCTTCGACGAGGGCACCGCCGAGGCGCTGAAGGCCCGGGTCACCGCCCTGACCGAGAAGTACCCGCTCTACCCGAACCTGTAGGTCCTCCCGTTCGGCGGCCGGTGACCGGGCTCACGCCGTCCGGACACCGGGGATTCCGGGGCACCGCGCACACTGGAGAGTGCGCGCGGTGCCCCGTCCCGTGTCAGCCGCCGACCGCGCCCCTCCCGCCACCGCCGTCCTCCCTCCCTGCCGGCACCACCCACGAGACCAGACAAGGACGTCCCTCCGTGGCCATCAGCGTCTTCGACCTCTTCTCCATCGGCATCGGTCCGTCCAGTTCCCATACGGTCGGCCCGATGCGCGCCGCCCGGATGTTCGCCCGCCGCCTGAAGTCGGAGGGCCTGCTGACCGAGGTGACGGCCGTCCGCGCCGAGCTCTACGGCTCGCTGGGCGCCACCGGCCACGGCCACGGCACCCCGAAGGCGGTGCTGCTGGGCCTGGAGAACCACTCCCCGCGCACGGTCGACGTCGACCAGGCCGACCGCGACGTCGAGCGGATCACCGCCGAGAAGCGGATCAACCTGCTCGGCGTCCACGCCATCGACTTCGACCCGGACAGCCAGCTGGTGCTGCACCGGCGCCGCTCGCTGCCGTACCACGCGAACGGCATGACCCTGTGGGCCTTCCGGGCCGACGGCTCCACCGCGCTGGAGAAGACCTACTACTCGGTCGGCGGCGGCTTCGTCGTCGACGAGGACGCCATCGGCGCGGACCGGGTCAAGCCCGACGACACCGCGCTGAAGTACCCCTTCCGCACCGGCGAGGAGCTGCTGCGCCTCACCCGGGAGACCGGCCTGTCCATCTCCGGCCTGATGCTGGAGAACGAGAAGGCCTGGCGCACCGAGGAGGAGATCCGCGCCGGGCTGCTGGAGATCTGGCGGGTCATGCAGGAGTGCGTCCGGGCCGGCATGTCCCGCGAGGGCATACTCCCCGGCGGCCTCAAGGTGCGCCGCCGCGCCGCCGCGGCCGCCCGCGCGCTGCGCGCCGAGGGCATCGGTCCGGCCAACGCGATGGAGTGGGTGACCCTCTACGCGATGGCGGTCAACGAGGAGAACGCCTCCGGCCGCCGGGTGGTCACCGCCCCGACCAACGGCGCGGCCGGCATCATCCCCGCCGTCCTGCACTACTACCTGAACTTCATCCCGGGCGCCGACGAGGACGGCATCGTCCGCTTCCTCCTCGCCGCGGGCGCGATCGGCATGCTCTTCAAGGAGAACGCCTCGATCTCCGGCGCCGAGGTCGGCTGCCAGGGCGAGGTCGGCTCCGCCTGCTCGATGGCCGCCGGCGGCCTCGCCGAGGTCCTCGGAGGCAGCCCCGAGCAGGTCGAGAACGCCGCCGAGATCGGCATCGAGCACAACCTCGGCCTCACCTGCGACCCGGTCGGCGGCCTGGTCCAGATCCCCTGCATCGAGCGCAACGGCATGGCCTCCGTCAAGGCCGTCACCGCCGCCCGGATGGCCCTGCGCGGCGACGGCCGCCACCACGTCTCCCTCGACAAGGCGATCAAGACCATGAAGGAGACCGGTGCGGACATGAAGATCAAGTACAAGGAGACCTCGCGCGGCGGCCTCGCCGTCAACGTCATCGAGTGCTGACGCCTCCCCCGGCACGTCCCCCGGCCCGTTCCCCCGGCGGCGCACCGGGCCGGCCGCACGCTCGCCCGGGCGGGTGAACCCCTCCGGGGCCCGGACACCCCGGGCCCCGGAGGGTGCCATGGTGACCGGGACAGCACCACACGAACCCCGGGGGAACGTGCATGACCAGCACCCGCTTCGGCGTCCGCACCCTCACCACCCTGCTGCTGGCCGCCGCCGTCGGCGCGGCCGGCACCGGGCCGGCGGCGGCACGCGCCGCACTGCCGGACGCCACCGACGAGGCCTTCGCCGAGGACTGCCTGCGTGCCCACAACGAGTACCGCGCCCGCCACGGCGTCCCGGCGCTGACCCTGGACCCCACCGTCCAGGACTACGCCAGGGCCCGGGTCGCCCGGCTCTCCACGTACGAGGGGCTCTCCGGCGGCCACGACGGCCTCGACCCCGCGTACGGGGAGAACCAGTCCTGGTTCGGCAACAGCGCCGCCGTCCGGGCCGGCTGCCGCCAGGCCGTGGACAGCTGGTACGGGCAGCACCGGAACTACGACTACCAGCGGCCCGGTTTCGCCAACTCCACCGGCCTGTTCACCCAGGTGGTCTGGAAGTCCTCCACCCGCCTCGGCTGCGCCCGCGCCTTCGGCCACGGCAGCACCTGGTACGAGACGTACGTCGTCTGCAACTACGGCCCGCCGGGCAACGTCATCGGCCAGTTCCCGGAGAACGTCCTGCCCCCGCGCGCCTGAGCCGGCGGCTCCCCCGGTACGGCACCCCGGGCAGGTGGACACCCCACTGCCCGCGGTCCGGCCCGCCCCCGCCCGCCGGCAAACCTCCGCCGCGGCGGCGTCCGGCGGGCGGCCCGGGCGGCGAAGACTGTGGTCACGGCGGCAGCCGCCGTGCGGAGGCCCGGCACAGCGGTTCGTCCGGCGTGAGGTCCTCCTGGTGGGTCAGGAAGGCCCGGACGTGGCCCGAGGGGTCCTTGAGGACGGCCGTGCGGTCGCCGTGGAACATGTCCGTCGGCGGCTGGAGCACCTCGGCGCCGGCGGCCGCGGCGCGCTCGGCGAGGGCGTCCACGCCCGGCACGTAGGCGTGCAGGACGACGCTCGTGCCGCCGAGCACGGACGGGGCGGTGAGCGGCGCGCCGTCCGCGACGTCCCCGGCATCAGGACGGAGCGCCCGATGCCGATCTCCGCGTGCGGCACGCCGCCCCCGGGCGCCTCGATCCGGATGTCCTCGCGCGCCCCGAAGGCCCGCACAGGAAGTCGATCACCGCGGCGGCGTCGCCGACCATGACGTGCGAAACGGCCGCGTACCGGTAGCGCTCGGGAACGAGGCCGTCTCGGCACTGGTCATGACGGTTCCCCCTCGGCAGTCGCCACCGGTCGTCCACCGGCGGCCCGGGGAACACCGTGGAAATTGAAGCCGACTTGAGGTCAAGCGCCCCGCTGTCGGACCCGTCTGCGAAGGTGTGGCCCATGACCACGGAATCCCCCTCGCCCGACCTGCTGCCGCTCGACGCGTTCTGGGCGCTGATCGCGGACGCCGGCGCCCGGGCCGCGTCGGAGCCGGAGTTCGCCGACCGTTTGACCGAACTGCTGACCGGGCGGTCCCGGGACGAGGTCGTCGCGTTCGAGCGCCGGTTCACGGCGCTGCACGACGCGCTGTACCGCTGGGACGTGTGGGCCGCCGGGTACCTCATCGGCGGCGGATGCTCGGACGACGCGTTCATCGACTTCCGCACCGGGGTGATCGCCCTCGGCCGGGACCGGTACGAGCGCGTCCTCGCCTCGCCCGACAGCCTCGCCGGACTTCCGGGGGAGCCTGAGGAGTTGGAGGACCTCTTCGACGAGGCGGCGAACTACGCGGCGACGAGGGCGTTCGAGGCCGTGCACGGCAACGAGGAGGAGTGGCACGAACTGCTCTCGGCCCGCCACCCCGCCGCCCCGCACGAGCCCGTGGGCGAGGACTTCGACTTCGATGACGACGAGGAGATGCGGCGCAGGCTCCCGGGCCTGGCCGCGCTGTTCCTGTGACTTCCCGCGACGCCGCCCGTCGGCCGGCCCCGGGCAGCCCACCCGGAAGCCCGGCAGATAGTGCCGATCATGAATAATCTCAGGCCGCGGCGTGAACCTATGCAAATTCCCAAGGTGAACTAGGTTACAAACCTTGAAATCGAAGCCATCCGGTTTGCCCACATGCTGAGATCCATGCGATAGTCGAAGTGTCCGACGGCGGACGTCACCAACCTGACGCGCACCGCCGTGGGCAGATGACTTCGGCTGGCCCGACCTGGCACGGCCGACGCCCATCGCGCGGCACGCACCCCCTTGGCCGGCGCGATGACTTGCAGGGGCCCCCAGCCACCGGACCACGGTGATGTCGGGGGCCCCGCGTGTTTTCCCGGCCGGACGGCCGCCCCAAGCGCCCGGATCCCGCGCGCTCAGATCCGCTCGCGGACCTTCAGCTCGAACCAGACGCCCTTGCCGCGCGGCAGCAGGTCGGCGCCCCAGCGGTCGGCCAGGTCGTCGACCACCTGGAGCCCGCGCCCGCGTTCATTGGCGGGCACCGGCTCGGCCAGGATCATGCACGGCAGTGCCCGCGAGGAGTCCCGCACCTCCACCCGGACCCAGCCCGGCTTGCGCACCACGTGCAGTCCGATCGTCCGGCCGGCGGCGTGCCGCACCGCGTTGGCGACGAGTTCGCTGGTGAGTAACTCGCCGACCTCCAGGTGCTGATGGAGGTCCCAGGCCTCCAGGGCCGAGAGCACCAGTCGGCGCGCCAACGGGCCGGTCGCCGGCCGGGACGGCAGCCGCACCTCGCGCGGCGTGTCCCGGTCGCACAATCTCCCGACGTACAACTGCTCCAGCTCGTCGGAGCTGAGTCTTTCCAGCGCCGCGAGGGCGTCCTTGAACGGCTCCAACGACACGTCAGCAACCAAGCTGGATCCCGGAAGTGATGACTGATCTGTTTCGCCCCAACCCGCCATGCGGTCCATCATTGCGGAACGCAAGCGGCCGCGTACGGACAATGAGCAAACGATCACGGGTGTTTCGGCATATGCCGCGTGCAACCCGAACCCGCGTTCGGCCAGGTCGGGGTCACTATGCGCCGGGTGTCACCGGGCCGGGTGTCACCAGGCGCTCCAGTCGAGGTTCCAGCCGCCGAGGCCGTTGTCCGGCGCGACCAGGCCGCGGGTGGAGTTCTGCACGGCGACGACGTCCCCGACCATCGACCCGTCGTAGAACTTGCCCGCCGACGTGCCCGGGCCGCCGCCCTCGACGTCCTTCAGGCCCACGCAGCCGTGGCTGACGTTGTCCTCACCGAAGGCGTCGCTCCAGTAGTTGCCGTGCAGATAGGTGCCGGAGGTGGTGAGCCGCATGGAGTGCGGGGCCTGGAGGTCGTAGGGCTTGCCGGTCATCCCGGGCAGAGTGCTGGACCGCATCCGCACCACTCCTTCCTTGGACATCACGACCATGGTGCCGTTCCAGGTCGGGTGCTCGGGCGCGCCGGAGGTGATCTCGACGACCGAGCTCCGGCCGTCCTCGACCACCGTCATCAGGTGCGTCCGGGCGTCAACCGTCGAAATCCGGGATCGCCCGATAGTGAAGGGCTCGTCCCGGTCGACTCCCCCGTAGACGCCCGGTGCGATCTCCACGTTCTTCAGCCGGTACTGGACGGTGACCTTCGTGCCCGGGGTCCAGTACTTCTCTGGACGGAAGTCCAGGCGCTTCGAGCCGAACCAGTGACCCTTCACCGCGGTGCCGTCGCTGGTCCTGAAGGTGATGCCCCGCGCCACCGCCTCCTTGTTCTTCACGTCCCGGTCGAAGGTGACCGAGACGATCATGCCGACGCCGTAGGTGGCGCCGTCGTCGACGTTGTCGCCCGCCTCCGCCTCGCGCTCGGGCGTCAGCGTGGTGAAGCTGCTGTCCGCCGAGGCGACCACGCCGCCGGCGTCGGCCGCCAGCGCGCTCACCCGGTAGGCGGTGCCGACCGCGAGCGGGCCGGACGGGGTCCAGCTCGAACCGTCGGCGGCGAGGGCGCCGGCCACCTCCCGGCCGGCCGGGTCGCTCACCTTGACGGTCGTCAGGCGGCCGCCGGAGACGGCGACCTTGAGCGCACCGGCCGGGGCGACGTCCACCGCGCCGGCCTTCGGCTGGATGTCCACCACGGCCTGCGAGGCCTTGGGTGCGGCGGGCGTGCTCGTGGCGGGTGCGCTCGTGGCGGGCGCACCCGTCGCTGCGGACGGCGCCGACGAGGCCCCCCCGGCCCCGCCCGCGCCGAGCTCCGCCTTGACCGCGCTCCCGCCTCCGTTCCCGGGTCCGCTGCCGCCGCCGCAGGCGCTGGTCAGGACCAGCGCTCCCCCGACCAGACCGGCGGCCATCACCGTGCGTATCGACCTCACCGTCGGCTCCCTCCCTCGCGTTCCGGCGTCTGACAGATACACGCACCGCCCGCCGGAACGGTTGCGCCGTCCGGGGTACGACCTGCCCGGAGAACGCGACCGGCCCGGCCCCCACGAGGGGGTCGGGCCGGTCGTCGCCGCGCCGGGGCCGTCGGGCCTACCGGCGGGTGGGGCCTACCAGTTCGCCCAGCCGACGTTCCAGCCGCTCAGGCCGTTGTCGGGGGCGACGGTCTTCTCCTTGGAGTTCTTGATGACGATGACGTCGCCGATCATCGAGTCGTTGAAGAACTTGCCCGCCACCGAGCTGTCGCTGCCGCCCTTCTCGTCCTGCATCGAGATGCAGCCGTGGCTGGCGTTGATCTTGCCGAACGGGTTCGCCCAGTAGTTGCCGTGCACGAAGGTGCCGGACCTGGTCAGCCGCATCGCGTGCGGTACGTCCTTGATGTCGTACTCGGCGCCGAGGCCGACGGTCTCCGAGTTCATCCGGGTGACCTTCTCCTTGGACATGACCACCATGGTCCCGTTCCAGGAGGGGTTCTTCTCGTCGCCGAGGGTCACCGGCACGGTGTGGCTCGCACCGGACCTGGTCACCGTCATCTGGTGGCTGGCGGAGTCGGCCACCGAGACCTGGGAGCGGCCGATGGTGAACGGCTCGTCCTTGTCGATGTCGCCGTAGATGCCCGGGGAGACCTCGACGTTCTTCAGCCGGTACTTGATGGTGACCTTGGTGCCGGGCTCCCAGTACTTCTCGGGGCGGAAGTCCAGGCGCTTCGAGCCGAACCAGTGGCCCTTCACCGTCGTGCCGTTGCTGGTCTCGAAGGTGATGCCCTGCGCGACCGCGTCCTTGTTCTTGATCTCCTTGTTGAACTCCACCGAGACGATCATGCCGACGCCGTACGTGCCGTTGTCGGCGATGTTGTCGTTGGTGGAGACCTTCTTCGCCGGGGTCAGCGTGGTGAACGAGGTGGTGGACGCGGCCACCAGGCCCTCGGCATCGGTGGCCTGGGCGTTCACCTTGTACGCCATGCCGACGGCCAGCGCGGCGTCGGGCTTCCAGCCGCTGCCGTCCGCGCTGATGGCGCCCGCGACCGGCTTGCCCTCCTTGTCGGTCACCTCGACCGCGGTGAGCTTGCCGTTGGCCACGCCGACCTTGAGCGCGTCCGGGGCGACGTCCTGGGCGCCGTCCTTGGGCTCGACGGACACCACTGCGGCCGAGGTCTTCGGCGTGGTCGCGCTCGGGGCCGGCGCGCCGCCGTCACCGGAGCCCCCCGCGCCCTTGGCACCGGCCGTCGCGGGCGCGTCGCCGCCGCCGGTGTCCTTGTGATCGTCGCCGCCGCACGCCGCGGTGAGCAGCAGGACACCGCCCATCGCCAACGCCACCGCGCTCTGACGCACGCGACGGCGGGTGACGGTGGTACGTATCGCGGCGTCGGCCGCCCTAACCGGCTTCACGGTTTCTCCCCTCCCGGTGTTCATCCTGATGGACGCCCTGTTCGCCCGACGGGTTGCACCGGACCGGCGATCATTCGCACCGGGCTTCCGGCGCGGCAAGCAGGATAGCTGGGCCGAACGGGTGAATCCTGGGGAGGTTACCGGTGAACCCGGGTGAAGATCGTCCGCCCCCGACCGTCAGGGGGCGGCCGTCGGGGACGGGCTCGCCGAAGGGGCCGCGGAGGGGATCGCGGACGGGACCGCGGAAGGCGTCGGGGACCGCGTCGGGGCGGGGGCCACGGACGGGCTCGGGGGCGGACTCGCAGCCGGACTCGCAGCCGGGCTCACCGGCGGGCCCGGGGACGGCGCCGGGGAGGGCTGGAGGGCGCTCCCGGCCACCCACTGCGCCCAGGAGAGGTTCCAACCGTTCAGACCGTTGTTCGGCGGCACCACGTCCCCCGTCGCGGCCCGCACCTCGAACACGTCCCCCGGGATGGTGTGCTCGAACAGCCAGCCCGCCGGGGTCTCGCCGCTCGCCCCGCCCTTGACGTCGGCCAGGCCGATGCAGCCGTGGCTGGTGTTGGCGGTGCCGAACACCGACGGGTTCGCCCAGTAGTTGCCGTGCAGGAAGGTGCCCGAGTTGGTCAGCCGCATCGCGTGCGGCACGTCCTTGATGTCGTACTCGTCGCCCATCCCGACGGTCTGCGAGTTCATCCGGGTGACCTTGTACTTCTCGGACACCACGAGCGCGCCCCGGTACGTCGGGTGTTTGGCGTCCCCGCCCGACACCTTGAGCGTGCGCACCGTCCGGCCGCCCTGCCCGGCCCGGACGGTGAGGGTGTGGGCGTCCAGGTCGACGGTGGACACCTGGGCCCGGCCGACGGTGAACCGGACGTCCTTGCTCTGGGTGCCGAACTCGCCCGGCGCGCCCTGCACGTCCTTGAGCCGCAGCGCGACCGTCACCCTGGTGCCTGCCGGCCAGTACTCGCGGGGGCGGAAGTCCAGCCGCTGGCCGCCGAACCAGTGCGCGGCCACCTCCACCGGCGGGTCGGCGGTCACCGCGATCGCGCGTTCGACCGCGGCGCGGTCGGTGATCGCACGGCTGAACCGCAGCGAGACCGGCATGCCGACGCCGACCGTGGAGCCGTCCTCGGGGGTGAAGAAGGCGACGAAGGTGTGCGAGGGGGCCATCGTCGAGAAGTCGGCGTGCTGGACCGCCCGCAGGCCCTGGTCGTCCTCGGCGACGGCGTCCAGGGTGAACGCGGTGGCCAGCGGCAGCGGGCCGTCCGGGGCCCAGCCGGTGCCGTCCGGGGAGAGCGTGCCGGGGACCTCGCCGCCCCGGGTGTCGGCGAGCCGGACGGAGACCAGCCGGCCCTGGGCGACCGTCACCCGGACCGGGCCCTCGGGCGGCAGGTTCTGGGTGTCGTCGGCGGGTACGGCGGTGATCGTCGCCCTGGACGCCGGCGGCGGGTCGGCCGGCCCTCCGGTCGGGGCGACGTCCCCGCTCACGCCCTCCGGCACACCGTCGCCACCACCGGCACACCCGGCCAGCACCGCCAGGCAGCAGCCCAGCGCCGCCAGCCGCCGTACCCACATCCGGGGCCTCCCACCCTCGCCGTCCAACACCCCCCACAACGACGCCGATCCCCCCATGGACACGCCGCCCCGACCGACCGACTCCCACCCCAACGGAGCAGGAAGTCGGCCCCGCCGACTTCCCACTCCAGCACCCGCCAAAATCTGTAGACCGGTCGACATATTTTGCCCCGGGGGCAGCGGGCACGCACGCGCAGCGGAGTGGGAAGTCGGACCGGCCGACTTCCCGCTCTCCCCACACTCCGGAATCTGTAGACCGGTCGACATAATCCACCCCGACCACGGGCACGCGCCGGCCCGCGGGACTGGAAAGTCGGACCCGCCGACCTCCTGCTCCGGGGCGCCCCGGAATCTGTAGACCGGTCGACATAATCCACCCCGACCACGGGCACGCGCCGGCCTGCGGGACTGGAAAGTCGGACCCGCCGACTTCCCACTCCCCCGCACGCCCGCACGCCCGCACACCCAGGAATCTGTAGACCAGTCGGCATATTCCGCCCCGGGGTGGCGGGGCAGCAGGGCGGGGTGGGGGGCCGGCGGGGCGGGCTTCGCGGGTGTGTGCACGGGCGCCATCTGCCGGTAAGACGGTGTTCAGCCGCTTCCGTCCGGTGTGAACAGGGAATGAGAGTCCGCACGGGGTCCGGGACACCCCGGCAGGGAGGGCAGCGCCATGGCGTCAGGGCAGGAGTCGGCGACCGCCGTACGCGCGCAGCCCGGCGGCGCGGTGCCGTGGCCGGGCAGCCGGCAGCCGCTCGGCGCCCGCTTCCACCCCGGCCCGGACGGCCGCCCCGGCACCAACTTCGCGCTCTGGGCCGGCGGCGCCGAGGCCGTCGACCTCTGCCTCTTCGACGACGACGGCCGCGAGACCCGGCTGCGCCTCACCGAGCAGGACGCCCAGACCTGGCACGGCTTCGTCCCCGGCGTCCTCCCCGGCACCCGCTACGGCTACCGCGTGCACGGCCGCTGGGACCCGTGGACCGGCGCCCGGTGGAACCCGGCGAAGCTGCTGCTCGACCCCTACGCCCGCGCCGTCGACGGCGCCTACACCTCCCACGACGCGGTCTGCGCCGCCGTCCGCGGCTGGCCCGAGGCGGACGTCGCCGACACCGTCAGGGACAACCGCGACTCGGCCCCGTACGTTCCCCGGTCCGTCGTCGTCCGGGACGACGACGACTGGTCCGACGACCACCGCCCCAAGACCCCCTGGGCCGAGACCGTCCTGTACGAGCTGCACGTGCGCGGCTTCACCCTCCGCCACCCCGGCGTCCCGCCCGCCCTGCGCGGCACCTACGCCGGCCTCGCCCACCCCGCCGCCCTCGCCCACCTCACCGGACTCGGCGTCACCGCGGTCGAACTGCTCCCCGTCCACCACCACGTCAGCGAGGACCACCTCCAGTCCCGCGGCCTCGTCAACTACTGGGGCTACAACACCGTCGGCTACTTCGCCCCGCACGCCGGCTACTCCGCCTCCGGCTCGCGCGGCGGCCAGGTCGGCGAGTTCAAGCGGATGGTCCGCGCGCTGCACGCGGCCGGCATCGAGGTGATCCTCGACGTGGTCTACAACCACACCGCCGAGGGCGCCGAGAGGGGCCCCTCACTGTTCCTGCGCGGCGTCGACAACGCCGGCCACTACCGCCTGCCGCCCAACCGCCCGCGCGGCTACGCGGACTACACCGGCTGCGGCAACACCCTGGACACCCGCCGCCCCCCGGTGATCCGGCTGATCACCGACTCGCTGCGGTACTGGGTGCACGAGATGGGCGTCGACGGCTTCCGCTTCGACCTCGCCGCCGCCCTCGCCCGCGGCGGCGGCCCCGGCGGCGACGAGGTCACCACGGACCACCCGCTGCTCACCGCCATCGCCCAGGACCCCCTGCTCAGCCGGGTGAAGCTGATCGCCGAGCCCTGGGACGTCGGCCCGGGCGGCTACCGGGTGGGCGGCTTCCCGCCCCCGTGGGCCGAGTGGAACGACCGCTACCGCGACACCGTACGGGACTTCTGGCGCGGCGCCCGTCCCGACGTCCGGGAGCTCGGCTACCGCCTCTCCGGCTCCTCCGACCTCTACCAGCACGCCGGCCGCCGCCCGTACGCGTCCGTCAACTACGTTACCGCGCACGACGGTTTCACCCTGCGCGACCTCGTCTCCTACGACCGCAAGCACAACGAGGCCAACGGCGAGGGGAACCGGGACGGCACCGACGACAACCGCTCCTGGAACCACGGCGCCGAGGGCGCGAGCGCCGACCCCGCCGTCACCGCACTGCGCCACCGCCAACTGCGCAACCTCACCGCCACCCTGCTACTCTCCGCCGGCGTCCCGATGCTCACCGCCGGGGACGAGTTCGGCCGCACCCAGGGCGGCAACAACAACGCCTACTGCCAGGACAACGAAGTGAGCTGGCTGGACTGGTCGTTGCTGGACGACCCGGCCTGGCGCGGCCTCCACGCGTTCACCGCCGCACTGGTCCGGCTGCGCCGCCGCCACCCCGTGCTCCGACAGCGGGCGTTCTTCTCCGGCCGGGCCGCTTCTCCGGGCGGCCGGCCCGATCTGCTCTGGTTCACCCCGCTTGGCCGGGACATGACCGAGACCGACTGGTTTACGCCGTCCGCATCACTGGGCATGCTCCTGTCGGGAACCGCCATGTCCGAGCGGGACGCCTACGGCCGTCCACTGCTCGACGACAGCTTCCTGTTGCTCCTCAACGCGGGTGCGCGCCCTCTTCCCTTCGTCCTGCCCGGGGCCCCGTGGACGGCCGAAAGCACCCGCTACGAGACCGTCGTCGACACCGCCGCCGAGGGCGGCGACGGCCCCACCGGTCTACACCTCCCGAGCGACACCGTGCTGCTCACCGGCCGCTCGCTGCACCTTTTCCGGGCAACGCCCTGATCCGGCCGCGCACTTGGCCGGTAATCGACGGTTCGTTCGATACCCGGCTGAGCGATAGAGGGTATCCGGCCTATTCTCGCCGCGATGGCCAAGAACCAAGTCCTTGACACAGCCACCGACTCCGTCGCAGTGCCCGGCACCGCGCCTCCCGCGCCGCGCTCGACAGTGCGATCGCTCCTTCGGCTGTGGCCCTACGTCCGTCCGGTCCGCATGCGCCTGGTGGTCTCGGCGACCGCCGCGCTGCTCGCCTCCCTCAGCACTCTGCTCGTCCCGATCGTCCTCGGCCGGATCGTCGACGGCCCGATCGCCGAGCACGACCTCGAAGCCCTCTGGCCCCTCGCGGCCCTCCTGCTCATGCTCGGCCTCTCCGAGGCCGCCTTCTTCCATCTCCGCCGAGTCGTGGTGGCCAGACCGCTGGCCGACGTCGAGACGACGCTGCGCGGCGAGCTCTACGGCAAACTGCAGCGCCTGCCGGTCGCCTTCCACGACCGCTGGGGCTCCGGCCAGTTGCTCTCCCGCGCGATGTCCGACCTGTACGTCATGCGGACCTTCCTGTCGTTCCCGCTGGTCTTCCTCGTCGTCAACGCGCTGACCTTCCTGGCCGGCATCGCGCTGATGTTCACCCAGGACTGGCGGCTCGCCCTCATCACCCTCGGCCCCACCCTCCCGCTGTTCCTGCTCACCCGCCGGTTCGAGTCCCGCTACTCCCGCGCCACCCGCCTGACGCAGGACCGCAACGGCGACCTCACCACCCTCGTCGAGGAGTCCGTCCTCGGCATCCGCATCCTCAAGGCCTTCGGCCGCCACCGCTCGATGGCGGAGCGGTTCCACGAGCAGTCCGCCGTGCTCCGCCGTACGGAGCTGGAGAAGGCCGGCATGCTCGCCAACCTCTGGTCGATCGTCATCGGCCTGCCCGAACTCGCCCTCGGCTGCGCCATCGCCGTCGGCACCTACCTGGTCGCGCACGACGAACTCAGCGCCGGCGCCCTGGTCGCCTTCCTCTCGACCGCGCTCACCGTGCGCTGGCCGATCGAGTCCCTCGGCTGGCTGATGGCCTACTCCAACGAGGCCGCCACCGCCACCGACCGCTTCTTCGAGGTGCTGGACGAGCCCGACGCCGAGCCGGCCGAAACCGTCCACCCCGCCACCACGGCCGTGAAGACCGTCACCACCCCCGACGGCATCCGGTTCACCGGCGTCCGCTTCCGCTACCCCGACGCCCCCGCGGGCACCCCCGACCTGCTCCGCGGCGTGGACCTGCACATCCGCAGCGGCGAGACGATGGCCCTGGTCGGCGCCACCGGCAGCGGCAAGACCACGCTGACCGCGCTGCTCCCCCGCCTCTACGAGACCACCGCCGGCACCATCACCCTGGACGGCCTGGACATCCGCGACCTGGACCGCTCGCACCTGCGCGAGCTGGTCGCGGTCGCCTTCGAGGACCCCACCCTGTTCTCCACCACCATCCGGGAGAACGTGCTGATGGGCGCCCCGGGCGCGGGCGAGGACCGGCTGCGCGCCGCGCTCGCCACCGCCCAGGCCGGATTCGTCGACCACCTGTCCGAGGGCGTCGACACCGAGGTCGGCGAGCAGGGCCTGGGCCTGTCCGGCGGCCAGCGCCAGCGCCTCGCCCTGGCCCGCGCCGTGGTCGGCGACCCCGCCTTCCTGGCGCTCGACGACCCGCTCTCCGCGCTGGACGTGCACACCGAGGCACTGGTCGAACGCGCCCTGCGCGAGGTCCTCGCCTCCACCACCGCCCTGGTGATCGCCCACCGCCCGAGCACCGTGCTGCTCGCCGACCGGGTCGCCGTCCTGGCGGACGGCCGGATCGAGGCGGTCGGCACCCACCAGGAACTGCTGCAGAGCTCGGCGCGCTACCGCGCACTCATGTCGGGCGAGGCCGCCCTCGCCCCCGAGAGGAGCAACGCCCGATGACCACCGCCTGCGAGCCCGTCGACACCCTGACGGAGGACGTCCACCCGCATCCGGCCGGTCCGCACGAGGAGGAGCCGCCCGCCCCGCCGGCCGACGAGGAGGACATCCCCGTCCCGCCCGGCGCACCCGGCGCCCTGCTGCGCTCGCTGCTGCGCCCGCGCCGGGGCCGGATCGCCGCCGCGATGACGGTGATCCTGCTCCAACAGGCCGCCCTGCAGTCCGGACCGCTGCTGGTCGCCCTCGCGATGGACCGCGGCATCCCGGCGCTGCGCGACCACGACTCCGGCCCGCTGATCGCGGTGATCGCCGCATACCTGGGCTGCGCGCTGCTCAGCACGCTGTTCCAGTGGACGTTCATCAGGGTCAGCGCCCGGGTCAACCAGGACGTCCTGATGGACCTGCGCGGCCGGATCTTCCGGCACGCCCAGCGGCTCAGCCTGGACTTCCACGAGCGGTACACCTCGGGCCGGATCATCTCGCGCGCCACCAGCGACGTGGAGGCGCTGCGCGAACTGCTCTCCGAAGGGCTCCAGGAGCTGCTGACGGTCTCCCTGTCGGTCTGCTCCATCTCGGTGATCCTGCTGGTGCTGGACTGGCAGCTCGGCCTGGCCGCGCTGCTCGCCTTCCTGCCGCTGTGGCTGATCACCCAGTCGTTCCGGCGCCGCTCGCGGCTGGTCTACCGGCGCTCGCGCACCGCGGCGGCCTCGCTGATCGTCCGCTTCACCGAGACGATGAACGGCATCCGCCCGGTGAAGGCGTTCCGCCGCGAGCGGACCAACGACGCGGCGTTCGCGGTGGTGAACCAGCAGTCGGCCTCCGCCACCGCGGACAGCCTGCTGGAGGTCGCCCGGTACGGGGGGCTGTCCCGCATGACGGCCAACATCTGGACCACCGGCGTGGTGGTGCTCGGCGCCTACCTGGTCACCGACGGCTCGACCGAGCTGGGCGTGCTGACCGCCTTCGTGCTCTACCTGCACCGGCTGTTCGAGCCGATCGACCAGCTGGCGATGTTCCTGAACAGCTACCAGTCGGCCGCCGCCGCGCTGGAGAAGATCGCCGGCCTGCTCGCCCACGAGCCCACCGTGGCCGAGCCGGCGGCGCCCCGGGAGCTGCCGGCCTCGGCCATCAAGGGCCGGGAGGTGCACTTCGAGAAGACCCGGTTCGCCTACCGGACCGGCGCGGAGGTGCTGCCGCCGTTCGACCTGCTGCTGCCGGCCGGGCAGACCGTCGCCGTGGTCGGCGCCACCGGCGCCGGCAAGTCGACGGTGGCCAAGCTGCTCGCCCGGTTCTACGACCCGACCGAGGGCCGGATCACCCTGGACGGGGTGGACCTGCGCGACCTGACCGGACCGGAGCTGCGGCGCGGGGTGGTGATGGTGACCCAGGAGTCCTTCCTGTTCTCCGGCACGGTCGCCGAGAACATCGCCATCGGCCGTCCGGGAGCCTCCCGGGCCGAGATCGAGGAGGCCGCCCGGGCGATCGGCGCGCACGACTTCATCGCCGAACTGCCGGACGGCTACGACACCGACGTGCGCAAGCGCGGCGGGCGGATCTCGGCCGGGCAGCGGCAGCTGGTCGCCTTCGCCCGCGCGCTGCTCGCCGACCCGGCGGTCCTGATCCTCGACGAGGCCACCAGTTCGCTGGACGTGCCCGGCGAGCAGGCCGTGCAGCAGGCGATGCGCACGGTGCTGGCCGGCCGGACGGCCGTGATCATCGCCCACCGCCTCTCCACCGTGGAGATCGCGGACCGGGTGCTGGTGATGGACCAGGGCCGGATCGTCGAGGACGGCACCCCGCGCGAGCTGATCGACGCCGCCGGGCGCTTCGCCAAGCTGCACCAGGCCTGGCGGGACAGTCTGGTCTGACGCCCGACACCCCTTAGGTAACAGTCCATAGGCCCTTTCATCCATTACCGAAAGGGCCTATGGTCGTTCCCGGGTTCACCGCCTCGGGATCACGAAGGGGAACGACCATGGTCGACCGTCACCACTGGGAGCAGTGGCAGCGCAGTTGGGACCGGCAGCAGGAGTGGTACCTGCCCGACCGCGAGGAGCGGTTCCGGGTGATGCTCGACGTGGTGGAGGCGGTGGCCGGGCCCGCCCCGCGCGTCCTCGACCTCGCCTGCGGCACCGGCAGCATCACCGAGCGCCTGTTCGCCAGGCTGCCCGGCGCCACCGGCGTCGGCGTGGACCAGGACCCGGCGCTGATGACCATCGCCCGCGGCGTCCTCGGCGACGACGAGCGGTTCACCCTGGTCACCGCCGACCTCAAGGACCCCCGGTGGGCCGAGGCCCTCCCGCCCGGCCCGTTCGACGCGGTGGTGACCGCCACCGCGCTGCACTGGCTGCCCGGCAGCGCCCTGGTCCGGCTCTTCGGCGACCTGGCCGGCCTGGTCCGCCCCGGCGGGGTCTTCCTCAACGCCGACCACATGCCCGACCCGGCGGTCCCGCTGCTCAACGCCGCCGAACGGACGCTGCGGCACGGACGCCAGGAGCGGGAGAAGGCCGAGGGCGTCCTCGACTGGGAGGGCTGGTGGATCGCCGCCGCGGCCGACCCGCTGCTCGCCGAGCAGGTGGCCGTCCGCAACCGGATGTACGGCTCGCACGCCGACGGCGAGTCGCACCCGGCCGGCTGGCACGTCGAGCGGCTGCGCGAGGCCGGCTTCGCCGAGGCCGGGGTGGCCTGGCGCTCGGTCACCGACGCCATGGTCGTCGCCGTGCGGTAGCGGTAGCGGGAGGGGCGGGAGGGAGCGGGGCACCGGCCGGACCAGCGCCCCGCTCCTTCCGCTCAGCGCAGGACTCCGGCGTCCATCCCCGCCATCTCCGGCGGCAGCGCCACCAAGCCCAGCTCGGCGGGCGAGGCCAGCCGGGGATGGGCGGGCAGCACCCGTACGGTGTAGCCGAACGGCCCGGTGCGGCAGAGCTCCAGGGAGCCCTCGTACCTGGTCCGCCCGTCGAGGTCGGGCCCGCCGACCGGCTTGAGGGCGAGCAGGCAGGCGTCGGAGATCCGGTCGGACTCGTCGACCCGGCCGGAGACCACCTGCACCTCGACGTCGGCCGGCTCCAGGGGGCCGAGCGCCACCTGCACCCGCAGGGCCAGCGCGCTGCCCAGTTCCTGCGCCTCGTCCGGGCAGTCCGCCTCGACGTGCTCCACCCGGACGACCGGCCAGGCCTCGCGCACCCCGGCCTTCCACTCGGCCAGCTCGTGGGCGGCCCGGAACGCGCCGGTCCCCGCCAGCTCGCGCTGGGCCAGCGCGGCCGGGGCGTAGAGCCGTTCGACGTACTCGCGGACCATCCGCCCGGCCAGCACCTTGGGCCCGAGGGTGACCAGGGTGTGCCGGACCATCGCGATCCACCGGTGCGGCAGGCCGTCCGAGCCCCGGTCGTAGAAGCGGGCGGCCACCTGCTCCTCGATCAGGTCGTACAGCGCGGCGGCCTCGATGTCGTCACGCCGCTCGGCCTCCCGGCTGTCCGGGTCGAGCACGCCCTCGCCCGTGTCGGCGGTGGGGATCGCCCAGCCGTTCTGGCCGTCGTACCACTCGTCCCACCAGCCGTCCAGCACCGACAGGTTGAGGCAGCCGTTGAGCGCGGCCTTCATCCCGGAGGTGCCGCAGGCCTCCAGCGGGCGCAGCGGGTTGTTCAGCCAGACGTCGCAGCCCGGGTAAAGGTGCTGGGCCATCGCCATGTCGTAGTCCGGCAGGAAGACGATCCGGTGCCGCACGGCCGGGTCGTCGGCGAAGGCGACCATCTGCTGGATCAGCCGCTTGCCGCCGTCGTCGGCCGGGTGGGCCTTGCCGGCGACCACGATCTGCACCGGCCGGGTGGGGTGCAGCAGCAGGGCGCGCAGCCGCTGCTGGTCGCGGAGCATCAGGGTGAGCCGCTTGTAGGACGGCACCCGGCGGGCGAAGCCGATGGTCAGCACGTCCGGGTCGAGCACCGAGGAGACCCAGCCGAGCTCGGCCTCGCCGGCCCCGCGCTGGCGCCAGGAGGCGCGCAGCCGGTGGCGGACCTCGTCGACCAGCTGGGCCCGCAGGGTGCGGCGCAGGTCCCAGACCTCGGCGTTGCCGATCCGCTCCAGCCCCGTCCAGCGCTGGGTCTCGCCGGTGGTCATGGCCTCCTCGGCGCGGTCGGTGCCGATCTCGGTGGCGCCGAGCCGCACCACGGCCGGATCGATCCAGGTGGCGGCGTGCACGCCGTTGGTGACCGAGGTGATCGGGACGTCGGCGGCGTCGAAGCCCGGCCAGAGGCCGTTGAACATCGAGCGGCTGACCTCGCCGTGCAGGGTGGAGACGCCGTTGGCGCGCTGGGCGAGCCGCAGGCCCATGGCGGCCATGTTGAACAGTTTGGGGTCGCCGCCGCGCCAGGTCTCGGCGCCGAGCACGAGCACCTGGTCGGCCGGGACGCCGGGCAGCGCGGCGTCGCCGGCGAAGTGCCGGGCGACCAGGTCGCGGTCGAACCGGTCGATGCCGGCCGGGACGGGCGTGTGGGTGGTGAACAGGGTGCCGGCCCGGACCGCCTCCAGGGCGGCGGCGAAGTCGAGGCCGGTGTCGGCGACCAGCTCGCGGATCCGCTCGACGCCGAGGAAGCCGGCGTGGCCCTCGTTGGTGTGGAAGACCTCGGGGGCGGGGTGGCCGGTGAGCCGCTGGTAGGCGCGCACCGCCCGGACGCCGCCGATGCCGAGCAGCATCTCCTGGAGCAGCCGGTGCTCGCTGCCTCCCCCGTAGAGGCGGTCGGTGACGTCGCGCTCGGCGGGTGAGTTGGCCTCGATTCCGGAGTCGAGCAGCAGCAGCGGGACGCGGCCGACCTGGGCCTTCCAGATGTGCGCGGCGAGGGTGCGGCCGCCGGGCAGGGCGAGGTCGACCCGGGCGGGGGTGCCGTCGGCCTCGCGGAGCAGGGTGACGGCCAGCTCGTCCGGGTCCAGCAGGGGGTAGCGCTCCTGTTGCCAGCCGTCCCGGTCGAGGGACTGCCGGAAGTAGCCGTGCCGGTAGAAGAGGCCGACGCCGACGACCGGGACGCCGAGGTCGCTGGCGGCCTTGAGGTGGTCGCCGGCCAGGATGCCGAGGCCGCCCGAGTACTGGGGAAGCGCGGCGGCGATGCCGTACTCGGGCGAGAAGTAGGCGATGGCGGCGGGCAGCGGGGCGGCGGCCTGCTGCCCGGCGCTCTGGTACCAGCGCGGGCCGGCCAGGTACTCCCGCAGGTCGTCGGCGAGGTCGCCGAGCCGGCGCAGGAACCGGCGGTCGGCGGCGAGCGCGGCGAGCCGGGCGGCGGGGACCTCCCCGAGCAGCCGCACCGGGTCCTCGCCCGTCGCGGCCCAGACGTCCGGGTCCACGGACCGGAAGAGGTCCCGGGTCTCGGGGTGCCAGGACCAGCGCAGGTTGAGGGCCAGCTCGTGCAACGGCTGGAGTTGTTCGGGCAGGACGGTGCGGACGGTGAATCTGCGGATTGCCTTCACGGCGTGAAGCGTAGCCGCGACGGATGGCATGATGGTGCGTCAGTTGGGCTATTCGGCATCCGTTCGGCCTATTGATGAGATCGCATTCGGCGCATTGGTCTGCACGGGGGGCGCGCGAGGCGCACTTTCCACAGGGCCGCGCCACCAATGCGTGAACGCCGTGGAACAGATCCATTTCCCCCGGCGGGCCCGCACCGGATCGCCGATGGAACTCCTGGCGTACCGCTGCGGAATCGGGGTCACCGGTGCGAGGATGAAGCACGGTCGTCGATGCTGCGGGGTGTGCGAAGACGGGTGGCGTTCCCCCGCGAAGCAGCACGTCCGAATCCTTTTCGCGTTGACCGTTCCTCATCCTGATTGGTCCATTCGGCGAGCATCGCGGACCGCCGCGTGTCCTCGCCCCGGCCCGGCTCGTTCACGGGTGGGCCGGGTCATCCGGAGGCGCGCCCCCGAAGGCGTGCGCCGGAACGCGCGCGGGCTCTCGGGCTCTCCGCCGCGGGCCGAGCGGGAGCGGGGCAGGTTGCCCGGAACGGCGGCGCGGGCAGGCTTCCGTCGCACGTCCTCCCCACCCAGTAGTCCTCCCGGTACTCCCCTGGCCGCTCCGGCCCGCGGGAGCCACCGCCGATCTCGGGCAGGAGTTTGGCATGCACGGCGACACGCGGGACCAGTCCACACCGGTGGCCGACACCCTCGACGCAGCGGTCGCGGAATCCGCCGGACGGATGGAATCTGACACTCGGACAGACGCGGCGATGCCGGGGCCCCGGGGCGCCGGGGCTATCCGTACGGAGCGACCGGACGAACCGGCCCGGCAACCCGGGGCCGACGAGAGCCGGGCCACTCCCCCCACAAGGGCGGAGGCACCGCGCAAGCGCACCACCACCCGCCGCAGCGCGAGCACCGCCGACCCCTCCGCCGGACCGGCCGAGGACACCGCCCCGGCCCGGGCCGCCACCGCGCGCCCCGCCCGCGCGAAGCCCGCCGCCGCCCGGAAGACCTCCGCCGGCAAGACCGCCGCCCGCACGACGACAGAGAGCGACACCGTGATCGGCCGCATCCCCGTCCTGGACGTCAGCCCGCTCGTAGACGCCGGCCGCCGCCCGGCCAAGGCCGTGGTGGGCGAGGCCTTCCCGGTCAGCGCGACCGTGTTCCGCGAGGGCCACGACGCCGTGAACGCCAATGTCGTGCTGCGCGACCCGCGCGGCCGCAGCGGCCCGTGGACGCCGATGCGGGAGCTGGCCGAGGGCAGCGACCGCTGGGGCGCGCACGTCACCCCGACCGCCCCCGGCCGCTGGTCGTACCTGGTGGAGGCGTGGTCCGACCCGGTGGCCACCTGGCGCAGGACCGCCGCGGTCAAGCTGCCGGCCGGGATCGACACGGCGCTCGTCCTGGAGGAGGGCGCCCAGCTGCTGGAGCGCGCCGCCGCCGGGGTGCCGAAGAAGGACGGCCGGGCCGTGGTGCTGGCCGCCGCCGAGGCACTGCGCGACCCGGGCCTGCCGCCGCTGTCCCGGCTGGCCGCCGCGCTCGCCCCCGAGGTGCAGGAACTGCTGGTCCGCTTCCCGCTGCGCGAACTGGTGAGCGCCTCCCGGCCGCTCCCGCTCCAGGTGGACCGGGAGCGGGCGCTGTTCGGCTCCTGGTACGAGTTCTTCCCCCGTTCGGAGGGCGCGGTGGTCGACCCGGCCGGGGTGGAGCCGCCCCGCTCGGGGACCCTGCGGACCGCCGCCGAGCGGCTGCCGGCGATCGCCGCGATGGGCTTCGACGTGGTCTACCTGCCGCCGGTCCACCCGATCGGACGAGCCTTCCGCAAGGGTCCGGACAACACCCTGACGGCCGGTCCGCACGACGTCGGCTCGCCGTGGGCGATCGGCTCTCCGGAGGGGGGCCACGACGCCGTCCACCCGGACCTCGGCACCATCGAGGACTTCGACCACTTCGTCGCCGAGGCCACCGCGCTGCACCTGGAGGTGGCGCTGGACTTCGCGCTCCAGTGCTCGCCGGACCACCCGTGGGTGAACAAGCACCCGGAATGGTTCAGCCACCGCGCGGACGGCACCATCGCCTACGCCGAGAATCCGCCGAAAAAATATCAGGATATTTATCCGATCAACTTCGACCAGGACATGGACGGAATCGTCAAGGAGACGATCCGGGTCCTGCGGTTCTGGATGGCGCACGGCGTACGGATCTTCCGGGTCGACAACCCGCACACCAAACCGGTGGTCTTCTGGGAGCGGGTGCTCGCCGACATCGCCCGCACCGACCCGGACGTCCTGTTCCTCGCCGAGGCCTTCACCCGCCCCGCGATGATGCACGCCCTGGGGAAGATCGGATTCCACCAGTCGTACACGTACTTCACTTGGCGCAACAGCAAGGCGGAACTCACCGAGTACCTCACCGAGCTGTCCGGCGACACGGCCGCCCACATGCGGCCCAACCTCTTCGCCAACACCCCGGACATCCTGCACGCCTACCTCCAGCACGGCGGCCCGGCCGCCTTCGCGATCCGCGCCGTGCTGGCCGCCACCCTCTCCCCCAGCTACGGCGTGTACGCCGGCTACGAGCTCTACGAGAACGAGCCGGCCCACCCCGGATCCGAGGAGTACCTGCACTCGGAGAAGTACGAACTGCGCCCCCGGGACTGGAGCCGCACCGACACCCTCGCCCCGCTGCTCACCGTCCTGAACCGGCTGCGCCGCCGTCACCCGGCCCTCCAGCAGTTGCGTTCGCTGCGCTTCCACCCCACCGACAACGACCAGGTGCTCGCCTACTCCAAGACCGCGCCGACCCCCGACGGCCTCACCGACCACCTCATCACCGTGGTCAACCTGGATCCCCACCACGCCCAGGAGGCCACCGTCACCCTCGACGGGGACGGGCCGTACGCGGTCCACGACGAGCTCACCGGTGCCGCCTACACGTGGGGCCGGCACAACTACGTCCGGCTCGACCCCTCAGCCGAGCCGGCCCACCTCCTCACGGTTCGGAGGAACCCAGCGTGACAGTGAACGAGCCCGTCCCCGACACCTTCCCCGAGACCTCCGAGAAGAACCTGGACCCCGAGTGGTTCAAGCGTGCGGTCTTCTACGAGGTGCTGGTGCGGTCCTTCCAGGACAGCAACGGCGACGGTGTCGGGGACCTCAAGGGGCTCACCTCCAAGCTCGACTACCTGCAGTGGCTCGGCGTCGACTGCCTCTGGCTGCCGCCGTTCTTCGCCTCGCCGCTGCGCGACGGCGGGTACGACGTCTCCGACTACAAGGCGGTACTGCCGGAGTTCGGCGACCTCGCCGACTTCATGGAGTTCGTGGACGCGGCGCACCTGCGCGGCATGCGTGTGATCATCGACTTCGTCATGAACCACACCAGCGACCAGCACCCGTGGTTCCAGGCCTCCCGGGAGGACCCGGACGGCCCGTACGGCGACTTCTACATGTGGGCCGACGACGACAAGCAGTACCCCGACGCCCGGATCATCTTCGTCGACACCGAGACCTCCAACTGGACGTACGACCCGGTGCGCAAGCAGTACTTCTGGCACCGGTTCTTCTCCCACCAGCCGGACCTCAACTACGACAACCCGCGGGTCCAGGACGAGATGATCGCCGGCCTGCGGTTCTGGCTGGACCTCGGCATCGACGGGTTCCGGCTGGACGCGGTGCCGTACCTGTTCGCCCGGGAGGGCACCAACTGCGAGAACCTGCCGGAGACCCACGAGTTCCTCCAGCGGGTCCGCAAGGAGATCGACGCCAACTACCCGGACACCGTGCTGCTCGCCGAGGCCAACCAGTGGCCGGAGGACGTCGTCGACTACTTCGGCGACTTCGCCTCCGGCGGCGACGAGTGCCACATGGCGTTCCACTTCCCGGTGATGCCGCGGATCTTCATGGCGGTCCGCCGGGAGTCCCGCTACCCCGTCTCGGAGATCCTCGCCAAGACGCCCAACATCCCGCACGGCTGCCAGTGGGGCATCTTCCTGCGCAACCACGACGAGCTGACCCTGGAGATGGTCACCGACGAGGAGCGCGACTACATGTACGCCGAGTACGCCAAGGACCCGCGGATGCGCGCCAACGTGGGCATCCGCCGGCGGCTCGCCCCGCTGCTGGAGAACGACCGCAACCAGATCGAGCTCTTCACCGCCCTGCTGCTCTCCCTGCCCGGCTCGCCGGTGCTCTACTACGGGGACGAGATCGGCATGGGGGACAACATCTGGCTGGGCGACCGGGACGGCGTCCGGACCCCGATGCAGTGGACCCCGGACCGCAACGCGGGTTTCTCCTCCGCCGACCCGGGCAGGCTCAGTCTGCCGCCCATCATGGATCCGGTGTACGGCTATCAGGTGACCAACGTCGAGGCGCAGCAAAGCAGTTCGAGTTCGCTGCTGCACTGGACGCGTCGCATGATCGAGATCCGCAAGCTCAACCCGGCGTTCGGCCTCGGCAGCTACACCGAACTGCCCTCCAGCAACCCCGCGGTGCTGGCCTTCGTGCGCGAGCACGAGGGGGACCTGGTCATGTGCGTGAACAACTTCTCCCGCTTCGCGCAGCCGACCGAACTGGACCTGAGGCAGTACGGCGGGCGGTACCCGGTCGAGCTGATCGGCGGGGTGCGCTTCCCCTCGATCGGTGAGTGGCCGTACCTGCTCACCCTCGCCGGCCACGGCTTCTACTGGTTCCAGCTCCGCCGGCCCCCCAGGCTGAGCGGAACCAGGCGATCGAAGTAACGATCCGGCACCCGCCGCAGGCCCCATCGAAGCCTCCGGGGGCGCGAGTTCGCATCCCGCGCCCCCGGTCGTCTCTGCACCACCGCGTACGGAGAACAGCCCAACGGCCACCCACACGAAGGCGTGACACCCGGGCCCACCGCTCGCGTGCCGCAGCCGCCGCGCCGCCGCAATCCGGAAGACTGACGGACCCGGCCAGACCCGTCGGGCGATCCGCCCAGCTCTTCCGGGGAAAGGGAGTCATGTCCGAAACCTCCCGTTCGCAAGCCCCCCTGCACCGTGACGCCCCAGCCGGCCCCACCGCGGCGGCCGCCCCGCGGGGCACCGGGGTCCGGAGGACCGCCCTGGGGGTCAGCGAACTCGTCCAGGCGGCGCTGCCGCTGATCGCCGAGTGGCTCCCCACCCAGCGCTGGTACGCCGGGAAGGGACGGCCGATCACCGGCCTCACCCCCGTGGTCGGCACCCCCCTCCAGGTCGGCGACCCCGCCCTGCTGCACCTGCTGCTCCGGGTCGAGCACGCCGCCACCGCCGGCGCGCCGCACGGCGACCTGTACCAACTGCTGCTCGGCATCCGCTCGCAGGGCCCCCACGGCATCGAGCCGTCCGCCGTCCTCGGCCGGCTCACCCAGGGCCCGTACGACGGGGCGGCGCTCTACGACGCGGTGCACGACCCGGAGCTCACCGGGCGGCTGCTGGAGCACCTGGCCACCGGCGACCGGTTCGGCTCGCTGTCCTTCCGCCGCACCCCGGGCTCCGGGCTCCCCACCAACCTGCCGGGCCGCGCCTCCACCGCCGAGCAGTCCAACAGCTCGGTCATCTACGGCACCTCGTACATCCTGAAGCTGTTCCGCCGCGTCCACCCCGGCACCAACCCCGACCTCGAACTCTCGCTCGCGCTCTCCCGGGCCGGCTCGACCCGCATCCCCCGGGTCGCCGCCTGGTTCGAGAGCCGCCTGGAGCGCGCCGAGCCGGCCACCCTCGGGCTGCTCCAGCGCTACCTCCCCGAGGCCGAGGACGGCTGGGAGCTCGCCCTCGACCAGGTGGGCCGGCTGAAGGGCGACCCGTCGCCGGGCAACTTCGCGATCGAGGCGCACCGGCTGGGCCGGGCCACCGCCGAGGTGCACCGGGTGCTCGCCCGCTCGATGCCGGTCGCCCGGCTGGACCGCACCCAGACCCGGCAGCTGGCGACCGCGATGGCCGACCGGCTGGACAGCGCGGTGGCCGCCGTCCCCGGGCTGATGCGCTACCGGGGTGCGCTGCGCTCGGCCTTCCAGCAGATGGCCGACGCCCACCCGGACGGCCTGCCGGTCCAGCGGATCCACGGCGACCTGCACCTCGGCCAGGCGATGCGCACCCCGCACGGCTGGGTGCTGCTGGACTTCGAGGGCGAGCCGGCCAAGTCGGTCGCCGAGCGGCGCGAGCCGCAGACCGCGCTGCGGGACGTCGCGGCGATGCTCCGCTCCTTCGACTACGCCGCCGCCCACCTGCTGGCCGGTGGGCCGCCCGACCCGGAGCTGGCGCACCTGGCCGCCGCCTGGGCGCAGCGCAACCGGACGGCGTTCTGCGCCGGCTACACCGCGGGCGGCGGCACCGACCCGGCCGCCTCGCCGGAGCTGATGCGCGCGCTGGAGATCGACAAGGCGGTGTACGAGGTGGTGTACGAGGCCCGGCACCGGCCGAGCTGGCTGCCGATCCCGCTGGCCGCGATCAACCGGCTGGCGCTCACCGTCTGACGTCCCCCGTTCCTCCCGCCCCGCTCCAAGAGAGGTCCCCGCCGTGACGCCGCTCGACCCGCCAGGCCGCACCACCCGCTCCGTGCCGGCCACCTTCCTGGCCGGCCCGGACTCCCCGAAGCGTGAGCCCGCGACCGTCCGGCGGGCCGAGCCGGCGCCCGCCCCCGGACCCGCCGCCGAACCCGCCGTCGGCCCCACCGCTCCCGAAGGAGCCGCCGAAGCCGCCGGGCCGGTGCCCGCCGCACCGGTCGCGCCGCCCGGGGCGCTGCGGCTGCCCGAGGCGCCGCTGCCGCCCGGCGAGGTGGACCGGCTGGTCCGGGGCCAGCACCACGACCCGCACGCCCTGCTCGGCGCCCACCCCGTGCACGGCGGCACCGCGATCCGGGTGCTCCGCCCGTTCGCCGAGCGGGTCGTGGTGGAGACGGAGCAGGGCCCCGTGGAGCTCACCCATCAGCAGGGCGGCCTGTTCACCGGCCTGCTGGCGGCCCCGGAGGCGCCCGACTACCGGCTGCTGGTCGGCTACCCCGGCGGCGAGCCGATCCGCCAGCACGACGGCTACCGCGCCCGGCCCACCCTCGGCGAACTCGACCTGCACCTGATCTCCGAGGGCCGGCACGAGCAGCTCTGGCAGGCGCTCGGCTCGCACCTGCGCACCGTGGACGGCGTGGCCGGCACCGCGTTCGCCGTCTGGGCGCCGAACGCCGTCGGCGTGCGGCTGATCGGCGACTTCAACCACTGGGACGGCACCGGCCACCCGATGCGCTCGCTCGGCTCCTCCGGCGTCTGGGAACTGTTCGTCCCGGACCTCGGCGAGGGCGCCCAGTACAAGTACGAGATCCACACCCGGCAGGGCTGGGTGCTGGACAAGGCCGACCCGCTCGCCCGCGCCGCGCAGATCCCGCCCGGCACCGCCTCGGTCGTCACCGCCTCGTCGCACCGCTGGCAGGACGGCGAGTGGATGGCCCGCCGGGCGCGCACCGCGCACCACCGCGCCCCGATGTCGGTGTACGAGCTGCACCTGCCCTCCTGGCGCCCCGACCTCACCACCTACCGCGCCATCGCCTCCGAACTCCCCGGGTACCTCAAGGAGTTGAACTTCACCCATGTGGAGTTCATGCCGGTCATGGAGCACCCGTTCGGCGGCTCCTGGGGCTACCAGGTGTCCGGCTACTACGCACCCACCGCCCGGCTCGGCAGCCCGGACGACTTCCGTTTCCTGGTCGACACCCTGCACCAGCACGGCATCGGCGTGATCGTCGACTGGGTGCCCGCGCACTTCCCCAAGGACGACTTCGCGCTCGCCCGCTTCGACGGCCAGCCGCTGTACGAGCCGGCCGACCCGCAGCGCGCCGAGCACCCGGACTGGGGCACCCTGGAGTTCGACTACGGCCGGACCGAGGTGCGCAACTTCCTGGTCGCCAACGCGGTCTACTGGTGCGAGGAGTTCCACGTCGACGGCCTGCGGGTGGACGCCGTCGCCTCCATGCTCTACCTCGACTACTCGCGCGACAGCGGCGACTGGAGCCCGAACCGGTACGGCGGGCGGGAGAACCTCGACGCGGCCGCCTTCCTCCAGGAGATGAACGCCACCGTCTACCGGCGCTGCCCCGGCGTGCTCACCGTCGCCGAGGAGTCCACCGCCTGGGACGGCGTCACCCGGCCCACCGACCAGGGCGGGCTCGGCTTCGGCCTGAAGTGGAACATGGGCTGGATGCACGACTCGCTGGTCTACATGAGCAAGGACCCGGTGCACCGCAAGTACCACCACAACGAGATCACCTTCTCGATGGTGTACGCCTACTCGGAGAACTACATCCTGCCGATCTCGCACGACGAGGTGGTGCACGGCAAGCAGGCGCTGGTCGCCAAGATGCCCGGCGACTGGTGGCAGCAGCGCGCCAACCACCGCGCCTACCTCGGCTTCATGTGGGCCCATCCCGGCAAGCAACTGCTGTTCATGGGGCAGGAGTTCGCCCAGGGCGCGGAGTGGCACCACGAGCAGGGCCCGCAGTGGTGGGTACTCGACCGGAAGTGGCCGGCGCACGAGGAGCACCGGGGCGTGCGCCGGCTGGTGGGCGACCTCAACCGGCGCTACCTGGAGAGCCCGGCGCTCTGGGAGCAGGACACCGCCCCCGCGGGCTTCCGCTGGCTGGACGGCGGCGCCGCCGAGGACAACCTGCTCTCCTTCGTCCGGTACGCCGCCGACGGCACCCCGCTGGTCGCCGTCTGCAACTTCTCCCCCGTCGTCCGGCACGGCCACCGGATCGGCCTGCCCGAGCTGCCCGGCCGCGACCAGCTCTGGGAAGAGGCCCTCAACACCGACGCCACGGAGTACGGTGGCAGCGGTACGGCCAACTCCCGTCCGGTGAAGGCGGATGCGGTCACCTGGAACGGCCTGCCGCGCAGCGCCGAACTGGTCCTGCCCCCGCTGGCGACCCTCTGGCTCCGCCCGGCGTGACGTTCTAGGCTCCCCGCCTGAGACGTCGGCAGCGGGCGGGGGGCCTTCTGTGGGTTTGGTGCTGGGCTGGTGCTACGTCCTGCTGCCACTGGCCTGTTGGGCCGCACTGGCCCGCACCCGGGCGACCGGGCTGACGGTCGCCGCCGTACTGGTCGCCCTCGCGGTGATCCCGGTCGGGCTGGAACGCGAGTGGTTCCACAGCCGGGCCACCGCCGAGTCCCAGTCCGGCTACCCGCTCGCCGCCGGGCTGGTGGTGCTGCTCGGCACCCTGACCGAGCGGCGCCGCCGCGGCCCCCGGCCGGCCCGGGGGTCCGTCCAGCCGGCCGCCGGGGCGACCATCGTGATCGCCGCCCACTCGCTGGTCGGCCTGGTCATCGGCCTGCTCTACCAGCTCGCCGTCCACGAGCCCTTCTCCCCGGAACGCCACGAGGTGTCGCTGCCGCGCGGCCTGGTCGTCGAGCACGACAGCGGACCCGACCACAGCTGCGGCCTGCACGCCTGCCGCCGCGACCTCGTGATCGTGAGCACCGAGGGCCTGTCCGGCGCCGAGGCGGCCCGCCGGCTGCGCGCCCGGCTGGCCGCCGACGGCTGGACCCCGGGGCCCGGGGACACCCTGGTCCACCGGCACGGCTGGCTGCTGGACAAGCGGATCACCCAGCTCTCCCTCGCCGAGCGGCCGGCCGCGGTGGCCGTCCGGCTCACCGGCCCCGACCGCTTCCCCTGATGACCTCCGGCCGTCCCGGATGACCTTCGGCCCCTTGCCCCCCGCCGGGCCGTTCTGCTCGCGAACGGGCGTTCACGGTGCGAAGGTATGGTCGATATGACCACTTCCTGAGACGACGGGACGGAGAGAGCCGCGTGGCGCGCAGCGTGTACGTGACCGGGATCGGCCGAGGGGACGGCCGGCAGGCGGTGGAGCTCGGGGTCATGGAGCTGCTCACCCGCCGGGTGGACCGGGTCGGGGTGTTCCGCCCCCTGGTGCACGCCCAGACCCCCGGGGAGGCGGGCGCGGACCACGTGGTCGAGCTGCTGCGCGCCCGCTACCGGCTGGACCTGCCGGCCGCCGAGCTCTACGGCCTCAGCTACGAGGAGGCCGCCGCGCTCCAGGCCGCGCACGGGCAGGACGAGCTGGTCTCGGTGCTGGTGGACCGCTTCCACGCGCTGGAGCGGCGCTGCCAGGCGGTCCTGGTGCTCGGCACCGACTTCGCCGACACCAACATCCCCGACGAGCTGGCCTTCAACGCCCGGCTGGCCAACGAGTTCGGCGCCGCCGTGCTGCCGGTGGTCGGCGGGCACGGCGAGGACGCCGACGCGGTGATCGCCGAGGTCCGCAACGCCCACCGCGCCTACACCGACCTCGGCTGCGAGACCCTGGCGATGATCGCCAACCGGGTCGCCCCGGCCGCCAAGCAGCCGGTCCAGCGCAAGCTCTCCGAGAAGCTGCCGATCCCCGCCTACGTCATCCCCGAGGAGCCGGCGCTGGCCGCGCCGACCGTCGCCCAACTGGTCGACGCCACCGGCGCCGAGGTGCTGATCGGCGACGCGGCCGGCCTGGCCCGGGACGTGCGCGGCTTCGTCTTCGGCGGCGCGATGCTGCCGACCTTCCTGGACGCGCTGACCGAGGGCGCCCTGGTGGTCACCCCCGGGGACCGCGCCGACCTGGTGATCGGCTCGCTGGCCGCGCACGCCGCCGGCGCCCCGCCGATCGCCGGCGTCCTGCTCACCCTCGGCCAGCACCCCGGCCCGAACGTGATGGCGCTGGCCGCCCGGCTCGCCCCCGGCACCCCGGTCGCGGTGGTCCCGGAGGGCAGCTGGCTCACCGCCGCCGCGCTGACCCACCTGGAGGGCAGGCTCTCCGCGGCCAGCCCCCGGAAGGCCGAGATCGCCCTCGGACTGTTCGAACTGCACGTGGACACCGATGAGTTGACCAAACTGATCGAGGTCGGCCGGTCCGAGCGGGTGACCCCGATGATGTTCGAGCACGAGCTGCTGGAGCGGGCCAGGGCGGCCCGCCGGCACGTGGTGCTGCCGGAGGGCACCGAGGAGCGGGTGCTGCGCGCCGCCGAGATCCTGCTGCGCCGCAACATCTGCGACCTCACCCTGCTCGGCGAGCCCGACGCCGTCCGCCGCAGGGCCGCCGCGCTCGGCATCGACCTGCCCGCCGAGGCCCCGGCCGCCGACCGCGCCCAGGTCCGGATCGTCGACCCGGCCACCAGCCCGCTGCGCCGCCAGTTCGCCGAGCTGTACGCCAGGCTGCGGGCGCACAAGGGCATGACCGTCGAACTCGCCCTGGACGTGGTCACCGACGTCTCCTACTTCGGCACCCTGATGGTCCAGGAGGGCATCGCCGACGGCATGGTCTCCGGCGCGGCGCACTCCACCGCCGCCACCATCCGCCCCGCCTTCGAGGTGATCAAGACCTCGCCGGGCGCGGCCATCGTCTCCAGCGTCTTCTTCATGTGCCTGGCGGACAAGGTGCTGGTCTACGGCGACTGCGCGGTCAACCCGGACCCGGACGCCCAGCAGCTCGCCGACATCGCCATCCAGTCGGCCGCCACCGCCGCCCAGTTCGGCGTCGAGCCGCGGGTCGCGATGCTCTCCTACTCGACCGGCACCTCCGGCTCCGGCGCGGACGTCGACAAGGTCCGCAAGGCGACCGAGCTGGTGCGCGAGCTGCGCCCGGACATCCTGGTCGAGGGGCCGATCCAGTACGACGCCGCGGTGGACGCGCACGTCGCGGCGACCAAGCTGCCCGGCTCGCCGGTGGCCGGCCGGGCGACCGTGCTGATCTTCCCGGACCTCAACACCGGCAACAACACCTACAAGGCGGTCCAGCGCTCGGCCGGGGCGGTCGCCGTCGGGCCGGTGCTCCAGGGGCTGCGCAAGCCGGTCAACGACCTGTCGCGCGGCGCGCTGGTGCAGGACATCGTCAACACGGTGGCGATCACCGCCATCCAGTCGCAGGAGCGCGGGTTGCAGCCGCGCGGTGAAGGGGGCACGGCATGAGTGCGGGCACACGGGTCCTGGTACTGAACGCCGGCTCCTCGTCGGTCAAGTACCAGCTGATCGACATGCTGGACGGCGACCGGCTCGCCTCCGGGCTGGTCGAGCGGATCGGCGAGGCCGGCGGGCGGCTGCTGCACGCCCCGCGCGGCGGCGCGGAGCGGGAGACCGTCCAGGCCTTCCCCGACCACGGCGCGGCGCTCAAGGCGGTCGCCGAGGAGCTGGCCGCCGACGGGCTGGGCCTGGACTCGCCCGAGCTGGCCGCGATCGGCCACCGGGTGGTGCACGGCGGGCTGCGGTTCACCGAACCGACCGTGATCACCGACGACGTGCTCAAGGAGATCCGTCGGCTGATCCCGGTGGCGCCGCTGCACAATCCGGCCAACATCACCGGCATCGAGGTGGCCCGGGGGCTGCGGCCCGACCTGCCGCAGGTGGCCGTCTTCGACACCGCCTTCCACTCCTCGATGCCCGAGCACGCCGCCCGGTACGCGATCGACAAGGACGTCGCCGACGAGCACCGGGTGCGCCGCTACGGCTTCCACGGCACCTCGCACCAGTACGTCTCACGGGCCACCGCGCGGCTGCTCGGCAAGGACCCGGCCGAGGTCAACGTGATCGTGCTGCACCTGGGCAACGGCGCCTCCGCCTCGGCGGTGGCCGGCGGGCGCTGCGTCGACACCTCGATGGGCCTGACCCCGCTGGAGGGCCTGGTGATGGGCACTCGTTCGGGTGACATCGACGCGGGCGTGGTCTTCCACCTGCACCGGGTGGGCGGGCTGTCGATCGACGGCATCGACGACCTGCTCAACCGCCGCAGCGGCCTGCTGGGCCTGTGCGGGGACAACGACATGCGCGAGATCATGCGCCGCGCCGACGACGGCGACGCGGACGCGAAGCTGGCCTTCGACGCGTACGTCCACCGGGTGCGCAAGTACATCGGCGGGTACTACGCGGTGCTCGGCCGGGTGGACGCGATCGCCTTCACCGCCGGCGTGGGGGAGAACGCGGCGCCGGTGCGGGCCGCCGCCACGGCCGGCCTGGAGGAGCTCGGCATCGCCGTCGACCCCGAACTCAACTCGGTACGCTCGCGCGAGCCGCGGATCATCTCCCCCGCCCTGCTCCCGTCAGGGGGCAGCGCTCGGGTGGCGGTCGCCGTCGTCCCCACCGACGAGGAGCTGGAGATCGCCCGGCAGGCCTTCGCCCTGGTGCACCGGTCGTCCGAAAACTGACCCCCCGTCGTCTCGTTCCGCGGACTCCTGGTCGGCGATTCCTCTCCATTCGCGCCGAATGCACCAATAACACGAACGGATAGACTGATCGATATGCGCCGAGCGAAAATTGTCTGCACCCTGGGTCCCGCGACGGACTCCTACGAACAGCTCAAGGCCATCGTCGAAGCGGGCATGAACGTCGCCCGCCTGAACATGAGCCACGGTTCCCACGGGGAGCACGAGGAGCGGTACCGCAAGGTCCGCCAGGTTTCGGAGGACACCGGCAAGACCATCGGCGTTCTGGCCGACCTCCAGGGCCCCAAGATCCGTCTGGCGACCTTCGCCAACGGTCCGGTGACCGTCGACAACGGCGACGAGTTCACCATCACCACCGAGGACGTCCCCGGTGACCAGCACATCTGCGGAACCACCTACAAGGGCCTCCCGGGCGACGTCAAGCCCGGCGACCCGGTCCTGATCAACGACGGCGTCATCGCCCTTGAGGTCGTCAGCGTCGACGGCCCGCGGGTCAGGACCGTGGTCGTCGAGGGCGGCGTGCTCTCGAACAACAAGGGCATCAACCTCCCCGGCGCGGCCGTCAACGTGCCCGCCCTGTCCGAGAAGGACAAGGAGGACCTGCGCTTCGCCCTTCGCCTGGGCGTCGACATGGTCGCCCTCTCCTTCGTCCGCAACGCCGCGGACATCAAGGACGTCCACGCGGTCATGGACGAGGTCGGCATCCGGGTGCCGGTCATCGCCAAGATCGAGAAGCCGCAGGCCGTCGAGGCGATGGAGGAGATCGTCCTCGCCTTCGACGCGATCATGGTGGCCCGTGGCGACCTGGCCGTCGAGTACCCGCTGGAGCGGGTGCCGCTGGTCCAGAAGCAGCTGATCACCCTGGCCCGCCGGAACGCCAAGCCGGTCATCGTCGCCACCCAGATGATGGAGTCGATGATCCACGCCTCGCGCCCGACCCGCGCCGAGGTCTCCGACGTCGCCAACGCCATCCTGGACGGCACCGACGCGGTCATGCTGTCCGCCGAGTCCAGCGTCGGCAAGTACCCGGTCGAGACCGTCCGCACCATGAGCCGGATCTGCGAGAAGGCCGAGGAGGAGCTGCTCTCCCAGGGCCTCCAGCCGCTCAACCCGGGCCGCAAGCCGCGCACCCAGGGCGGCTCCATCGCCCGCGCCGCGTGCGAGCTGGGCGACTTCCTGAACGGCAAGGCGCTGGTCGCGTTCACCAAGTCCGGTGACACCGCGCGCCGGCTCTCCCGCTACCGCTCGCCGATCCCGGTGATCGCCTTCACCCCGGACCACGCCACCCGCAACCAGCTCTCGCTGAGCTGGGGCGTCGAGGCGCACGTGACCGAGCAGGTGGACACCACCGACGAGATGGTCGCGCAGGTCGACCGCGAACTGCTGCGCATCAGCGAGCTGGGCGCGGGCGACACCGTGATCGTCACCGCCGGCTCGCCCCCCGGCGTCCCCGGCAACACCAACATGGTCCAGGTGCACCACCTGGGCACCCGCACCGCGTAAGCGGCGCGGCACACGCCCGTGGGGCGGTCCCTCCGGACGGGAGGGGCCGCCCCACGGGCGTTGGGGGCCGGGCTCAGGCGTTCCCGGGGTAGGGCAGGTCGTCGTTGTAGAGCTGCATGCCCGGAATCCTCAGGGTGCCGCCGAACTGGCCCGACTGGATCGCGGTCACCCCGGTCAGCTCGATCCACAGCGGCAGCTGCAGCTGGCCGATCAGGTCGTACAGCCACTGCGGCAGCGGGCCGTCCGGGGTGAGGCTGAGCTCGCCCAGGTCGATCGGGACCGGCAGGCCGAGCACCTCGGACAGGTGGCCGGAGAGCCGCTCCACGTACATGGTGATCGGGCCCTTGCGCATGGTCGAGACCGAGCCGGGCGCGCCCTTGACGTGGAAGGTCCTGCCGTTGCCCTCCAGTGTCGACATGTGCAGGTTCTCGATGTCGACGCTCTCCACCTCGAACTTCAGCACCCGCTTGGTGCCGGTGGGCGTCCGGACGTTGACCACGCCGAGCAGCACGGCGTGGTTCAGGGCGAGCCGGGTGGTCTGCAGGGTCCAGTTCTGGTCCGGCACCAGGATCGGGTTGTCGGCCGGCTTGCCGCCGGGGGCCAGCGCCTTGGTGTCGACCAGGCAGTTCGGGTCCTTCGACGGGGTGGCCGAGGGGCTGCCGGAGGCGGTCGGCTTCGCGGAGGCGGACGGGGTGCCGGACGGCTTCGGGGTGGCCGGTGCCGTCGACGCGCTCGGGGTGGCGGGCGGGGTCGGCGGGGTCGTTCCCGGGGTGGCGGCGGGCGTGGGCGCGGCGGTGCCGGTCGGTGTACCCATCGGCTCGGCGGTCGGCGTGCCCGTCGGTGCCGTCGGTGCCGTCGTGGCCGGGGTCTCGGCGGTGGGCGCCCCGGCGGTGGGGCTCGCCGGGCCGCCCGGGGAGACCAGGTCGGTGACGCCGCCGACGATGTCGTCGACGAGCCCGGCCTGGACGACCCCGCCGCCGGAGGTCGCGGTCGGCCCGGCGGTCGCGGTCGCCGTCGGTTCCGGCGTGGCCGTCGGGGCCGTCGGGGCCGCGGTCGGAGCGGGCGCCCCGGTGGCCGGGGCCTCCGGCAGCGGGACGGACGGACCGGGGATCGGCGGCGGCAGCTCGCTCTTGGGCACCGGCGTCTCGGCCACCACGGGCGTCCGCGGCACGGTGTCCGGTGCGGTGGCACACGGCTTGCCCGCGGTGGACTCGGCGATCGCCGGGTTGGGGGTGTAGGCGGCGGCCATCAGCAGCGCGGTCGGCACGGCGGCCATCGCCAGCGCCCGTCCGCGCAGCCGGACCCGCACCGGTGTGCGGGGCGCCGCATGCCGGGGCGGGCGCCGCGCCGGGGGCTGCGGAAGCTCCTCGCGCGGCTCGCTCACCGGACCTCCTTGGGCTCGCCGGCCTGCTGCGCCGGGACGGTCCCCTCGACGGCGGCCGGGGACCGCTCGACGGCGGGCTCGTAAGCGGGCTCGTCGACGACCGCCTCGGCGACGGGCGCGGCAACGGCCTCGGCCTCCGCCTCGGCCGGATCGGCGTCCGGCAGCGGCGCCCAGGCGATCATCAGACCACCGCCGATCAGCCCCGGCAGGACCGACAGCCCGAAGCCGCCCAGGTTGGAGACCGGGATCGAGACCAGGGTGAGCAGGGTGGTGGCGATGCCCGCGAAGACCCGGACCACCGGCTGGAACCAGCCGGTCAGCCCGAGCACCACCAGCAGCACCCCGATGATCAGCGAGCCCGCGCCGGCCGTGGTGGCCATGGCGATCGTCATGCCGTTCAACGACAGGTTGGCGTACGGGAAGTACATGATCGGGAGGCCGGCGAAGACGGCCAGCAGCCCGCCCCAGAACGGCCGGGAGCGGCGGAAGTCACGGAACACCCGGCGTACCCACCGGAAGGGGTTCTCGCGTTCGACGGGCCGCGGCTCGGCAAGGGTGCTGGACACGATGCAGCTCCTCGATGAGGTGACGAGGTGAAACAGAAAGGGGGAGTCCGGGGACGGCGGCCCGTGCGGCCGCCGTCCCCGGCCCCCGACCCGCCGTCAGGCGGTCAGCCGGTCAACCGAGGGACCGGCTCAGAAGCACTCGTGGCCCGCGTCGGTGTAGAGGTTGAGCTTCAGGCCCTTGAGCTTGAAGGTGCCCGCCGAGGTCGCCCACGCCGTCTGCTTCGCGCCGTACAGGTCGGCGGTGTCGGCGGCCTGCGCGAAGCCGGTCTTGCCGCTGGGCAGGCCGGTACCGAGCGCGGACGTCCAGTTCTTGGTCGCCGTGCCGGTGAGGGTGGAGGCGTCCTGGCCGATGTTGATGTTGCCGAACTCGGCGTCGGCCTCCAGCGAGTCGAGGTCGATCAGCAGGTTGGCGGCCTCGACCTGGCGCTCCTGCTGCTCGCTGTCGCCGGCCTCCAGGCGGAGGGTGACCTTCGGGAGCTTGAACGGCAGCGGGATCACGTTCGGGTCGGTGACCAGCGACTGGCACAGGCCCTTGATCCGGGCGGTGTCGAAGGCCGAGACGGCGACCGGGTGGGTCGTCTTGTCCTTCTCGACGTCGATCGCGCCGAACTGCGCGAACTTCGTGCCGTGCAACTCCTTCGCGGAGACCTTGAACTGCTGGCCCGAGATGCTGAACGAGGCTGCGAGCGCGCTGTTCGCCAGGCCGACGCCGACCGCGGCGGTGGCCGCGAGGCTCGGCACCATCACCAGGGCGAAGCGCTTCCAGCGGGTCTTGCCATAGGTCTTGGACATGCGTGTCCTCCTTCTGGGACGTACATCTCCGGCTCCCCGGTGGCGGGTCCCGCACCGATGGGGGCCTGGGATGGGAGAGAGCTACGTCCTCGGTAGCGGAGAGCGCGGTGGCAACACCGGCGATCCCCCCGAGCGACAACCAGCGACCGCGCGGGGAGCGCGGTCGTACGAAGGACAGGAACCGCCGTGGGACGCGCGGACACCCCCCTGCCCTCTCGCCGGCGGCAGGGCCGCCGGCCGCCCGGTGGGGATCCCCTCCTCCGGGTCCGCCGACCGGCTGCCGGCGGGGGTCGAAGTGTGGGGACCGGGCGTGCCGATGCTGCTCGAATCCCGGGCGAAGCACAAGAGGTCGCATTACTGACGGGTAATCCCACACGGACGCAGATGATCATGGAATCGGCGCCATGGACACGCAGCGTTACGAAATGAAGGATTGGTGAGGGCGAAATCCCTCGGAAACATCAGTGAAACACCCGTGGACGGTCACATGTCGTGACCGTCCACGGGTGTTGTCAAGATTTGGTAAACCTCAGAGAGGATGACCGGATTGTCGCCAAATCACCTGGCGGCACCGCAGGTCATCAGGCGTGTCACCGGCCTTGTCGCCGACCGGAGTTCAGAACAGCACCCGGGCCAGCGCCTGGCGCGCCGCGGTGACCCGCGGGTCGTCCGGGCCGATCACCTCGAACAGCTCCAGCAGCCGCAGCCGGACGGCGTCCCGGTCCTCGCCGAAGGTCTTGCCGACCGTCGACACCAGCCGCCCGAAGGCGTCCTCGACGTGCCCGCCGACCAGGTCCAGGTCGGCGGCCCGCAACTGGGCCTCGATGTCCTTCGGGTCCGCCGCGGCGGTCGCCCGGACGGCCTGGAGGTCCAGCCCCTCGACCCGCTGGAGCAGCTCGGCCTGGGCGAGGCCGACCTTGGCCTCGGTGTTGCCCGGCTGCTCGGCCAGCACGTTCCGGTAGGCCTGGATCGCACCGCCCAGGTCCCCCTGGTCGAGCGCGTCGTGGGCCGCGGCCAGCGCCGGGTCCTCCGGCCGGTGCGGGGCGGCGGCCTGCGCGCCCTCCTCGGCGGGCGCGCCGCCGGTGCCGACGATGCCGAAGCGCTGCTCGGCGACCAGGATCAGCTGGTCCAGCACCTTGCGGACGTTGGCCTCGTTCTCGGCGCCCTGGAAGAGCGGGACCAGCTGTCCGGCCACCACGGCCATCACGGCCGGGATGCCCTGGATGCCGAACTGCTGGGCGATCAGCTGGTTGGCGTCGACGTCGATCTTGGCGAGCACGATCCGGCCGGCGTACTCCTCGGCCAGGCGCTCCAGGATGGGGCTGAGCTGCTTGCAGGGCCCGCACCACTCGGCCCAGAAGTCGACGACCACCGGCACCTCGGTGGACCGCTGGACGACCTCGGCCTCGAAGGTGTCCTCGGTGACGTCGACGACGAGCGGGTAGCCGATCCCGGCCGGGGCCTCCCCGGCCGCTTCGCCGGCGGCGCTCTGGCGGGCCCGCTCGGCCCTGGCCTGCTCGGCCTTCTGGGCAGCCTCGCCGGCTGCCTTCACCGCGGCGAGGTCGACCGCACCACGCAGGGCGGCACTGTTGAGACGAGAATTCCGTGGCTGCATGGCACCATCCTCCCCCGCCCGCGCCGCTGGTGGGCACCAACCTCCCGGAAAACGCCCCGCGCGGGCTGCGCGGTCCCGATTCCCGGGGTGGCCGAGCCACTCCCGACAGCCTGAACCGTTCGGCGCGGATCCCCACCCGCGCCCGCGCCGCTCCCGTCCCACGGGGGCACGGCGCCTGGTCGTCGCTTTCGCTACGAGTCGTAGCGTAACTGGACCCCGGGCACCCGCCGCAACCCCTGTCCGCCCCCGCCGGACGTGAGGTGGGCCACTTTCCCCGGCGGCCCGGCTGACCTGGACACGCAAGAGTCGCTACCGTTACCAGCCCCACCCAAGTTACTTACCGGTAAATCGCAAGGAGGCCCGGTGCCGGCCCCCCAGCCACCCCTCCCGGAGAGCCCGGAGACCGCCGCCGCCCGGACCAAGGGCCGCCCGCGCAGCGCCGCCGCCGACCGCGCCATCCTGGACGCCACCCGCGAGGCCCTCGCCGAACTCGGCTGGGGCGGGCTCACCATGGGCCATGTCGCGACCCGCGCCGGCGTCGCCAAGACCACCCTGTACCGCCGCTGGCCGTCCAAGAACGAGCTGGTGGTGGACGCCGTCGCCAGCCTCTTCGACGAGCTGGTGATGCCCGACCTGGGCAGTCTGCAGGCCGACATCGAGGCGGTGGTGGACCAGCTCGCGGAGCTGCTGGCCCGCCCGGAGAGCCAGGCGGCGCTGCTCGCCCTGTTCGCCGAGGGCACCCGCGACCGGCAGCTGCGCCGGCGGATCCGGGAGGCGATCGTCGACCCGCAGAAGCGGCTGGTCCGGCAGGGCCGCGCGGCCGCCCAGGCGCGCGGCGAGCTGGCCCCGGACGTCGACGAGGCGACCACCCGCGATGAGGTCGACATCATCTTCGACACCATCGCGGGGACGGTCGAGCACCGGGTGCTGGTCAGCGGCGAGCCGATCACCCCCGAGTGGACCCGGCGCTTCACCGGCCTGCTGCTCGGCACCTACCCGGCCCCCTCGGCCGGCTGAACGCACGCGCGGAGGCCGCCCGGCACCTCTGGAGGAGGGCCGGGCGGCCTTTGCGCGTACCGGGCGACGGGATCAGAAGCGGGCGGTCTCCCGGTAGATCCCCCACTCCTCGCGCAGCGCGTTGCAGATCTCGCCCAGGGTCGCCTCGGCGCGCACCGCGTCCAGCATCGGCGGGATCATCGACGCGCCGGAGCGCGCGGCGGCCAGCATCGCGTCCAGCCCGGCCCGCACCGCGGCCTCGTCCCGGGCCGCCTTGCGCGCGCCCAGTCCCCGGACCTGCTCGCGCTCCACCTCGTGGCTGACCCGCAGGATCTCCAGTTCGGGGGTGACGCTGCGCGGGTGGCAGTTGACGCCGACGACCCGCTTCTCGCCCTTCTCCACGCCCTGCTGGTACTGGAAGGCGGCCTCGGCGATCTCGCCGGTGAACCAGCCGTCCTCGATCCCGCGCAGGATGCCGGAGGTGACCGGGCCGATCGCGTGGTCCTCGCGGCCCTTGTCCAGGATCCGCCGGAAGATCTCCTCGGCCTGCTGCTCGATCCGGTCGGTCAGCGCCTCGACGTACCAGGAACCGCCCAGCGGGTCGGCCACATTGGTGACGCCGGTCTCCTCCATCAGCACCTGCTGGGTGCGCAGGGCGATCTCGGCGGCCTGCTCGGAGGGCAGCGCCAGGGTCTCGTCCAGGGCGTTGGTGTGCAGCGAGTTGGTGCCGCCGAGCACCGCCGAGAGCGCCTCGACGGCGGTGCGGACCACGTTGTTGTACGGCTGCTGGGCGGTGAGCGAGACACCGGCGGTCTGGGTGTGGAACCGCAGCCACTGGGCCTTCTCGGTCTTCGCGCCGAACCGCTCGCGCATCCAGCGGGCCCAGATCCGGCGGGCGGCGCGGAACTTGGCGATCTCCTCGAAGAAGTCGAGGTGCGCGTCGAAGAAGAAGGACAGGCCGGGCGCGAAGACGTCCACGTCCAGGCCCCGGGACAGGCCCAGCTCGACGTAGGCGAAGCCGTCGGCCAGGGTGTACGCCAACTCCTGCGCGGCCGTCGCCCCGGCCTCGCGGATGTGGTAGCCGGAGACCGAGAGCGGCTTGTACGCCGGGATCCCGTTGGCGCAGTACTCCATCAGGTCGCCGATCAGCCGCAGGTGCGGCTCGGGGGCGAAGAGCCACTCCTTCTGGGCGATGTACTCCTTGAAGATGTCGGTCTGCAGGGTGCCGTTGAGCACCGCCGGGTCGACGCCCTGCCGCTCGGCGGCGACCAGGTACATGCAGAAGATCGGCACCGCCGGGCCGCTGATCGTCATCGAGGTGGTGACCTCGCCGAGCGGGATGCCGCGGAACAGCACCTCCATGTCGGCGGCCGAGTCGATCGCCACGCCGCAGTGGCCGACCTCGCCGAGCGAGCGCGGGTCGTCGGAGTCGTAGCCCATCAGGGTGGGCATGTCGAAGGCGACCGAGAGGCCGCCGCCGCCCGCCTCCAGGATCATCCGGTACCGCTCGTTGGTCTGCTCGGCATTGCCGAAGCCGGCGAACTGGCGGATGGTCCAGGTCCGGCCGCGGTAGCCGGTCGGGTGCAGGCCGCGGGTGTACGGGTACTCGCCGGGCCAGCCGATCCGCTCGAAACCCTCGTAGGCCTGCCCGGGGGCCGGGCCGTACACCGGCTCGACCTCGTCCCCGGAAAGGGTGGTGAAGTCCGCGTCCCGCTTGCGGGCGCTGTCGTACCGCTGCTGCCAGCGCTGCCGTCCGCGCTCGATCTCCTCGGCGTCCATGACCCCGAACTCCGCTCCGTACGGCCGCCACGCCAGCGGGCGGCACAGCTTTTAGGACGTCCTACTAATTTACTCGGACGTCCTAGTACTTGTCGACGGACACCCGGCCGCGGATGCCGGGGGCATGCGAAAGGGCGCCCTCCCCCGTGCGGGGAAGGGCGCCCTCGGGGGCTTCGCTCAGACGCCGGCCGGCTGGCGGGCGGCGGCACCGGCGGACAGCTTGTCGGCGGCCTCGGCGACCACCTTGCGCTCGGCGACGAAGGAGGCGAACGGGATGCAGCCGGCGGCCAGGAAGAAGACCATCCGGCCCAGCGGCCACTTGAGCTTCTGGCCGAGCAGGAAGGTCACCACGAAGTACCCGATGTAGAGGTAGCCGTGCAGCATCGCGACGTAGGTGGTCACGTCCTCGGCCGCGTCGAAGCCGTACTTCGCGACCATGAAGCCGCAGAACACCAGCAGTGCCACACCGGTCGCAATGGCCAGGGCCCGGTACCAGCCCAGCAGGGGGGTCGCCTTCATCGTCTTCATCGCCTCGCTCGGCAGCATCGGGGGGGTACGTCCTGATCCGCGCACCGCTCACACGAGGGTAGCCGCCCTCACGCCCCGGCCTGCGCAGGCCCCTCGCCGGGGAGCTCGGTGAAGTCGCCCGCCGCCACCCGCAGCGGGCGGAGCAGGTCGAAGACCTCGCGGCACTGGTCGGCGTCGTACTCCTCCAGGCCGAACTCCATCGCCATGAGCTCCCGGGTGGCGCCCTCGACGACCTCGCGGCCCCGGTCGGTGATCGCGGCGAGCACGCCCCGGCCGTCCAGCGGGTTGGGGCGGCGGGCGACCAGGCGGGCCCGCTCCAGGCGGTCGACGGTGTTGGTGACGCTGGTCGGGTGGACCATCAGGCGCTCGCCGATCTTGGAGAGCGACAGCTCGCCGGTCCGGCTGAAGGTGAGCAGCACCAGTGCCTCGTAGCGGGCGAAGGTCAGCCCGTACGGCTTGAGGACCGCGTCCACGCGGGAGAGCAGGATCTGGTGGGCCCGCATGATCGAGGTGATCGCCGCCATCGAGGGGACGGCCCCCCAGCGGCGGGTCCACAGCTCGTCGGCGCGGGCGATCGGGTCGAAGTCGAGAGCGAGGGGCTTGGCCACCTCCTTACCGTACCGGCGGGCAGGGCGGGGGTTACCAGGCGTCCTGATGGTGGACAAGCGCGACACGTGGCGGGAACACGCCAACCGGTTCGCCAGGTCCGTACCAGCACGTTGCGCGGGTGTGAACGGGCGCCAACCATCCCCCCGGCCCGGCCGGTTGGGCGCACGGACGGCCCCTGGCCCGCTATCAGGGTTCGGTTCGGACGGTAACCCGCTGAAAGTCGGGGTGATTCACCCCTTTTGTCACTCTGTTCACCTTCCGCCACGTTGGCGGGACCTGGCCAATCCATGAACGAGACCTGTCATTTCACTTGTTGGATTGTCATGCTTTCCGCCAGCCCCGTCCGGTGGCCACCGCCCCACTCACCGGTGACCGCCGTGGACCGCACGGAGCAGCACGTCAGCGCCCGTTCCGCCCCTCAGGTGCCAACCCCGGCACCCCGGAGCGCGGCGCGACCGCGCACACGCGGTTTTCCGGAAGGACCTGTACGTGAAGCGAAAGCTCGCAGCCGGCGCCGTACTCTCCGCCACCGCCCTCCTCACCGGCGTCATCCAGGTGAGCACCGCCGCCCAGGCCACCCCGACCCCGTCGGTCCAGGCACAGGCCGCGCAGCACCGCGCCGGCCTGATCGCGCTGGCGAGCGGTCAGGCCGGCCCGCTGACCAAGGCGCTCGGGCTGGGCGGCCAGGAGGCGCTGGTCGCCAAGGACGCCGTGGTGGACACCGACGGCACGCGCCACCTCCGCTTCGAGCGCACCTACGCCGGCCTGCCCGTGCTCGGCGGCGACCTGGTCGTCCACCAGGCCGCCGACGGCGCGGTCAAGGCGGTCGACAAGGCGGCCGGCGCGCAGATCGCGGTGCCGAGCCTGACCCCGGCGATCCCGGCCGACAAGGCCGCCGCCCAGGCCTCGGGTGCGGTGCAGTCCACCGTCGGCATCGCCGCCGACAAGGACGAGTCCCCGGTCACCGAGGTGCACCGGGCGGGCGCCGCCCAGCTGGTCGTCTGGGCCGCCGACGGCAGCCCGCGGCTGGCCTACCGGACCACCGTGGAGGGCGTCCGCGCCGACGGCACCCCCAGCAGCCGGTTGCTGGTCACCGACGCCGCCACCGGCCAGGTGCTGTCCAGCCACGAGCAGGTGCAGACCGCCTCCGGCACCGGCACCGGCGTCTTCGTCGGCACCGTCCCGCTGACCACCACCGGCGTCAGCGGCGGCTACTCGCTCAAGGACGCCTCGCGCGGCGGCCAGTCCACCAGCGACCTGAAGAACCGCACCTCCGGCTCCGGCACCCTCTTCACCGACACCGACAACGTGTGGGGCGACGGCACCGCCGCCAACCGCCAGTCGGCCGCGGTGGACGCCCAGTTCGGCGCGGCGGCCACCTGGGACTACTACAAGAACAGCTTCGGCCGCAACGGCATCAAGAACAACGGCGTCGGCGCCACCAGCCGGGTCCACTACGGCAAGAACTACGTCAACGCGTTCTGGAGCGACTCCTGCTTCTGCATGACGTACGGCGACGGCGCCGGCAACACCAACCCGCTGACCGCGCTGGACGTCGCGGGCCACGAGATGACCCACGGCGTCACCTCGGCCACCGCAGGCCTGAACTACTCGGGCGAGTCCGGCGGCCTCAACGAGGCCACCTCGGACATCTTCGGCACCATGGTCGAGTGGTCCGCCAACCTCCCCGCCGACCCGCCGGACTACCTGATCGGCGAGGAGATCGACATCAACGGCGACGGCACCCCGCTGCGCTACATGGACAAGCCCTCCAAGGACGGCGGCTCGGCCGACTCCTGGTCCTCCTCGGTGGGCGGCCTGGACGTCCACTACTCCTCCGGCGTGGGCAACCACTTCTTCTACCTGCTGGCCGAGGGCAGCGGCGCCAAGACCGTCAACGGCGTCGCCTACAACAGCCCGACCTCCAACGGCTCGACGGTCACCGGCATCGGCCGGGACAAGGCCGCGGCGATCTGGTACCGCGCGCTGACCGTCTACTTCACCTCGACCACCAACTACAAGGCCGCCCGCACCGGCACCCTGAGCGCCGCGGCCGACCTCTACGGCGCCGGTGGCGCCGAGTACAACGCGGTGGCTGCCGCGTGGAGCGGCGTCAACGTCAACTGACGCCCGCTCGAACGGCGTCCGGGGGCCCCACTGGGGAGGGGAGGCCCCCGGACGCCGCGTGCCCGCCCGCGTAGCAACGCGGACAGATGCCGACAAGCCCCGCCGCTGGCGGGAACACGCCAAGCAACGAACGCAGACAAACACGGCAACCGTCACATCCACCACCAGCCGTGGAAATCTTGGCGAGACCTGGCCAATCCCCGGTCACACCCTGTCCTTTCACGACCTGCATTGTCATGCTTCTGCCCAAAGCCCCGTCCGGACGCCCCGTCGCCCCACCCACCGACGGCGCGTCAGGCCGCACGGGAGCAGCACGTCCGCGCCCTACCGCCCCCTGGCGCCGACCCCGGTGCCCCGGTACGAGGCGTGACCGCGCACCCGCGGTTTCGTGGAAGGAACCCGCACGTGAAGCGAAAGCTGACAGCCGGCGCCGTACTCTCCGCCTCCGCCCTGCTGGCCGGCGCCATCCAGGTCGCCGCCGCCCCCGCCCAGGCCGCCCCCGTCCCGCAGCGCGAGTCGCTCATCGCGCTGGCGGGGCAGCAGGCCGCGCCGGTGGCGAAGGCGCTCGCCCTCGGCGGGCAGGAGCAGTTGGTCGTCAAGGACGTGGTGGTCGACGCCAACGGCACCCGCCACCTGCGCTACGACCGCACCTACGCCGGCCTGCCGGTCCTCGGCGGCGACCTCGTCGTCCACCAGAAGGCCAACGGCTCGATCGCCTCGGTCGACCGGGCCTTCGAGGGCCGCGTCTCGCTGCCGGGCCTCACTCCGGCGCTCTCCGCCGGCACCGCCTCCACCCAGGCCGTCGACTCGGTCCGGGCCACCGTCGGTGTCGCCCCGGCCGACGCGGACGCCTCGCCGGTCACCCGGGTCGACGGCGCGAGCGCCCCCGAACTGGTGGTCTGGGCGGGCGACGGCAGCCCGCGGCTGGCGTACCGCACGGTGGTCCACGGCGAGCGGGCCGACGGCACGCCGAGCAGCCAGCGGCTGGTCACCGACGCCGCCACCGGCCAGGTGCTCTCCACCCACGAGGAGGTACAGACCGCGGTCGGCACCGGCAAGGGCGTGCACGTCGGGGCGGTCACCCTGACCACCACCCAGAGCGGCTCCACCTACCAGCTCAAGGACCCGACCCGCGGCAACCAGTGGACCGGCAACGCCAAGAGCGGCAACGCGCTGTACACCGACGCCGACAACAACTGGGGCAACGGGCTGGCGTCCGACACCCAGTCCGCCGCGGTGGACGCGCAGTACGGCACCGGCGCCACCTGGGACTACTTCAAGAACACCTTCAACCGCAACGGCATCAAGAACAACGGCGTCGGCGCCAGCAACCGGGTGCACTACGGCAACGCCTACGTCAACGCCTTCTGGCAGGACTCCTGCTTCTGCATGACCTACGGCGACGGCTCCGGCAACGCCAACCCGCTGACCGCCGTCGACGTGGCCGGCCACGAGATGAGCCACGGCGTCACCTCGGCGACCGCCAACCTCACCTACTCGGGCGAGTCCGGCGGCCTCAACGAGGCCACCTCGGACATCTTCGGCACCCTGGTCGAGTGGTACGCCAATCTGCCGGTGGACGTGCCGGACTACCTGATCGGCGAGAAGATCAACATCTTCGGCAACGGCCAGCCGCTGCGCTACATGGACAAGCCCTCCAAGGACGGCTCGTCCAAGGACGCCTGGTACTCGGGCATCGGCGGCATCGACGTCCACTACTCCTCGGGCGTGGCCAACCACTTCTTCTACCTGCTGGCCGAGGGCAGCGGCGCCAAGACCATCAACGGCGTCGCCTACAACAGCCCGACCTCCAACGGCTCGACCGTCACCGGCATCGGCCGCGCCAAGGCCGCCGCCATCTGGTACCGCGCGCTGACCGTCTACTTCACCTCCAGCACCAACTACAAGGCCGCCCGCACCGGCACCCTGAACGCCGCCAAGGACCTCTACGGCGCGGGCAGCACGGAGTACAACACGGTGGCCGCGGCCTGGAGCGCGGTGAACGTCAACTAGGCCCTCGGGCCGCGGACGGACCACCCCCGAAAGACACGGCAGGCTGCCGGGGCCACTGGGAGAGGAGGCCCCGGCAGCCTGCCGGCGTGCCGTGGGGAGGTCGCGCGGAGGGCGTCAGGCCGTGGCCGGCGCCGCCGCCCCGCCGCGCTCCTCCTTGGCGAGCATCCGCTCGGCCACGAAGCCGCCGCCGGGCAGCACCGAGAGGATGAACAGCACGGCGCCGCGCTTGACGTCCCACTTCTGCGTCTGCCAGGCCATGATCCAGAAGACCACGTACAGGATGAACAGGATCCCGTGGACCATGCCCATCACCGGCACGGCGTTGAAGTCGGTGGTGCGCTTGAGCGCCGAGCAGACCAGCAGGAGCAGGAAGGAGACCCCTTCGGGGCCGGAGACCAGGCGCAGGCGGTGGACGGCGCTGCTGTTCACGATGGGTACCTCGATACGGGGGCTCGGAGATCGCTTGTGAACCGGCTCACAAGCATCCGCTCCATTATCACCGAGCACATGTCCGAACCCGCCGTCGGGGGTGGTACCGGAGTCCGCCCGCCCGGTTTGTCGCAGACACGTACCAGAACGCCGCCACCCCCTCCCCCGCCGCGCCCGCCGACCGCTAGATTGCGGCCGTGGCACAGTTTCGACTCCAGGGGTCAAAGACGCTCGCCGTCGACATGACCGGCGATTTCGTGAAGGCCAAGAACGGCTCAATGGTCGCTTACACGGGCCAGATGAACTTCAAGAAGCTCAGCGGGGGCGGTGACGGCCTGCGCGGCATGGTGACGCGCCGGCTCACCGGCGAGCAGATGACGGTCATGGAGGTGAAGGGACAGGGCACCTGCTACTTCGCCGACCAGGCCACCGAGATCAATCTCGTGCGGCTGAACGGCGAGACGCTGTACGTCGAGTCCGACAACCTGCTCTGCACCGAGGGCACGCTGAAGACCGGCACCACCTTCACCGGCCTGAACGGCGTGTCCTCCGGCAACGGCCTGTTCACCACCAAGGTCGAGGGCCACGGCTGGGCCGCCGTCACCTCCCAGGGGCCGGCCATCATCCTGCGGGTCTCCCAGGGCATGCCGCTGCGGGTCGACCCCGGCGCGTACGTCGCCCACACCGGCAACCTCAACCGCTCCATCAAGTCCGGCGCCGGCTGGAGCACCTTCATCGGCGAGGGCGGCGGCGAGGCCGTCCAGGTGGAGTTCACCGGCGAGGGCCTGGTCTACGTGCAGCCCTCCGAGAAGCTGACCGTCGGGGGCGACGTCTGATGGCGTTCACGAAGATCAACAGCAAGATGATCGAGGCCCGGGTCGTACCGGGCCAGCGGATGTTCAGCCAGCGCGGCGCGATGCTCGCGTACACCGGCGAGGTGCGGTTCACGCCGAACATGACCGGCGGGCAGGGCGGCGTGATGTCGATGATCGGCCGCCGGGTCGCCAACGAGGACACCCCGCTGATGACCGTCGAGGGCCAGGGCAGCGTGCTGTTCGGCCACGGCGGCCACCATGTGCACGTGATCGACCTGGCCGGCGACACCCTGTACGTCGAGGCGGACCGGCTGCTGGCCTTCGAGGGCTCGCTCCAGCAGTCCACCATGTTCATGGGCTCGCAGGGCGGCGTGATGGGCATGGTCCGCGGCCAGGTGACCGGCCAGGGCCTGTTCACCACCAAGCTGGACGGCCACGGCGCGGTCGCGGTGATGGCGCACGGCGGCGTCTTCGAGGTGCCGATCACCCCGCACCAGCCGGTGCACGTCGACCCGCAGGCCTATGTCGCGCACCGCGGCCAGGTCCAGAACAAGCTGTCCACCGCGCTCGGGTGGCGCGACATGATCGGCCGCGGCTCCGGCGAGGCGTTCCAGCTGGAGCTGTCCGGGAACGGCACGGTGTACGTGCAGGCGAGCGAGGAGAAGCTCTGATGTCCTACCCGCCGCAGCCCCCGTACGGGCAGCCGCAGGACCCGTACGGCCAGCCGACCCAGCCCGGCTACCCCGCCGCCCCGCCGCCCGGCTACCAGCAGCCCGGCCAGCCCTACCCCCCGCAGGGCCAGCCGTACCCGCCCCAGGGCCAGCAGCCGTACCCTCCGCAGGGCTACCCCCAGCAGGGCGGCTACCCGCCGCCCCCGCCGCAGGGCTACCCGGCCCAGCCCCCGCAGCAGTACGCCCAGGAGCAGTACGGCGGCGCGCAGGCCCCGCTGCCCAAGGCGCAGGACGGCTCCGGCCCGGTGGTGCACGACGCGCACAGCCTGCCGCCCAACGACAACGTCAACCCGTACGCCTTCTCGGTCGACCTCAACGGCTCGTACTTCCTGCAGAAGGGCAAGATGATCGCCTACTACGGCGACATCTCCTTCAAGGGCGTCGGCGCCGGCGCGGTCGACCGGATGCTCGGGCAGCACTTCAACTCGCCGATGCACGCGGCGGACTGGGTGGTCGCCGAGGGGCGCGGCAAGCTGCTGCTGGCGGACCGGGCCTTCGACCTCAACTCCTACGACCTGGAGGAGGGGAACCTGACGGTCCGCTCGGGGAACCTGCTGGCCTTCGAGCCCACCCTGCGGCTGAAGCAGTCGATCATCCCGGGCTTCCTGACCCTGATCGGCACCGGCAAGTTCGTCGCCGCCTCGAACGGGCCGGTGCACTTCGTCGAGCCGCCGATCCGGGTGGACCCGCAGGCGCTGGTCGGCTGGGCGGACTGCCCGGCGCCGTGCCACCACTACGACCACGACTACATGCACGGGCTGATCGGCGGAGTGCGCCGGCTCACCGGGCTGGGCGGGGCGTCCGGCGAGGAGCACCAGTTCGAGTTCATCGGCGCCGGCCAGGTGCTGCTGCAGTCGACCGAGGTGCTGATGGCGGAGCGGTCGGTCGGCCAACTGCACGCCGAGGCCGGGGTTCCGATGGGCGGGGTGCCGGGCCAGCACCCCTCGGGACACGGCTCCCAGATGCCGAACATGAACGTGCCCGGCCTCGGTAACCTGGGCAACCTCGGACGGCGCTTCGGGCTCTGACCGCGCGGCCACGGCGCGGCGGAGGCCCTCGTCGCGCCGTGGCCGGATCGCGGCGGCCGTCGGACGTCGGCACCCGGCAAAGTCGTACAACATTGAACTAAATGCGGTATCCTGGGGCCATGGAGACGCACACGATCGACCCCGCCGACATCTCTGCCCCGCCGTCCGAGCGGTCCGAGGAGGAGACCCCCTGGCTGACCGCCCGGGAGCAGCGGTTGTGGCGCGCCCACCTGGAGGTCGCCAAGCTGCTGGACTACCAGCTCAGCCGTGAGCTCCAGCCGCACAACCTGGCGATCAACGACTACGAGATCCTGGTCGTGCTCTCCGAGGCCCCCGAGCGGCGGATGCGGATGACCGACCTGGCCACCGCCACCCTCCAGTCGAAGAGCCGGCTCTCGCACCAGATCACCCGGATGGAGAACGCCGGCCTGGTGCTGCGCCAGGAGTGTCCCGGCGACCGCCGCGGCCTCTACGCCCACCTCACCGAGCAGGGCTGGGAGACCATGCAGCGGGTCGCCCCCTGCCATGTGCGCAGCGTCCGGGCCCACTTCATCGACCGCTTCTCCCCCGAGCAGCTCGACGCGATGTACGAGGCGCTGGCGCCCGTCGCCGAGCACCTGCGGGGCCTGCGCGGCCGCGGCTGAGCGGACGGGCCGGAGGCCGGCACCCACGTGCGGGGTGCCGGCCTCCGGTCAGTGCGCGGTCAGCCCGGCCACCAGCCGGTCGGCGGCACCGTACGGGTCCAGCCCGCCGGCCACCACCTGCTCGGCCAGGGTGACCAGGTGCCGGTCGCCGTGCAGGTCGCCGATCCGGGCGCGCAGCGCGGCCAGCGCGATCGCCTCGATCTCGTCGGCGGCCCGCCGCCGGCGCCGCACGGCCAGCTCGCCGTGCTCGTCCAGCCAGGCGCGGTGCTTCTCCAACGCCTCGACCACCTCGTCCACGCCCTCGCCCCGGGCCGCGACGGTCTTCACGATCGGCGGGCGCCAGTCCCCCGCCTCGCGGGCCTCGCCCAGGCCCAGCATGTGGTTCAGCTCCCTGGCGGTGGCGTCGGCGCCGTCCCGGTCGGCCTTGTTCACCACGAACACGTCGCCGATCTCCAGGATCCCGGCCTTGGCGGCCTGGATGCCGTCGCCCATCCCGGGGGCGAGCAGCACCACCGTGGTGTCGGCCTGCGCGGCGATCTCCACCTCGGACTGGCCGACGCCGACCGTCTCCACCAGGATCACGTCGCAGCCGGCCGCGTCCAGCACCCGCAGCGCCTGCGGGGCCGCCCAGGAGAGGCCGCCGAGGTGGCCGCGGGTGGCCATCGAGCGGATGAACACCTCGGGGTCGGTGGCGTGGTCCTGCATCCGGACCCGGTCGCCGAGCAGGGCGCCGCCGGAGAACGGCGAGGACGGGTCGACCGCCAGCACGCCGACCCGCTTGCCCAGCCGCCGGTAGGCGGAGACCAGCGCCGAGGTGGAGGTGGACTTGCCCACGCCCGGCGAGCCGGTCAGGCCCACCGTGTAGGCCTGACCGGTGTACGGCGCCAGCGCGGCCATCACCTCGCGCAGCTCGGGCGCGGCGTTCTCGACCAGCGAGATCAGGCGGGCGACCGCCCGCGGACGGCCCTGCCGGGCCTGCTCGACCAGGGTCGGCACATCGATCATCTGTGACTGCTCCTTGCGCCGAGGGGCCACGGCCCGGTGGGCGTGTCTGACCATTCCCGCCGGGCGCGCGACGCCAGGGCACGCACCTCGCCGCGAATGGTCAGACACGCCCGTGGCGGTCCGCAGCCCCGGAAGTTCGGTCGTTGCGTCGGTCGTCAGGCCTTGGGCACCCGGACGATCAGCGCGTCGCCCTGGCCGCCGCCGCCGCAGAGCGCGGCCGCGCCGACGCCGCCGCCGCGGCGCTGCAGCTCCAGCGCCAGGTGCAGCACCACGCGGGCGCCGGACATGCCGATCGGGTGGCCGAGCGCGATGGCGCCGCCGTTGACGTTGACGATCTCGGAGGAGACGCCGAGGTCCTTCGTCGACTGGTGGGCGACGGCGGCGAAGGCCTCGTTGATCTCGATCAGGTCGAGGTCCCCGACGGCGATGCCCTCCTTGGCGACCGCGTGCCTGATCGCGTTGGACGGCTGCGACTGCAGCGAGTTGTCCGGGCCGGCGACGTTGCCGTGCGCGCCGATCTCGGCGATCCAGCTCAGGCCCAGCTCCTCGGCCTTGGCCTTGCTCATCACGACCACGGCGGCGGCGCCGTCCGAGATCTGCGAGGAGGTGCCGGCGGTGATGGTGCCGTCCTTGGTGAACGCCGGGCGCAGCTTGGCCAGGCCCTCGACGGTGGTGTCGGCGCGGATGCCCTCGTCCTGGCTGAACACGACGGGCTCGCCGCGGCGCTGCGGGATCTCCACCGGGACGATCTCGGCGTCGAAGACACCGTCGGCCTGCGCCTTGGCGGCCCGCTGGTGCGAGGCGGCGGCGATCTCGTCCTGGACGTCGCGCGGGATGCCGAGGCGGGTGTTGTGCTTCTCGGTGGACTCGCCCATCGGGATGTTCTCGTAGGCGTCGGTCAGGCCGTCGTGCGCCATCGCGTCGAGCAGCTCGATCGCGCCGTACTTGTAGCCCTCGCGGGACTTCGGCAGCAGGTGCGGGGCGTTGGTCATGGACTCCTGGCCGCCGGCCACCACGACGTCGAACTCGCCGGCCCGGATCAGCTGGTCGGCCAGCGCGATGGCGTCCAGGCCGGAGAGGCACACCTTGTTGATGGTGAGCGCCGGGACGTTCATCGGGATGCCGGCCTTGACGGCGGCCTGGCGGGCCGGGATCTGGCCGGCGCCGGCCTGGAGGACCTGGCCCATGATCACGTACTGGACCTGCTCGCCGGTGATGCCGGCCCGCTCCAGCGCGGCCTTGATCGCGAAGGCGCCGAGCTCGGCACCGGAGAAGCCCTTGAGGGAGCCGAGCAGCCGGCCCATCGGGGTCCGCGCCCCGGCAACGATCACTGAGGTGGTGTTGGTCATGGGACGAGCCCCTTCGCACGTCGTGGCCAGGTGGAGGATTCCGCTCAATGTACTGACCTGTTACCCGCCCGTCAGCGGACCCAAGATGTGATCGAGCGCACTCGGACTTGTCCGGCACCATCCAGTCAACACCGTGCCGCGCCGATCCGGGTGAACCCCGCCACCCCGGCCGTGTGAGCAGATTCGCACCCCGATCACTGGCGCCGCCGTCCGGCATGCGCTGCACTGTTGCCGTCCTGTCGCACCAGCCCCAGACCGGAGGCCCCCGTGCTCACCCGCATCGACCACATCGGCATCGCCTGCCGCGACCTCGACAAGACGGTCGAGTTCTACCGCGCCACCTACGGCTTCGAGGTCTTCCACAGCGAGGTCAACGAGGAGCAGGGCGTCCGCGAGGCCATGCTCAAGATCAACGACACCGGCGACGGCGGCGCCTCCTACCTCCAGCTCCTGGAGCCGATCCGCGAGGACTCCCCGGTCGGCAAGTGGCTGGCGAAGAACGGCGAGGGCGTCCACCACATCGCCTTCGGCACCGCCGACGTCGACACCGATTCCGAGGAGATCCGGGCCAAGGGCGTGCGGGTCCTCTACGAGCAGCCGCGCACCGGCTCGATGGGCTCGCGGATCACCTTCCTGCACCCCAAGGACTGCGGCGGGGTGCTGACCGAGCTGGTCACCGCCGCCGGGCCCGACGCCCACTGAGGTCCGCCGCCGCGCGGGGCGGCAACCGCCCGTCCGCCGCCCCGCCGCCCTCATGACCCGTCAGTAATCTCACCGGGCAACCCGGAAAACCCCCACGCGGCCATTCCCCCGCAGGACGCTCCCACTACAATGCCCAGGTGCGCGAAGACTCCGGGGGACGGGGACGACGGGCACGGCCGAAGACAGGCCCGTCCGCCCCGGTGGGAGGCCCGTCGCAGGGGAGTCCATTACGCGGGCACGGCTGAACAGTCGCAAGACGGATCTGTCACCATTCTCCACAAGGCAAGAGTTCGCCCAGGAGTCCACCCGGACGGGGGAATGCGGATCGACCGCGCTCCCACGCCCCAGGACTCCGACACCGCGGCGGGCGTCCCCGGCTAGGCGAGGGGCGTCCGGACGGCCGCGGATGCAAGGACCAGTCGGACCGTGCCCGGACAACGGGAGCGCGGACCGGCCGGGTCGAGGACGCAACCAGGAGATGGATGGGACCGCGGAGTGCGGGGCTACGACCGCTACGAGGTTGACGATCACCTCTCCCAGTTCGAGGCCGAGATGGATCGGACTCGGAAGGAGCGGGACAAGGCAGTCGAGCATGCCGAGGACCTCGCCTACCAGGTGGAGGTGCTCCGGGCCAAGCTGCACGAGTCCCGCCGCATGCTCGCCCAGCCGCGCGCCTTCGACGCCGTGTCCGGCCAGGCCGAGCAGATGCTCCGCACCGCCGAGATGCAGGCCCAGCAGCTGCGCGCCGACGCCGAGCGCCAGCTGCGCGACTCCCAGGCCGCCACCCAGCGGATCATGGCCGAGGCCGCCGAGCGCACCGCCCGGCTGGAGGCCGAGCTGGCCGCCCGCCGCCGCCAGCTGGAGGAGGAGCTCGCCGAGCTGCGGCGCAGCGCCGAGCAGCACGTCAACGAGAACGTCAACTGGGCCGAGCAGACCCGGGCCGGCACCGAGCAGGAGGCCCAGCGCCTGCTCCAGGAGGCGCGCGCCGAGTCCGATCGGATGATGGCCGCGGCCCGCGCCGAGGCCGCCGCGCTGTCCGACCAGGCCCGCGCGCAGACCGCCGCCGACGTGGACGCCGCCCGCGGTGAGGCCCAGGCCGCCGCCGAGGCCGCCCTCCAGCGCGCCCAGAGCGACGCCGAACGGCTGCTGCGCGCCGCCTCCGAGCAGGCCCAGCAGGCCGGCGCCCAGGCCGCCGCCGACGTGGACGCCGCCCGTGGCGAGGCCCAACAGCAGCTGGCCGCCGCGCACGCCGCCGCCGAGCAGCAGCTGGCGGCCGCCCGGGCCGAGATCGGCCGGCTCAAGGAGACCGCCGCCGCCGAGCAGACCCGCGCCCGGCAGGAGCTGGACCACGCCCAGGCGGAGATAGCACGGCTGCGCGCCGAGGCCGTCGCCGAGGCCGAGCGCGCCCGCCAGGAGGCCGCCGAGCTGCGCGCCCGGGCGGAGGCCGCCGCCGAGCGGCTGCAGGCCGACGCCGAGGCCGCCGCCGAGCGGAAGGTCGCCGACGGCGAGGCCGCCAGCGAGCAGCGCTCGCAGACCGCCCGCGCCGAGGTGGCCCGGATGGTCGCCCAGGCCACCAAGGAGGCCGACGCGATCCGCGCCGAGGCCGCCACCAAGCAGGCCGAGGCGGAGGCCGCCAAGGCCGCCGCCGCCGAGGAGAGCGAGCGGCTGCGCGCCACCGCCGAGTCGGTGGCCGGTCAGCTGCGCGCCGAGGCCGAGGCCGCGATCGCCGAGCTGCGCGCCCAGGCCGACCGGGACGTCGCCGAGCTGCGGGCGCAGGCCGAGGCCGCCGCCGGGCAGCTGCGCGGCGAGGCCGAGGAGGCCGGCCGGGCGGCCGGTGCCAAGGAGGCCGCCGCCCATCTGGCCAAGGCCGCCAAGACCGCCGAGGAGATGCTCGACCGGGCAGGCCAGGACGCCGAGACCGCCCGCACCGGGGCCACCTCCGAGGCCGAGCGGATCCGCGCCGAGGCGGCCGCCGAGGCGGAGCGGCTGCGCGAGCAGGCGCAGGCCGCCGTCGAGGCCGCCCAGAACGCCGCCCTGGACGACGCCGCCGCGGTCCGCGAGCGGATCCAGGAGATGCAGGACGAGGCCGCCCGGCTGCGCGCCGAGGCGGAGGAGCTGCGCTCCCAGGCCGCCGCCGAGGCCGACCGGGTGCGCGGCGAGGCCCGCCGGCAGGCGGTGCTGCAGATCGAGGAGTCGGCGAAGAGCGCCGAGGAGCTGCTCACCAGGGCCAAGGCCGACGCGGACGAGCTGCGCGCCGGCGCCGCCGCCGAGATCGAGCGCCTGCGCGAGCAGGCCAAGGAGCAGGCCGCCGAGACCCAGGGCCGCGCCGAGCAGACCCTGGAGCGGGCCCGCGCCGAGGCCTCGAAGACCACCGCCGCCGCCGAGCAGCAGGGCCGGGACGCGCTCACCGCGGCCAAGGCCGCGGCCGCCGAGAACCGGGCCGCCGCCGAGCGCGAGACCATCGAACTGCGCCGCGAGGCAACCGAGTTCGACCAGCGGGTGCGCGCCGAGGCGAGCGCCGCCGCGGAGGCGCTGCGGACCGACGCCCAGGCCGGGGCGAGCGCCGTGCGCGACGCCGCGGTGGCCGACGCCGAGCGGGTGCGCACCGAGGCCGACACCGAGGCCGCCAGGGCCAGGGCCGAGGCCGAGGCCGCCGCCGAGGCGCTGCGCGAGGAGAGCCGGCGCGAGCGCGAGGAGGCCTCCGCCGGGCTGCGCCGGGAGCGCGAGGAGACCGCCGAGCAGCTGTCCGCGGCCACGGCCGCGCGTGAGCAGGCCGAGACCGCCGCCACGGAGCTGACGGAACGCACCGCCGCCGAGGCCGCCGCCGTCCGCGAGGCCGCCGACGCCCACGCCGAACACGTCCGCACCGAAGCCGAAACCGCCGCCGCCGACCTCACCGAACGCACCACCACCGAAACCGCCCGCCTCCAGGCCGAAGCCGAACGCGCCCTCGAAGCCGCCGAAACCGCCGCCGAACAGCGCCGCGCCGAAGCCGAAGCCACCGCTACGGAGCTGACGGAGCGCACTGCCGCCGAGGCCGCCGCCGTCCGCGAGGCCGCCGACGCCCACGCCGAACACGTCCGCACCGAAGCCGAAACCGCCGCCACGGAGCTGACGGAACGCACCGCCGCCGAGGCCGCCGCCGTCCGCGAGGCCGCCGACGCCCACGCCGAACACGTCCGCACCGAGGCCGAAACCGCCGCCGCCGACCTCACCGAACGCACCACCACCGAAACCGCCCGCCTCCAGGCCGAAGCCGAACGCGCCCTCGAAGCCGCCGAAACCGCCGCCGAACAGCGCCGCGCCGAAGCCGAAGCCACCGCCAAGGAACTGCGCGAGCGGGGCGCGGCCGAGCTGGCGCTCGCCGAGGAGCAGGCCGGGACGGTGCGCGCCGAGGCCGGCCGCGAGCTGTCCGAGGCCCGCGCCACCGCCGCGGCGATCCGCGCCGAGGCCGGCGAGGAGCTGGAGCAGGCCCGGCGCGACGGCGAGGAGCTCGTCGAGGCCGGCCGGACCGAGGCCGCCGCGCTGGTCGAGACCGCCGAGGAGGAGGCCGCCGAGGTCCGCCAGTCGGTGGCCGGGCTGCACGAAACCGCCTCCCAGCAGATCGCCGAACTGCGGGCCGCCGCCGAGCGGGACGCCGAGGAGCTGCGCGAGCAGGCCGAGCAGGCCGCCGCCGAGGTGCGCGACACCGCCGACCGGGAGACCACCGAGCTGCGGGCGCTCGCCGATCGCGAGACGACCGAGCTGCGGGCGCTCGCCGACCGGGAGACCGCCGAGCTGCGGGCCGTCGCCGCGCAGGAGACGGCGCGGCTGCGCGAGAGCGTCGAGCGCGAGACCGCCGACCTGCGGGCCAGGACCGCCGCCGAGACGACCGCCCTGCGCGAGCAGACCGAGCTGGAGCTGGCCGCCGACCACGAGGCCGCCGAGCTGGAGCTGGCCCGCCGGCGCGCCGAGGCGCAGGCCTACGACGAGCAGTTGCGCGCCGAGGCCGAGGACACCCTGCGCGCCGCCCAGGAGGCCGCCGACCAGCAGCGCGCCGAGTCCGAGCAGCTGGCCGCCCGGACGGTGGCCGCAGGCGAGGAGCGGGCCGCCGCGACCGTCGCCGAGGCGGAGGAGTTCGCCGCCGCGCTGCGCGCCGAGGCCGAGGAGTACGCGCTCGCCACCCGCACCCTCGCCGACGAGTACGACACGGCCACCCACGGCCGCGCCGACGCCTACGACGCCGAGGTCCGCGAGGCCGCCGAGCAGTTCGACAAGTCCACCCGCGAGCGGGCCAAGTCCGTGCTGGAGAAGGCCTTCGCGGACGCCGAGTCGCTCGGCGAGGACGCCCGGACCACCGCGCTGGCCACCACCGCCGCCGCCGAGGAGCAGGCGGACGCGATGGTCGCCGCCGCCCGCAAGGAGGCCGGCCGGCTGGTCGCGGCCGGCGAGGCCGCCGGGCAGGAGGCCGTCGAGAAGGGCCGGGCCGACGCCGACGCGCTGCTCTCCGAGGCCCGCCGGGACGCCACCGCGATCCGCGAGCGCGCCGAGGAGCTGCGCGAGCGCACCGACGCCGAGGTGGAGGCCCTGCACGAGCGCGCCCGCAAGGAGAACGCGCAGGCCATGAAGTCGGCCGGTGAGCGGGTGGACGCGCTGGTGACGGCCGCCCAGGAGCAGCTGACCGAGGCCGAGGAGCAGGCGGTGGCCACCGTCGCCGAGGCCGAGGACCGGGCCGCGGCGCTGGTCGCGGCCGCCGAGGACCGGGCCAACGAGCTGACCTCGGAGGCGTCCGCCGAGGCCAGCAAGGTCCGGCTGTCGGCCGTCCGCAAGGCCGAGGGCCTGCTGAAGGAGGCCGAGACCAAGCTCGCCAGCTCCACCGACCGCGCCGAGGCCCTGATCATCAAGGCCGAGGCCAAGCTGAAGTCCTCTCAGGACGAGGCGGAGGAGCGGCTGGAGACCGCGTCGGCCGAGGCCGAGAAGCGGGTGCGGGCCGCCGACCGGGCCGCCGAGGAGCAGGTCGAACTGGCGAAGGCGGAGGCCGAGCGGCTGCTCGCCGAGGCGCGGGCCGAGGCGAAGCGGGCCACCGACGAGGGCCGGCGCGAGCTGGACGAACTGGTGCGCCGCCGCAAGGACATCAACACCGAGATCTCCAGGGTGCAGGACGTGCTGTCCGCCCTGGAGGCCTTCGAGGCGCCGTCACCGGTCGCGCAGGCCAACGGGGGAAGCAGCACCAAGAAGGACGGGGGTGCCAAGGCCGGTGCCGGGATTGGCTCTCCCCGGTCGGGTGGCAATCGCTCCAAGAACGCACCACCCGATTGAGCGGACATTGTCCGCGGGACAACGGCGTTTCGTCGCCGACACTCCGGTACCGTGTCAGGATTCCCTCAACCACCTCAGCGGTTTGACGACAGGAAGCCCAGAACCCCATGAGCGACAGTCACTCCCCTCACGGCTTCGACCTGGTGCGCCGTGGGTACGAGCGCGCCCAGGTCGACGAGCGGATCACCAAGCTGGTGGCCGACCGTGACAGTGCCTTGACCCGGATCAGCGCGCTCGAGAAGCGCATCGAGGAGCTCCACCTGGAGACCCAGACCGCCCAGGCGGCGGTCGCGGAGTCGGAGCCGTCGTACGCCGGTCTCGGTGCCCGGGTCGAGAAGATCCTGCGGCTCGCCGAGGAGGAGGCCAAGGACCTGCGCGAGGAGGCGCACCGCGCCGCCGAGCAGCACCGCGAGCTCGCCGAGGCGGCCTCCCAGCAGGTCCGCACCGAGGCCGAGAACTACGCCAAGGACCGCAAGGCCAAGGCGGAGGACGAGGGTCTGCGGATCGTCGACAAGGCCAAGAGCGACGCCGCCCAGCTGCGGGCCGAGGCCAACAAGGACGCCCAGAACAAGCGCGAGGAGGCGGACGCCCTCTTCGAGGAGACCCGCACCAAGGCCGCCCAGGCCGCGCTGGAGTTCGAGACCAACCTGGCCAAGCGCCGCGAGCAGTCCGAGCGCGACCTGGCCGCCCGTCAGGCCAAGGCCGAGAAGCGGCTGGCCGAGATCGAGCACCGCGCCGAGCAGCTGCGCCTGGAGGCCGAGAAGCTGCGCACCGACGCCGAGCGCCGCGCCCGCCAGACCGTCGAGACGGCCCAGCGCCAGTCCGAGGACATCGTGGCCGACGCCAACGCCAAGGCCGACCGCATCCGCAGCGAATCCGAGCGCGAGCTGGCGGCGCTCACCAACCGCCGCGACAGCATCAACGCCCAGCTGACCAACGTCCGCGAGATGCTGGCGACGCTGACCGGTGCGGCCGTGGCCGCCGCCTCGCTGCCGAACGACGACACCATGGGCGTGCCCGCCCAGCAGTCGCGCTGACCCGGCCCGCGAGCCAGGACGGCCCCCGCCCTCCCCGGGCGGGGGCCGTCCCGTTTCCTCAGCGCGGGTAGGCGCCGTCCGGGCGCTGGTGCCCGCAGCTCAGCTGGTTGCCCTCGTCGTCCGAGACCGTTCCGAACCACGAGGTGCACCAGACCGACACCGAGTCCGGCCAGTACTGCACCTCGAAGGGGTGCCCGGGGCCGTAGTCCCCGTACGAGGTGACGATGAACGTCTCCCCCGGGCGCAGCCAGTAGTCCTCGCCCAGCGGCTCCAGGGTCAGTTCGAGCAGCCCCTCGGCCCGGTTGGTCACCGGCACCCGGCCGGTCACCTCCAGCGCGGAGAAGTCCCAGCCGCCGGTCTCCGCCCGCTCCTCCCTCATCCCGCCGCCACCCGCTCCAGCAGCCGCAGCGCCACCGCGTCGAACGCCTCCGGCGCCTCGATCGCGCTCAGGTGGCCGACTCCGGGCAGCACCGTCAGCTCCGCGTCCGCCAGCGCCCGCGTCATCAGCTCCGCCTCGGCGAGCGGCATCAGCGCGTCCTGCGCGCCCGCCACCACGGCGGCCGGCACCCGGAGCCCGGCCAGCACGTCCAGGCGCTCCGGCCGGGCCGCCATGGCCCGCTGCGCCCAGGCGACGGCGGCCGGCGGGGCGGCGGCGATCAGCTCCTGCACCCGGTCGGCCAGGTGCTGCGAGCCCGGGGCGAGCTGGCCCTGCGCCATCCGCTCGTCGAGCAGCAGCCGGACGCTGTCGCGGGCCAGTACGGCGGAGGCGATCCGCTCCCGGTTCTCCCTGGCGGCCTGCGGGTCGGCGGTGGCCTTGGTGTTGGCCAGCAGCAGCCCGGCCAGCCGGTCGGGGTGGCGCTCGGCGAAGGCCATCGCCACGTAGCCGCCCATGGAGATCCCGCCGAGCACCGCGCGGTCGATCCCGGCGGCGTCCAGCAGCCGTACGACGTCGTCGGCCACCGCCTCCAGCGAGGGCTCCTCCGGGCCCAGCCCGGCACCGCCGAAGCCGCGCTGATCGGGGGCGATCACCCGGGCCCGGTCCCCGGCCGGGCCGGGCAGCGCGTCCAGTTGGGCGGACCACATGGCGGCGTTGAGCGGGAATGCGTGCAACAGCACGAGGGGTGTTCCGGTACCGCTCTCGCGGACCGACACTGCGGAGGGGAGCTGGGTCATGGGGCCACCGTATTCCGGTGGGCCCGGCGGGCCCACTCAGCGGGCTGACTTGTCCGCTTTGTCATACCCTGACGGAGAGTGAGGAGTCGCCATGATCGAGTTGCACGACCTGACCAAACGTTACGGCACGACGCTGGCCGTGGACCGGCTGAGCTTCAAGGTCCCGCAGGGGGTGGTCACCGGGTTCCTCGGGCCCAACGGCGCCGGGAAGTCCACCACCATGCGCATGATCCTCGACCTCGACCGCCCCACCGGCGGCCGCGTCACCATCGACGGCAAGAGATACGGACAGCTCAGCGAGCCGCTCAAGTACATCGGCGCGCTGCTGGAGGCCAAGGCCGTGCACCCCGGCCGCACCGCCCGCGACCACCTGCTCTGGCTCGCCCAGAGCAACCGGATCCCCGAGCGCCGGGTGGACGAGGTGCTCGCCCTGGTCGGCCTCACCCCGGTCGCCCGCAAGCGCGCCCGCGGCTTCTCGCTCGGCATGGGCCAGCGCCTGGGCATCGCCAGCGCGCTGCTCGGCGACCCGGAGATCGTCATGTTCGACGAACCGGTCAACGGCCTGGACCCGGAGGGCATCCTCTGGATCCGCAACCTCATGAAGCGCCTCGCCGCCGAGGGCCGCACCGTCTTCGTCTCCTCCCACCTGATGAGCGAGATGGCCGTCACCGCCGACCACCTGGTGGTCATCGGCAAGGGCCGGCTGCTCGCCGACCTGCCGATGGCCGAGTTCATCCGCCGCAACTCCCGCTCCGCCGTCCGGCTGCGCAGCCCGCAGCCCGAGCGGCTGCTCGACGTACTGGCCGGCGCCGGACTGCGGCACGAGGCCGGCCCGGACGGCTCCTACGAGGTGATCGACGGCGAACTCGCCGCGCTCGGCGAACTCGCCGCCGCGAACGGCGTGGTGCTGCACGAGCTCAGCCCGCAGCAGGCCTCGCTGGAGGAGGCGTTCATGCAGATGACGGCCGACGCGGTCGAGTACCACGCCGGTGACGGGCCGGGCCGCGACGCGGCCGGCGCACCCGGCGCCTGGGGCGCCGACTGGCAGGGCGGCCGGACCGGACGGCCCGCCCCCCGCAGCACGGAGGAGAACTGAGATGGCGTCCTTCCCCGCGGTCCTGCGCTCCGAGTGGACCAAGATCCGCAGCGTCCGCTCGACGGTCTGGACGCTCGCGCTGACCTTCGTGGTCACCCTCGTCGTCGGCGCGCTGCTGTCCCTGCTCACCAACAACAACTTCGAGGAGTTCGCGAGCGAGGACTCGCCCTTCGACGCCACCGGCACCGCCTTCGCCGGCATCATGCTCGGCGAGCTGGCGATCATCGTGTTCGGCGTGCTGGCGGTCGGCAACGAGTACAGCAGCGGGATGATCCGGGTCACCCTGGCCGCCGTCCCGCAGCGCGGCACCCTGCTCACCGGCAAGGCCGTGGTGCTCGGCACGCTCGCGCTGGCCGTCTCGCTGGTGACGGCCTTCCTCACCTTCTTCGCCGGCCAGGCGCTGCTCGGCGACCACTCCACCTCGCTGGGCGAGCCGCATGTGCTGCGCGCGGTGTTCGGCGCCGCGCTCTACCTCACGATGCTCTGCCTGTTCTCGGCCGGCGTCACCGCGATGCTGCACAACCAGACGCTGGCGCTGGGCGTGCTGGTGCCGTTCTTCTTCCTGCTCTCGCCGATCCTCTCGGCGGTGCCGGGCGCCAAGACCGTCGCCCACTACTTCCCCGACTACGCCGGCTCCCGGATGCTGCTGGTCTACGAGCAGCACGACCAGCCGTACGGCCCCTGGGCGGGCTTCGTCATCTGCCTCGCCTGGACGCTCGCCGCGCTGGTCGGCGGGGCGCTGGTGCTGAAGAAGCGCGACGCCTGACGGCGCCGGTCAGGTCAGGTCAGTACCGGGGGGCGCCGCGGCCGCGGAGCAGGTTCGAGGCCCGGCGCTCGCGCGCGGACCAGCAGGCCCGGTGCCAGTGCCGGCGGTCGTCCACCCCGGCGCCGTGCAGCGGCCAGGCCACCACATGGCCCGTCCCGGGCGGGATCTCCTGGTCGCAGCCCGGGCAGCGGTAGTACCGGCCGGCCGTGCCGGCGACCGTCTGCACCACCCAGTCGTCGCCCTGGTAGTTCTCGGTCCGGCGCATCGAGCCGCCCAGCGGTGCGGCCGGCTCCGCCGGGTCGCGGTCGGCGGCGCTCTTGATCCGGTTGCGTCGGGGCGACACGGCGGCTACCTCTCTACGGGTTGCGGGAACCGTTCCAGCCTACGGCCGGTCACCACCCATCCGGGCCACTATCACGGCATCGGGGGATGATCGGGTGTTTCCCCCGAGATCCACCCGTTTCTCCGGGAAATTGGTGCGCCGACGTGCCATTGGCACATGACATCGGCTACTCACGAGGGGACAGGCGGGGCCCGCAGACCCTGCGCGCACCCGAGGAGGCCTCAGAATGACCAGAACCAGCGCCCGCGCCGAGACCCGCCGGCCCGTCGGCGTCCGCCCGCCGGCCCCCGGCCCGACGCTGACCGCCGCCGGCGGCACGGCCGTCACCGCCGGCACCCCGCTGCCGTCCGCCCAGCGCGCCGGCACCGCCACCGCGGACACCGCACCCGTCCGGGTCGGCGCGTTCCTGCTCTCCGCGCAGTTCCCCGGCCAGACGCACGGCGAGGCACTGGACCGCACCGTGCGCGCCGCCGTCGCGGCCGAGCAGGCGGGACTGGACAGCGTCTGGCTGGCCGAGCACCACTTCGTCCCGTACGGGGTCTGCCCGAACGCCGCCACACTGGCCGCGCTGCTGCTCGGCCGCACCCGGCGGATCGGCGTCGGCACGGCGGTCAGCGTGCTCTCCACCACCCACCCGGTGACCCTCGGCGAACAGGCCGCGCTGCTCCACCTCACCTCCGGCGGACGCTTCACGCTCGGAGTGGGCCGCGGCGGCCCGTGGATCGACCTGGACGTCTTCGGCGGCGGCGTGGACGCCTTCGAGGGGGGCTTCCCCGAGCGGCTCGACCTGCTGCTGCGCTGGCTGCGCGGCTCCCGGGTGGGCGCGGCCGGACCGCAGTTCAGCTTCCCCGAGGTCGCCGTGGTGCCCCGGGCCACCGAGCCGCCCCGGCGCCCCGACCTCGGCGCCTGGCTGGGCCTCGACGACCGGACCGGCGTCCTGCGCTTCCCGCGTCAGCGCCAGGACGCCGACGGCCCCGCCGCCGAACAGCTCACCACCGCCGGGCGCCCGCCGGCCGGACCGCCGGTGATCGTCGCCTGCACCTCGCCCGGCGGGGTCCGCACCGCCGCCGAACGCGGCCTGCCGATGCTGCTCGGCATGCACTCCGGCGACGAGGACAAGCTGCACATGCTGGAGCTGTATCGTTCCGCCTGGCTGGCGGCCGGACGCGGCGAGGAGCAGTTGCGCCGGGTCAGCCGCCAGCACGTCGCGGCCGGGGTGGCCCAGGTCGACGACCGCACCTCGGCCGCCCGGGCCACCCTGCTGCGCGCGATGCCCGGCTGGTTCGAGTTCGGGCTCGGCGCGCACCGCACGGTGGACGGCCGGGAGCGCAAGATGCGCGACCCTCGTCAGTACACCGAACTGCTCTGCGACCTGCACGCGGTCGGGACGCCCCAGCAGTGCGCCGACCGGCTCCTGGCCACCGCCGAGCGGACCGGCATCCGCCGCTTCGCGCTGCTCGCCGAGGGCAGCGGTGACCGGGAGGCGACCCTGCACAACATCGCCCGGCTCGGCTCCGAGGTCCTACCTCAGCTGGGCTGAGGCACCCTTCATGCACGTGCCCGCCCGAGCACACGTTGCCCGCCCCGAGCCGAAGGGGCGCGCCGGTGCCGAAAGGGAGGAGCGACAGGCGACCGACGGAGGAGGGAGTGCCGGAGCGGCGACCGTCGGCGCCGGACAGGAGCGCCCCGGAGGCGAGCGGGCGATCAACAGTCCCTGAGCTCGTCGGACTGGTTGAGCAGTTGTTCGCGGACCGAGGTGAAGCGTTCGTAGCGCTTCTTGTTGGCGGAGGACGGCCGGAACACCGCCACCCGGTGACAGTTCTGGAAGGCCAGCTCGACACCGAAATGCCGCTCCAGGGCACCGCGGATGGCATTGCTGGCGAGCGCCCGCAGGAGCTGGCCGCGGGCCTGCTCGCTGGGCGGCGGTACCTGGTTGTCGGCGAAGTCGGTGCCGTCGACCTTCGTCTGGGCGACCAGCGAGCTGATCAGGTCCCAGGCGTACGGCAGGGAGACGCGGACGCAGTCGACGAACTCCCGCTCGTCGACCTCGTCCCGCTCGGCCTTCTCCAGCAGGGCCGGTGAGACGTCGAGCGACATGGGTTCTCCTCTCGCGGTCCACCCGCGCGGCGCCCGGGTGGTGATGCGTAGTCCAAGTCCAAGCTGAGGGTGAGGGTGGGCGCGTAGGTGTCCGGAGCACCGTCGGACGGGTGTGACGCCGTCGGACGGCCGGGTTTCCGGCACCGCGCCGACGCGGGGGCGCCGTCGACCGCTGAGGGACGTTGGCCGGGGGCGCCTGCCGCTCAGAACAGCGTGGCAGTCAACGACGAGCCAGGCCGGTGATTCCTGCGGATTGCTCCGGGAATGCGCCCGGGTGCACCACATTGGCCGGATCCTGTCGGATCGTTCATCTGAAGTCTCCATCCCCGTTGACAGCGCTCCCGCAAGCAATCCGTCACACACCGTAGCGGCCTATGGTGGTGGCCGCCAGGGTGCCGACAGGCTTTCGCGGGATCGCAGGCCATCCATGGTGGCGGGGTTCGCGGATTCTTCACCCGGTCGTCGTGGAATCGCATCAACTGGCCCCGGTGGGCTAGCGTGGTCGACCGTGCGTCTCGTAATTGCCCGCTGCTCAGTCGACTATGCCGGTCGGCTCTCCGCCCATCTGCCCTCCGCCACCAGGCTCATCCTGGTCAAGGCCGACGGCAGCGTCAGCATCCACGCCGACGACCGCGCCTACAAGCCGCTCAACTGGATGTCCCCGCCGTGCGCCCTCAAGGAGGCCGACGGGGTCTGGACGGTGGAGAACAAGGCCGGCGAGAAGCTCATCATCACGCTGGAGGAGGTGCTGCACGACTCCTCGCACGAACTCGGCGTGGACCCCGGTCTGATCAAGGACGGCGTCGAGGCGCACCTCCAGGAACTGCTCGCGGACCGGATGGAGGTGCTCGGCTCAGGCTGGTCGCTGATCCGCCGCGAGTACCCGACCGCGATCGGCCCGGTGGACATCCTGTGCCGGGACTCGGACGGCGCGACCGTCGCCGTCGAGATCAAGCGGCGCGGCGAGATCGACGGCGTCGAGCAGCTCACCCGGTACCTGGAGCTGCTCAACCGGGACCCGCTGCTGGCGCCGGTGAAGGGCGTCTTCGCCGCGCAGGAGATCAAGCCGCAGGCGCGCGTGCTGGCCACCGACCGCGGCATCGGCTGCGTGGTGCTGGACTACGACGAGCTGCGCGGCATCGACGACGACAAGCTGAAGCTGTTCTGACCCGGCCGGTCACGGACCGGACGGCGACGGAGCCGTAGTGGACGCCGTCGGGCTCGCCGAGCCCGGCGGCGTCTCCGTTTGCGTGGGCGTCGGGGTCGTCGTCGGGGGCTGGGTGGGCGCGGTCGGCGTCGTGACGGGCGGGCTGGTCTCGCCGGTCGGCGGGGTGCCGCCGCCGGTGCCGCCGGTGCTCCCGGTCGTACCGCCGGTGTTCGTACCGCCGGTGGTCGTCCCGCCGCCACCGCTCGTGCCGCCCCCGGTCGTCCCGCCGCCCGAGGTGCCACCGCCCGACGTACCGCCGTCGGAGCCGCCCGCCGGGGGCTGCGGCGGGTTGGGGACCGGCGGCTGCGTCGGGGCCGCGGTGGTGCTCTCCCCCGGGCCCGGAGAACGGCTCGGCTTCCTCGACGCGGACGCCGACGGCGAGCCGGCCGGCGTCCGGGAGGCGGTCGGGCCGCTCGGCGCGGGCTCCTCCGCCGGTTCCTCGGACTCCGGCGCGCCGGTCCCCTCCGCGGGCGCGTCGACGGGCGGCGCGACGGGTGAGGACGGCGAGGACGGCGACGGCCGGGGCGTGGTGGAGCGCGGCGAGGCGCCCGCGCCGGGCAGGACGGAGCCGTCGTCGCTGCTGCTGTGCGGGTCGCGGCCCTGGTCCTCGCCGCCCACGGTCATCCCCACCGCCGTGCCGAGCACGCCCAGCGCCAGGACCGCCGCCGAGGCGGCGATCGCCGTGCGCCGGTTCCCGAGCCGCACCGGCACCCGGGCGATGGCCCGCAGCCCGGGCCGGCGCACCGGCGCCGCCTTGGCCGGCGCGGCGGGCGGCAGCTGCCGGCCCTCGGCGCGCAGCAGGTCGAGCATCCGGCGCGCCCCGGCCACCCCTCGCGCCTCGCCGAGCGCGCCGCGCAGCGCCAGCGCGGCCTCCAACTCGGCGGTGGCCCGGCCGGGTTCGTGGACGCAGACGGCGTACACGCCGAGCTCGTGGTGGAACCAGGCCTCGTCGGCCCTGGCACCGGTCCGCCGGGCGGCCTCCAGGCCGAGCCGCAGGGCGCGCTCCCAGGCCCCCCAGCGCAGCGCCAGCGCCAGCGCGGGGGCCGCGGCGCGGGCCAGCCGCAGCACCGCCTCGTGCCGTCCGGCGGCCTGGTCGGCGAGCAGGGCGCCGACCACCACCTCGGCCTCGGCGGCGATCTGCGGCAGCGAGACCGAGGAGTGGCCGACCCACCAGGCGAAGTGCTGGGCGGCGCCGTCGGCGCTGCCGCGGGCCGGCCAGTGCGGGGCGAGCAGTTCCAGCGCCCCGGCGGTGAGCCGGTGGTGGCCGCCGATCGGGGCGGCGAGCCCGGCGTCGGCGAGTTCGGCGAGCGCGCTCTCGCCCTGGCCGACGTCGATCAGCGCGGGCAGGTGCGGCGCGGTCGGGCACTCGCCGCCGAGCGCCACGGCGAGCCGCAGCACGGCCTGCGCGGTCTCGCTCAGCCCCTCGGCGAGCCGGACGGCGGGCCGGGTGGACTCGGCGACCGAGGGCAGCGGCACGGTGTCGCGCAGCGCGGCCTCGCGGACCGCCGGGTCGGGGTCGTGGACGGGCTCCTTCACCGCGCCGAAGACGTCCATCCGGTCGTCCTCGGCGGCGACCAGCGCGTCCACCTCGACGTCCCGCTGGCGCAGCAGTGCGGCGGCCTGCACGAAGCGCAGCGGCAGGCCCTCGGACTCGAACCAGAGGTCGACCGCCCAGGCCTTCTCGGCGGCGTCCAGCGGCCGCCCGGCCAGCCGGGCGGCGAGGGCCAGGCAGGCGGGCCGGGAGAGGCCGGCGACCAGGTGGTCCCGGAGCCGGGAGTCCGCCGGGAGCAGCGGGCTGTCGGGGGCGACGGAGATCAGGAAGGCGCTGTCGGGGGCGGCGCCGAGCACCGCCTCCAGTTCGGCGCCGTCGGGCGCGACCTCGTCGATGACGACGATCGCGCTGACCCGGGCGAGGTGCTCGACGAGCTGCCCCGGGTCGGGGCGGTAGCCGGGGGCGTGGTGGGTGGCCGCGAAGAGGTCCTGGAGCAGGTCGGCGGCGGTGCGGCGGTGGCCGCAGAGCCGGACCACGCCGTCGGGGGCGAGGTCGCCGGCCGCCGCGGCGACGGCGGACAGCAGGGCGCTGCGGCCGGAGCCGGCCTGGCCGACCAGGCGTATCGAGCGGCCTTCGGCGAGCAGGGCGAGCAGTTGGGCCAGGTCCGCCTCGCGGTCGAGCAGCGGCAGGTCGGCGGGTCCGGCGCCGAGGGCGAGCGGGCCGACCTGGCGGCCGGTGTCGCCGGCCGGGCCGCGGGCGGGCGCGGCGGGGCCGGTGCGGCGGGGCCGGGGGCGCCACTCCTCGGGGCAGGGGCGCACCTCGGAGCCCTCCGGGCCGCCGATGGTCACCAGCAGTCCCCCCGAGACCAGTTCACCGCTCCGGGTGCGCACGGACTCCTGCCGGAAGTCACCGGTTGGCTGTGCCACGTTCTGCTCCGCCCCACGCTCGCGCCGTCAACCCCTGCCGGCCGGCGCCCCGGCGAGGCCGGGCCGCGCGGGCCGTGTCCTGACGCCAGACTCTCGCACATCCGCCCCCGCCCGCGCAGCGCCGTGCCCCGACGGCTCCCGGGTCCGGGGCCGACGGGCGGTCAGAGGGCGGCCGACGGGCGGCCGGCGGGGGGCGGCGGGGTGCTCAGAGGGCGGGGAGCGTGGCGCCGCGGGGGTCGGCGGTGACGCCCTCCACGGCGAGGATGCGGTGCAGCCGGGTGGCCACCAGCAGGCGCTGGAGCTGGGCGGGGACGGAGCGGAGCACCAGGCGGCGGCCGATCCGTCCGGCCCGCCGGTGGGTGCCCATGATCACGCCGAGGCCGGTGGCGTCCCAGAACTCCAGGCGGGCGAGGTCGAGGACGAGGTCGCCGAGGCCGCCGTCGACGGCCTGGTGCAGCCGGGCCCGCGCGTCGGCGGCGGTGCGCACGTCGAGGCGGCCTTCGATGGCCAGCGCCGCGTGGTCGCCGGTGATGCGCATGCTCTCCTCCTCCGCGTGGCGGGCCTGGGATCGGGGTGTACGGGTGTCGCCGGCGGTCTCGGGCCGGGACGGCGGTGGGGGGCGGTGGCGGTCCGGGCGCCGGGCGGGCCCGCGGCCCCACGCACCGGCCCCGGCCGGAATCCCGGGTTCCCCGTCATCCATCTGACGGCGAGCCGGCCCGCTGGGTTGCTGGTTGCGAGCGGATCTGAAGCAACTTCACTCGTCCGAGGGAATATACGCAGGAACTCTCCACACCTACGCTCGATTACCGCCCAAATCACCCGTCCGGACAGCCGGCGTGAGGAAACTCACCCGGGGCCGCTGTTCGTCCGCCCGGCTCAGGGGCGCGGGGTCACTTGCCCTGGTACGGGTAGAAACCGCGGCCGCTCTTGCGGCCGAGGTCACCGGCGGTGACCATCCGGGCCATGATCTCCGGGGCGGCGAACTTCTCGTCCTGGGTCTCGTTGTAGATGTTCCGCGCGGCGTGCAGCAGGATGTCCACGCCGGTCAGGTCGGCGGTCTCCAGCGGGCCCATCGGGTGGCCGAAGCCGAGCCGGCAGGCGGTGTCGATGTCCTCGGCGGTGGCGACGCCCGACTCGTAGAGCTTGGCGGCCTCGACGACCAGTGCGGTGATCAGGCGGGTGGTGACGAAGCCGGCCACGTCGCGGTTGACCACCACGACCTCCTTGCCGACGCCCTCGGCGAAGGCCCGGGCGGCGGCCAGCGTCTCGTCGCTGGTCTTGTAGCCGCGGACCAGCTCGACCAGCTTCATCAGCGGCACCGGCGAGAAGAAGTGCACGCCGACGACCGACTCGGGGCGCGAGGTGGCGGCGGCGATCCGGGTGATCGGGATGGCGGAGGTGTTGGAGGCGAGCACCGCGCCGTCCTTGGCGAGCTTGTCGAGCTCCTTGAAGACGCCCTCCTTGACGTCCAGCTGCTCGAAGACGGCCTCGACCACGATGTCGGCCTCGGCGACCGCGCCCAGGTCGGTGGTGGTGGTGATCCGCCCGAGCGCCGCCTCGGCGTCCTCGGCGGTGAGCCTCCCCTTGGAGACGAACTTGTCGAACGAGGCGCGGATGCCGTCGAGGCCGCGGCGCAGCGCCTCCTCGGTGACGTCGCGCAGGACCACCGGGTGCCCGGCCTGGGCGGAGACCTGGGCGATCCCGGCACCCATCAGGCCGGCACCGATCACCGCGATCTGCTTGCTGGACGCACTGCTCATGGCTGGTCTCCCGATGCCGTCGCCGCCCGGATGGACGGGCCCCGAAGGCGGCTCAAGGCAGGGGTCGCCCACCGAGCCGCATCGCTCATGCGCCGGACTTTAGTGCCCGAACAGGGCCCGTGGTGCCATCCGAGGGTGTGATCTGCAACCGACCTTGTCACCTGAGCAAATCGGTCGGTCAGATCATCAGTCCGAGGTCCTGGGCGAGGATCGCGGCCTGCACCCGGCTGCGCAGCCGCAGCTTCGCCAGGATCCGGCTGACGTGCGTCTTGGTGGTCGCCTCCGCCATCTCCAGCCGTCCGGCGATCTCACCGTTCGACAGGCCGGCGCCGATGCAGGCCAGCACCTCCCGCTCGCGCGGCGTCAGGCCCTCCACCGCCGCCCGCACCTCCGGGCCCACCGCCCGGTCCGGGCGGGCGAAGGTGCCGATCAGCCGCCGGGTCACCGAGGGCGCCAGCATGCCGTCCCCGCGCGCCACCGTGCGGATGCCCTCGACCAGGGTGTCCGCCTCCAGGTCCTTCAGCAGGAACCCGGCCGCCCCGGCCCGCAGCGCGCCGTAGACGTACTCGTCCAGGTCGAAGGTGGTCAGCACCAGGACCTGCGCCGCCCCGGCCGCCACCACCTGGCGGGTCGCCGACACGCCGTCCAGCCGCGGCATCTGCACGTCCATCAGGACGACGTCCGGCCGCAGCTCCAGGGCCAGCCGGACGGCCTCCTCGCCGTCTGCCGCCTGTCCGACCACCTCCAGGCCGGGCTCGGCCCGCAGGATCATCACCAGCGCCGCCCGGACCGCCGCCTGGTCCTCCGCGACCACCACCCGGATCGTCATGCGCGTCCCGTTCCTTCCTCCGTCGACAGCGCGCGCGGCAGCACCGCGCGCACGCTCCAGCGGCCGTCCCGCGGCCCGGCCTCGAACCCGCCGCCCAGCAGTGAGGCCCGCTCCGCCATCCCGACCAGCCCGGCCCTGGCGCCCGGCAGTTCCCGCCCCGCCCCCTGGCGGTACGGGCTGTCCACGGCGATCCGCAGCTCCTCGGGGCGGAAGTCCAGCAGCACCCGCACCTCCCCCGGCCCGGCGTGCTTGAGCGCGTTGGTCAGCGACTCCTGCACGATCCGGTAGGCGGCCAGCTGCACCGGCACCGGCAGTTCGCCGCGCTCGCCCCGCTCGGCCAGCTCGAAGGCCAGCCCGACGTCCTGTCCGGCCGCCCGCGCCTTGGTGAGCAGCGCGTCCACCGCCGCCAGGTCCGGCGCGGCGTAGGACTCGTCGGCCTCGCCGCCGCCACTGTCGCGCAGCAGGCCGATGATGCGGCGCATTTCGGCCAATCCCTGGACGCTGTTCTCCCGGATCACCCCGAGCACCTCGACCACCGGATCGTCGGCCGGACGCCGCTGACGCCGTGCCACCGACTGCGCGCCGGTGGCGTGGATCGCGATCGCCGACAGGTGGTTGGCCACCACGTCGTGCAACTCGCGGGCCATCCGGGCGCGTTCGGCGACGATCGCCTCGCGCCGGTCCATCTCCGAGAGCAGCGCGGTCTGCTCCGCCCGCAGCCGCTGGGCCTCCGCCTCCTGCCGGTGCTTGCGCACGATGTCGGCGGTCCACAGCGGGCCCAGGAAGACCAGGGTGGTGATCACGACCACCGCGACCGCCGTCGCCGAGTCGCTGTAGACGAACGTCAGGGTGGTCAGCACCAGCACCGAGGCGGTGCCGGTCACATGGAGGACCGGCGACATCCGGCGGGGGCCGTACACCACCGCCGCGTAGAGCAGGTCGGTGTACATCATGGTGGTCGCCAGCAGCGCGCCGGTGAAGATGCTCCCGGCGAAGACCAGGCCGCCGACCGTCGCGATCAGGACCGGCCTGGTGCGGCGGACGAGCTCCAGGGCCGCCATCGCCAGCAGCGCCGGGAGCACCTGCCAGCGCGGCACGGCCGAGGAGTGGTCGTACACCTTGAAGGCGATCAGCAGCAGTCCGCCGAGCAGACCGGCGAGCGCGATCGCCCCGTCGACCTGCCGCGGGGTGAAGGTGGGTCTGCGCACGCCCCCATCAGATCATTCCCGGCGGCCGGGCGGCTCGGATGCCGGGAGGAGCGGCCGTACATCGAAAGATGCAGCCCGGGCCCGTCCCCGGCGACGACGCGCGCGCGGGGGCCCTCCGGGAGCCTGGAAACGTCACCGAGTCCCGGAGGAGACCATGATCGTCACCCTGATACTCGCCGCCGAGGCCGCCTTCTGGGTGGTCCTCGCCCTGGGCCTCGCCACCCGCTACCTGCTGCGGTGGCGCGAGGTGAGCACCGTCCTGCTGGTCGGGCTGCCCGTGATCGACCTGGCGCTCTTCCTGCTCACCTTCCTCGACCTGCGCGGCGGCGCCACCGCCTCGTGGACGCACGCGCTGGCCGCGAGCTACCTGGGCTTCTCGGTCGGCTACGGCCCGTCGGTGGTCCGCTGGGCCGACGCCCGGTTCCTGCACCGCTTCGCGGGCGGTCCCAAGCCGCTGCCCGCGCCCAAGTACGGCGCCGCGCGCAGCCGCTACGAGTGGGTGCTCTGCCGGCGCACGCTGGTCTCGGTGGCGATCACCTTCGCCCTGATCAGCGCGCTGAAGCTGTTCACCGACGCCTCCGGCACCGGTGTGTTCGACCAGTGGTACTGGAAGCTCGGCATCGCCGCGGCGGTGAACACCGCGATCGCCGTCAGCTACACCCTCCGGCCGAAGGAGCCACCGGCCGGCGCGATCGTCGAGGACGGCCGGATCGTCGGCTGGCGGATCCCCCAGCAGCAGCAGCCCTAACGGTTCTCGCCCGGGACCCAGAGCACGTCGCCGCGCTCCTTGTTGGCCGACCGGGCGAGGATGAACAGCAGGTCGGAGAGCCGGTTGAGGTACTTGGCGGTCAGCGGGTTGACGGTGTCCCCGTGCGCGTCGATCGCCGCCCACGTCGCCCGCTCGGCCCGGCGCACCACGGTGCAGGCCAGGTGGAGGTGGGCGGCGCCGGGGGTGCCGCCGGGCAGGATGAAGCTGCGGAGCTTCTCCAGCGTCTCCAGGTAGTGGTCGCAGTCCGCTTCCAGCTTGTCGATGTAGGACTGCTCGACCCGCAGCGGAGGGTACTCGGGGCTCTCCACGACGGGCGTGGCCAGGTCGGCGCCGACGTCGAAGAGGTCGTTCTGCACCCGGGTGAGCACCGCGGCCACGTCCTCGGGCAGCGCGCCGGCCGCGATCGCCACGCCGATCGCGGCATTGGCCTCGTTGGTGTCCGCGTACGCGACCAGTCGCGGATCGGTCTTGGTCGTGCGGCTCATGTCGCCCAGCGCGGTGGTGCCGTCGTCGCCGGTGCGGGTGTAGATGCGCGTCAGATTGACCATGCGGCCAGCCTAGCCGGGCCCGTCAGGCGACGTTCACCCGTTGCCCGGGCGGGGCCGCCTCCAGCCAGGCCAGGAAGCCGGTGAGCGCGTCCTCGCTCATCGCCAGCTCCAGCGGGGCGCCGTTGTGCAGGCAGCGCAGCACCACCGAGCCGGAGAGCAGGGCCAGTTCCTCCTGCCCCTCCGGGTAGCGCCGGCCGAGCACCTCGATCTCCCGGCGCGGCAGCACCTTGCGCGGGCGCGGGGCGTACGAGAAGACCCGGAACCACTCGATCGAATCGCCGCTGTACCGGCCGATACCAAAAACCCACCCCTTGCCGTCGGTCTGCGGGACCGGGGCCGGGGTGGGTTGGCCGTTCTCGTCGAGGTCGGGCTGCGTCGAGGCGTCGGCCGGCATTTTGAGCCGGTAGCTGCAGTCGAACGTGCCACCGACCCGCTGGATCACACGGCGGCGTACCGCGAACGCGACCAGCCCGATCACACCGAGCGCCACGACCGCCGCACACACCACAAGGGCGAGGACCATGCTCACCTACCTCCTCGCTACCCGCGTTCCCCGTGTCGGTCGTACCAGGCGACCGCGTTGACCTACCAACTGAGACGACAGTCCCGGGGTCACGCTCACGCGTCCCCGGGACCGTCGGTCGACCCCGCTCAGGCGGGGTCCGGCACACTCAGGCGTGGGCCTTGAGGCCGCGCGCCGCGAACAGCCGGACCTCGGCGCGCCGCTCGGCGTGCTCGTCCAGGTCCGACTTGGCCTTCTCCAGTGCGCGCTCGGCGCGCGCGACATCGATCTCGTCCGCCAGCTCGGCGATCTCCGCGAGCAGAGACAGCTTGTTGTCGGCGAAGGAGATGAAGCCGCCGTGCACCGCGGCGATCACGGTGCCGCCGTCCGTGGTGCGGATGGTGACCGGACCGGTCTCCAGCACGCTCAGCACCGGGGTGTGACCCGCCATGATGCCGGTGTCACCGGAGGCCGTACGGGCGACGACGATGGTGGCCGCACCGGACCACACCTTGCGGTCGGCTGCGACCAGCTCGACGTGCAGCTCAGCCAACGTGGGCTCCTAGGCTCATGCAACGCCCGATTACTCGGGAGTTTCGGTAAGAATAACGGGCCCGCGCCCCCGGCATGAAACCGGCGGCACGGATTTGACCGGAATCACAGCCGATGCGACGCGAGGGGTGGGTCCCAGGGCTGGGGCCCACCCCTCGCGATCACGCTCGGCTGCTACCGGCCGCGACTACTTCTTCGCCAGCTCGGCGGCGTTGCGCTCGAGGTCCTCGATGCCACCGCACATGAAGAAGGCCTGCTCCGGAATGGAGTCGTACTTGCCGTCCGCGATCGAGTTGAAGGCCTCGATGGTCTCCGACAGCGGGACGGTCGAGCCCTCGACACCGGTGAACTGCTTCGCCACGTAGGTGTTCTGCGAGAGGAAGCGCTCGATGCGGCGGGCACGGTGGACCGTGACCTTGTCCTCCTCGGACAGCTCGTCGATACCGAGGATCGCGATGATGTCCTGGAGGTCCTTGTACTTCTGCAGGATCCCCTTGATACGGATGGCCGTGTCGTAGTGGGTCTGCGCGATGTACCGCGGGTCGAGGATGCGGGACGTGGAGTCCAGCGGGTCGACGGCCGGGTAGATGCCCTTCTCCGAGATCGGACGCGACAGAACGGTGGTCGCGTCCAGGTGGGCGAAGGTGGTGGCCGGGGCCGGGTCGGTCAGGTCGTCCGCGGGGACGTAGATCGCCTGCATCGAGGTGATCGAGTGACCGCGGGTCGAGGTGATGCGCTCCTGGAGGAGGCCCATCTCGTCGGCCAGGTTCGGCTGGTAGCCCACCGCGGAGGGCATGCGGCCGAGCAGGGTCGACACCTCGGAACCGGCCTGGGTGAACCGGAAGATGTTGTCGATGAAGAGGAGCACGTCCTGCTTCTCGACGTCACGGAAGTACTCCGCCATGGTCAGCGCGGAGAGCGCGACGCGCAGACGGGTGCCCGGCGGCTCGTCCATCTGGCCGAAGACCAGCGCGGTCTTGTCCAGAACGCCCGAGTCGACCATCTCGTCGATGAGGTCGTTGCCCTCACGGGTGCGCTCGCCGACGCCGGCGAACACCGACACACCACCGAAGTTCTCGGCGACGCGGTAGATCATCTCCTGGATCAGAACGGTCTTGCCGACACCGGCACCACCGAACAGACCGATCTTGCCACCGGTGACGTACGGGGTGAGGAGGTCGATGACCTTGATGCCGGTCTCGAACATCTCGGTCTTGGACTCGAGGTCCTTGAACTCCGGAGCCTTGCGGTGGATCGGCCAGCGGACCTCCACCTGCGACTCGAACTCGCCCTTGTCGACGTTCAGCACCTCACCGAGGGCGTTGAACACCTTGCCCTTGGTGATCTGACCGACCGGCACCGAGATGGCGGAACCGGTGTCGGTGACCTGCGAACCGCGGACCAGGCCGTCGGTCGGCTGCATCGAGATGCCGCGGACCATGCCGTCGCCGAGGTGCTGGGCGACCTCGAGGGTCAGGGTCTTCTTGCCCGTGCCGTCGGGGTTGTCCACCTCGACGTGCAGGGCGTTGAACATGTCCGGGATCGCGTCGACGGGGAACTCCACGTCGACGACCGGGCCGATGACCCGCGCGACGCGGCCCGTCGCCGTGGTCGGCTCAACAGTGGTGGTCATACTCATTCGCTCCCCGCGCTAGCGTCGGCCAGGGCGTTCGCGCCACCGACGATCTCGCTGATTTCCTGGGTGATCTCGGCCTGACGGGCCGAGTTGGCAAGCCGCGTGAGCGACTTGATGAGCTCGCCGGCGTTGTCCGTCGCGCTCTTCATGGCGCGGCGGCGGGCGGCGTGCTCGGAAGCGGCCGACTGCAGCAGCGCGTTGTAGATCCGGCTCTCGACGTACCGCGGCAGCAGCGCGTCCAGGACGCCCTCCGCCGACGGCTCGAAGTCGTACAGCGCGAAGATCTCCGCCTTGGCCGGCTCCTGGGCGCCGAGCTGGACCTCGTCCAGCTTCAGCGGCAGCAGCCGGGCGTCGACCGCGTTCTGCGTCAGCATGGACACGAACTCGGTCGAGATCAGGTGCAGCTCGTCCACGCCGCCGGTCTCCGCCGTGAAGGCCTCGATCAGCTCGGCCGCCACCGTCTTCGCGTCGCCGTAGGTCGGCTTGTCGGAGAAGCCCGTCCACGAGCCCGCGACCTGGAGGTTGCGGAAGCCGTAGTACGAGACACCCTTGCGGCCGACGATGTACGTCACCACGTCCTTGCCCTCGGCACGCAGGCGCTCGGTGAGCGTCAGCGCGGCCTTGATGGCGTTGGTCGAGTAACCGCCCGCCAGACCACGGTCGGCCGTGATCAGCAGGACCGCGGCGCGCGAGGCGCTCGGGTTCTCGGTGGTGAGCGGGTGCTTGGCGTTGGACCGGGTGGCCACCGCCGTCACCGCCCGGGTGAGCTCATCGGCGTACGGAGTGGAGGCGGCCACCGCGCGCTGCGCCTTGACGATGCGCGACGCGGAGATCATCTCCATCGCCTTGGTGATCTTCTTCGTCGCGGTGACAGAGCGGATCCGGCGCTTGTAGACCCGAAGCTGTGCTCCCATGGGTCGTTACGTCCTTTCCCTCGCTACCGGACTCAGGCCTGCTCGGAGAGCAGCTTGCCGTCGGCGGTCTGGTAGCCCGCCTTGAAGGACTCGATGGCCTTCGTCAGGGCGTCGACGGTGCCGTCGGCCAGCAGACCGGTCTCGACGATGCCGGCCAGCAGGTCCTTGTGCTGGAGGCGCACGTAGTCCAGGAACTCGCGCTCGAAGCGACGGATCTCGGCGACCGGGACGTCGTCCAGCTTGCCGTTGGTGCCGGCCCAGATGGAGACGACCTGCTCCTCGACCGGGAACGGCTGGTACTGGCCCTGCTTCAGCAGCTCGACCATGCGCGCACCGCGCTCCAGCTGGGCCTTGGAGGCCGCGTCCAGGTCGGAACCGAAGGCCGCGAAGGCCTCCAGCTCACGGTACTGGGCGAGGTCCAGGCGCAGACGGCCGGCGACCGAGCGCATGGCCTTGATCTGGGCGGAGCCACCGACGCGGGAGACCGAGATACCGACGTTCACGGCCGGGCGGATGCCGGCGTTGAACAGGTCGGACTCCAGGAAGCACTGGCCGTCGGTGATGGAGATGACGTTGGTCGGGATGTACGCCGAGACGTCGTTGGCCTTGGTCTCGATGATCGGCAGACCGGTCATCGAGCCGCCGCCCAGGGCGTCGTTCAGCTTGGCGCAGCGCTCCAGCAGGCGGGAGTGCAGGTAGAAGACGTCACCCGGGTAGGCCTCGCGGCCCGGCGGGCGGCGCAGCAGCAGGGAGACGGAGCGGTAGGCCTCGGCCTGCTTCGACAGGTCGTCGAAGATGATCAGGACGTGCTTGCCGTCGTACATCCACTCCTGGCCGATGGCCGAGCCGGTGTACGGGGCGAGGTACTTGAAGCCGGCCGGGTCGGAGGCGGGAGCGGCCACGATGGTGGTGTACTCCAGCGCGCCGGCCTCCTCCAGGGCGCCACGGACGGACGCGATGGTGGAGCCCTTCTGGCCCACGGCGACGTAGATGCAGCGGACCTGCTTCTCCGGGTCGCCCGAGCGCCAGTTGTCGCGCTGGTTGATGATCGTGTCGACGGCCACCGCGGTCTTGCCGGTCTGGCGGTCACCGATGATCAGCTGGCGCTGGCCGCGGCCGATCGGGGTCATCGCGTCGATGGCCTTGATGCCGGTCTGCAGCGGCTGCTTGACCGACTTGCGGGCCATGACGCCCGGAGCCTGGAGCTCCAGCGCGCGGCGGCCGGTCGAGGCGATGTCGCCCTGGCCGTCGATCGGGTTGCCCAGCGGGTCAACGACGCGGCCGAGGTAGCCGTCGCCGACCGGGACGGAGAGGACCTCGCCGGTGCGGCGCACCGTCTGGCCCTCTTCGATGCCGCCGAACTCACCGAGGACGACGACACCGATCTCGCGGGTGTCGAGGTTCAGCGCGAGGCCCAGCGTGCCGTCCTCGAACTTCAGCAGCTCGTTCGCCATGACCGAGGGCAGACCCTCGACATGGGCGATGCCGTCCGCCGCGTCAGTGACCGTGCCGACCTCTTCCACAGAGGCGGCGTCCGGCTGGTACGACTGGACAAAGTCGGCCAGCGCGTCCCGGATCTCCTCCGGACGGATCGTAAGCTCCGCCATCAGGCTTCCCTGCTCTCCTAGTTTGCGATCCTCGGCCCGCCATTGAGGGCCGCAAGTACTCGACTCTCGGCCGGGTCGTATGAACCGGCCGTACGTTTTCCCGACTCCGGTGGAGCCGGTTTCCCGACCGAGGGTCGGATGTGCTGCTCGGATGCTCAGCCTTCGAGCGACTGACGAGCGCCTTCGAGGCGGCTCGACACCGTGCCGTCGATGACCTCGTCACCGATCTGCACCCGGATACCGCCGACGACCTCGGGGTCGACGTCGATGTTCAGGTGGACCCGGCGGCCGTACAGCCGGCCGAGAGCACCCGCCAGGCGCTCCTTCTGGCTGTCCGACAGCGGGACCGCCGTGGCGACCTGGGCCACCACACGGTCACGCCGGGCGGCGGCGAGCTTGGAGAAGGACTCCAGCCCCTGCTCCAGGCTACGGCCACGCGGGTTGTTGACCAGGCTGGCGACGAGCCGCTCGGTGCCCGCGTAGGCGCGGCCGCCGAGGAGCCTCGTGATCAGGGCCGTCTTGGCGCCGGCGCCGGCCTTGGGCTCGGTCAGCGCGGAGCGCAGCTCGTGCGAACCGCTCACCACCCGGCCGAACCGGAACAGCTCGTCCTCGACGTCGTCCAGGGCACCGGCCTTGTCGGCGGCGATGACCTCGGCGTACGCGGCCAGCTGCTCCGTGGAGTCGACCAGGTCACGGGCGCCCGACCAGCGGGACCGGACCAGGCCGGACACCAGGTCGACCGTCTCGCCGGAGACCTGGCCGCTCAGCAGCGAGGAGGCCAGCTGCGCCTTGTCCTGGCCCGACCGCGACGGGTCGGTCAGCACGCGGCGGAGCGACACCTCGCGGTCCAGCAGGGCCGTGACGGCGGTGAGCTCCTCGGCGAGCTTGGCCGCGTCCACCGAGGTGGAGTCGGTCAGGCTCTCCAGGTTCTGCCGCCCGGCGGCGAGTGCCTCGCGGCTGGCGCCGATCACTTGGCCGCACCCTGGGCAGCGGTGGCCTTGGCCTCCAGCTCGTCCAGGAAGCGGTCCACGACACCGCTCTGCCGCGTGTGGTCCTCAAGGGACTCACCCACGATGCGGGACGCCAGCTGGGTGGCCAGCGAGCCCACGTCCTGACGCAGGGCGGCGGTCGCCTGCTTCTTGTCGGCCTCGATCTGGGCGTGGCCGGCCGCGACGATGGCCTCGCGCTGACGCTTGCCCTCCTCGCGCATCTCGGCGAGCTGGGCGGCGCCCTGCTCGCGAGCCTGCTCGATGATGCGAGCAGCCTCGTGGCGCGCCTCGCCGAGCTCGGCACGGTACTGCTCAAGCGTGGCCTGAGCCTCGGCCTGAGCGGCCTCGGCACGCTCCATGCCGCCCTCGATCGCGTCCCGGCGCTCCGACAGCACCTTCTCGATGCTGGGGAGGAGCTTCTTGCCGAGGAACCCGAAGACGATGAAGAAGCAAAGCAGGCCGATGATGACCTCGGGCCACGCGGGGAGGAGGGGGTTCATCTCCTCCCCCTCCTGCGCGAGGAAGACCACGGGGTTCATATCTGAACCTTTCGTCGAAACTGGCTACCGATGTGCCGAACTACTTGCCGAACACGAACGGCATGACGATGCCGATGAGCGCGAGCGCCTCGGTCACGGCCAGACCGATGAACATGTTGGTGCGGACCAGGCCGGCGGCCTCGGGCTGGCGGGCCATGGCCTGGACGCTGTTACCGAAGATGAGGCCCAGACCGATGCCGGGGCCGATGGCCGCGAGACCGTAGCCGATGGAAGCGACGGAACCGGAGACCTCAGCGAGGTTCTGCATCTCAAACTGTCCTTATGCGTGGTGGAACCGGTGGTGGTTGGCCACCGGGAGTCTTTGCCGGGAGTTGCCCGTGCGGATCGGCGCCGTCGCTCCGGCGCCGGTTCGACGTCAGTGCGCTTCTTCGAGCGCTCCGCCGATGTACGTGCTGGCGAGGAGCACGAAGATGTAGGCCTGGAGGAACTGGATCAGCAGCTCGAAGGCGGTCAGCGCGATCGTCACGGTGAACGAGGCGCCCGCGTACAGCGCGCCGATGCTCGGGCTGAGCAGGTACCAGGAGGCGACCGAGAACATCACGATCAGCAGGTGGCCCGCGAACATGTTCGCGAACAGTCGGACCGCGAGCGTGAAGGGCCGCAGGAAGATGTTCGAGACGAACTCGATCGGCACCAGGATGAACATGACCCAGCCGGGCACGCCCGACGGCCAGCACAGGTTCCTCAGACCGCCCACGAAACCGTGCGTCTTGAAGGTCAGCCCCATGTAGGTGACCCAGACGATCAGGGCCAGCGCTGCGGGGAAGGCGATGTTGGCGGCAGCCGGGTACTGGACGAACGGGACGATCGACATCACGTTCAGGAGCCAGATGAAGAAGAACAGCGACACCATCATGGGGACGTACTTCTCGCCCCGCTTGCCGATGGAGTCGAGCACGATGCTTCGCTTGACGAACTCGTAACCGATCTCACCGACCAGCTGGAGCTTGCCCGGCACGAGCTTCGGCTTGGCGAAAGCAGCCCAGAAGAAACCGATGACCAGCAGCGCGACGATCATCGAAAGGAGCATCGGCTTGTTGAACTCGACGCTGCCAATCGTGAAGATCGGCTTGAACTGGAACTCGTTCAGGCCGGGCGCCGGGAAGCCGCAGCCGGAGAACAGGTGGCAGTTGGCCTCGGAGGCGAGCTGCGTGAGCCTGTCAGCACTCACCACGGACTCCTTCGTCGTGACACATAGTTACGGCAACCTCGGTGTGTCGGCGCGGCTCTCGGCCACGGTGCGGCACTTTGACTGGATTCTTGTCTCTCGCGCCGGCCACGACCGGGCCCGGCGCCGAAGCGCGGCCCTCGTCTGGCCGACGGTGTGAAGACGTGGGGTGCTGGAGCGCCATCCGTCCGGTCAGTGGAACGATCCCGCCGCAAGCCACACCCCGTGGCTGTCCCGGACGATAGCAGTCCGTCGACCGGGCACCGGACACCGCCCCCTCTTTGGGAGGAGGCGAGCACAGCATCACGGTTGACGCTCCGGGGGATCCCCCTTCTTGGAGGAGGAACCGGTCTCCACATAGAAGATCTTGGCCTTCATGCCGATCCGGACCACCGCCCCCGTCCAGACCAATGTGCAACCCAGTACGGTGAAGCCGAAGACCTTGGTGTCGAAGGCGGTCGTGTTCTTGAAGACCGCCAGCACGATCCCCACCAGCAGGATCTGGGCCATGTAGACCGACATCGCCACCGGCAGCAGGAGTTGGGGGTTTCCCCTGCTCAGGCGATCGACAGCAGCTTGGCCGACGCTGAAGAACGCCATCACCAGCACTGCTGCGAACAGGGCACCGTACAGCCCCTTGATTCCCACCACGATGGTCGCGATCGTCATGGCGACGACCCCGGCGACCGCGGTGGGGATTGCGGCGCCTCGGATGATCCGGGCGTCATGGGACGGCATGTCGGCAACTCCGGCGGCATGTCGGGCAAACGGACGTCGAACAGCGTGAACACCTGACGAGTGCTCACATCCAGGAACGGGAGGATGACCTTCGTGGATCGGAGTCCTCTTTGCGCAGAGGCTCTCGACCAGGCCCGGGCTCCTCGTGAACGGTATCACAAGCTATTTGATGTGGTCTTTACCCTATGCATGTGCTGCTCGCCACACGGACTCCCGGCAAAGTCACCCGAACAGACGAGGCGAGGAGCTGACGGCTCCGCCGAACGTGGCCGCCCGCGTCGGCGCCCGGGTGCGGTCAGCCCCGGCCGCGCGGCCGGTGTCCGACCGCGCTGGCGCCGTCCCCGAAGCGCCTGAGCACCTCCTCGTCCACGACCGGGAAGTCGTCCTGCGAGGCCGGGGCGGGTGCGGCCGGGTCCGCGTCGCCCCCGGCGGGCGACGGCTCGTCGGCGACCCGCACGACCGCCGGAACCGGGCGGCGGCGGTAGCGCGGCGGCACGAAGGCCTGCACCGCGCGCGGGGCCCGCGGCCGGAACCGCGGGGTGAGCAGCACCACCAGGCCGACCAGGCAGAGCCCGGCCAGCGTGAGGACGACGGTCCGGCCGGTGTTGGTGACCGAGAAGGCGACGGTCCCGAAGGCGATCAGCGCGGCCCAGAAGTACATGATCAGTACGGCGCGGCTGTGCGAGTGGCCGACCTGGAGCAGTCGGTGGTGCAGGTGCCGCTTGTCGGCGGCGAACGGGGACTGGCCCGCCCAGGTGCGGCGGACCACCGCGAGCAGCAGGTCCGCCAGCGGCAGCGCGATGACCGTCAGCGGCAGCAGCAGCGGGATGTAGATCGGCACCAGGGCGTGCACGGTGGCGGTCTGCGAACCCAGCTCGCTGGTGATGAGGTCGGGGTCGACCCGGCCGGTGATCGAGATCGCGGCGACGGCCAGCATCAGGCCGAGCATCATCGACCCGGAGTCGCCCATGAAGATCCGGGCCGGGTGCATGTTGTGCGCCAGGAAGCCCAGGCACATGCCGATCAGCAGCACGCTGAACAGCACGGCGGGGGCGGCGTCGGTGATCGTGTAGCCGTACCAGAGCCGGTAGGAGTACAGGAAGAAGGCCATCGCGGCGATGCAGACCATGCCGCCGGCCAGACCGTCCAGGCCGTCGATGAAGTTCACCGCGTTGACCATGACGACGACCATGACCACCGAGATGACCATGCCCTGGGTGGGGCTGAGCGCGACCGGCCCGACACCCGGCACCGGCAGGGTGATCACGGTGACGCCCTGCCAGACCATCACGCCGGCGGCGATCATCTGGCCGCCGAGCTTCACCAGGGCGTCCACGCCCCACTTGTCGTCCAGCACGCCGAGCAGCCACATGATGCCGGCGCCGGAGAGCAGCGCCCGGATGTCGGTGCCCTGGGAGAACACCTTGCTCAGGTTGTCGAGCTGGGAGGCGACCAGGATGCCCGCGCAGAGTCCGCCGAACATGGCGATGCCGCCGAGCCGGGGCGTGGGCTCGCGGTGCACATCGCGCGCGCGGACCGGGGGCATCGCCCCCGCCGCGATGGCGAACTTCCGGACCGGGCCGGTCAGCAGGTAGGTGACGGCCGCGGTGCAGAACAGCACCAGCAGATACTCACGCACCACTGGCCTCCTGCAGCGCTGTCCGACGGGTGGGTACCGAAGGTACTCCCCTGCCTGTCCGGGGTTCGAGGTGCGTCGCCACGGCACACACCTTATTGAGTCCGACGCCGGGGGCACGCATCGCGGTTCGCCCTACCGGGTAGGAGATTCGGATCGGCGGTCGGTCAGCGGCGCCCGGCGAACGCCCGCGCCAGCTCCCGGACCCGCTCCGCGACCCGGACGTCCGTGCCGTCCGCGAGCAGCCGTCCGATCAGCCCCGCGATCTCCGCCAGCTCCGGCTCGCCCATGCCCTGCGAGGTCACCGTGCCGGTGCCGAGCCGGATTCCGGAGGCCTCCGACGGCGGCGCCTCGTCGTACGGCAGCGCGCACTTGCCGAGCAGCAGCCCGGCGGCCGCGCAGCGGCGCTCCGCCTCGGCGCCGCTGACCCCGAGCGGGCCGACGTCGGCGGTCACCAGGTGGGTGTCGGTGCCGCCGGTCAGCGGACGCGCGCCGGCCTGCGCGAGCCCCGCCGCGAGCACCCGCGCGCCGGCCACCGCGCGGTGCGCGTAGGCGCGGTAGGCGGGCGTCGCGGCCTCGGCCAGCGCGACGGCCTTGGCGGCCACTTCGTTCATCGCGGCGCCGCCCTGGCTGAACGGGAAGACCGCCCGGTCGACCCGCTCCGCCAGCTCCGCAGTGCACAGCAGCAGGCCCCCGCGCGGGCCGCGGAGCAGCTTGTGGGTGGCCGCCACGGTGACGTCCGCGTACGGCACCGGGGACGGCGCCACGCCGGCCGCGATCAGGCCGGTGGTCTGGGCGGCGGCGGCCACCAGGTAGGCGTCCGTCTCGTCGGCGATCTCCCGGAAGGCGGCCCAGTCCGGGTGCCGCGGGTAGGAGATGGATCCGGCCACGATCGCCTTCGGGCGGTAGCGCAGGGCCAGCTCGCGGACCTGGTCGAGGTCGATCAGCCCGTCCTCACGGCGCACGCCGTAGCCGACGAAGTCGAACCAGCGGCCGGAGAAGTTGGCCCGCGATCCGCAGCTGAGGTGGCCGCCGTGCTCCAGCGACATCGCGAGCACCACGTCGCCGGGCCGCAGCAGCGCGGCGTAGGCGGCCAGCATCGCCGAGGTGCCGGAGCGCGGCTGCACATTGGCGTGCGGGGCGGCGAACAGCGCGCGGGCCCGGTCGATCGCCAGCAGCTCGGCGGCGTCCGCGAGCGCGCACCCGGTGTGGTGGCGGCGGCCGGGGTAGCCCTCGGCGTACTTGTCGATCAGCGGGCCGGTGAGGGCCGCCAGGACGGCCGGACCGGTGAGGTTCTCCCCCGCCAGCAGCTGGACCGTCTCGGCCCTCCGCTCGGCCTCGGCGGCCAGCAGGTCGGCCACCTGCGGATCGGCCCGGAAGAGGGCCGCGGAGCGGGCTCCGGTGGTGTCGACGGGGCCGGTCGCTGCATCGGTGACGGTCATGGCGGGGCTCCCGGGCGCGTCGGGTCGGATTTCTCCAGCGTAGGACCGCCCCCGCGCCCCGGCACGGCGGCGCGTGCCGGGCTACCCCCGGGTGGGCGCGCGCCGGTGCCGAGGGAGAAGCACGGGAGCGGGCCAGGGCGCGCCGGTGCCGGGAGGGAGAAGCGAGGGAGCGACGAAGGGGCCGGGCCTCAGAGCAGGGCCCGGACTCCGGTGAGGGCCGTGACGACGGGGTCGACGGCGTGGAATATCTCCTCGCCGCAGTTGCGGAACATCCCGATCGGGGCGCCGTAGGGGTCGTGCAGTTCGTCCGCCTCGGGGTCGGCGGCCAGCAGCCAGCCGCGCAGCGCGGCGGCGGCGCGGACCAGCGCGCGGGCGCGCTCGGTGACGTCCGCGCCGCGCCGGGGGTCCGGCAGGGTGCCCGGGTCGATCGTGCGGACCAGCCGGGTGAACTCCTTCAGGGTGAAGGTGCGCAGCCCCGCCTCGTGGCCCATCGAGATGACCTGGGCCCGGTGGTCCAGGGTCGCGGTGAGCACCAGGTCGGCCTCGACCACGTGCTCGTCCAGCAGTTCGCGGCCGGTGAAGCCGCCGCTGTCGGCGCCGTACTCGTCCAGCACCGTGGCGGCGTGCTCCTCCATCGGCGCGCCCACGTGGCCCCAGGTGCCGGCCGACTCGACCAGGATGCGCCCGGCCACCCGGGGGTTGAGCCGGGTGTCCAGCTCACGCCGGGTGAGCCGCTCGGCGATCGGCGAGCGGCAGATGTTGCCGGTGCAGACGTACAGGATGCGGAAGTGGTCCAGCGGCCTGGGGCCCACGCTCAGGTACGGCGATATGCCGGGCCCGGCATGGAGGGAGGCGGCCGTCAACTGCCGGCCTCCAGGTCGGGGACGACCTCCCTCAGCTGCTCGGCGGAGATCGCGCCGGCCCGCAGCAGCACCGGCACCTTGCCGGTGACGTCGACGATCGACGAGGCCTGGGCGTGGTCGGCGGTGCCGCCGTCCAGGTAGACCGAGATGGCGTCGCCGAGCTGCTGCTGGGCCTCGTCGCAGGTGGCCGGGGACGGGCCGCCGGTCCGGTTGGCGCTGGAGACGGCCATCGGCCCGGTGGCGTTCAGCAGCTCGATGGCGACCGGGTGCAGCGGCATCCGGACGGCGACGGTGCCCCGGGTGTCGCCGAGGTCCCAGCGCAGCGAGGGCTGGTGCTTGGCGACCAGGGTGAGCCCGCCCGGCCAGAACGCGTCGACGAGCTCCCAGGCCTGCTCGGAGAAGTCGGTGACCAGGCCGTGCAGGGTGGTCGGCGAGCCGACCAGCACCGGCGAGGGCATGTTGCGGCCGCGGCCCTTGGCGGCGAGCAGCGCGCCCACGGCCTCCGGCGAGAAGGCGTCCGCCCCGACGCCGTACAGGGTGTCGGTGGGCAGCACGACGAGTTCGCCGCGGCGGATGGCCGAGGCGGCCTCGCGCAGGCCGGTGGCGCGGTCCCCGGCGTCGGCACAGTCGTAGCGGCGGCTCATCGGTGCGGTCCCCTTCCGGACGGGCTCATGACGTGGTTCACAGCGACGCCTTGCGCGCCGTGGTGAAGCGGGGGCGGTTGTTCAGGTCCCGGTGGTCGGCGGCGTCGGTCCAGCCGCCCTCCTCGTTGAAGATCCACGGGACCTGGCCGCCCTGGGTGTCGGCGTGCTCGATCACCACGGCGCCGCCCGGTCGCAGCAGGCGGGCGGCGACCCGCTCGATGCCGCGGATGGTGTCGAGGCCGTCCTCGCCGGAGAACAGCGACATCTGCGGGTCGTGGTCGCGGGCCTCCGGCGCGACGTACTCCCACTCGGTGAGCGGGATGTACGGCGGGTTGGAGATCACCAGGTCGAAGCGGCCGTCCCAGGCGCGGTCGTCCTCGAAGGCCCGGGTGGCGTCGCCCTCGTGCAGGGTGACCCGGGCGCGGTCGGGCGAGGCCTCGATGTTGCGCCGGGTGTACGGCAGCGCGCCCTCGTCGAGCTCGAAGGCGTGCACGGTGGAGCGCGGCAGCTCCTGGGCGAGGGCGAGCGCGATGGCGCCGGAGCCGGAGCACAGGTCGACGACCAGCGGCTCGGCGACGTCCATCTCGCGGACCGCGTCTATGGCCCACTCGACGACCGTCTCGGTCTCCGGGCGGGGCACGAACACGCCCGGCCCGACCGCCAGTTCGAGGTAGCGGAAGAAGGCGCGGCCGGTGATGTGCTGGAGCGGCTCGCGGGCCTCGCGGCGGGCGACCGCCTCCCAGTACCGGGCGTCGAAGTCGCCGTCCTGGACGGTGTGCAGCTGGCTGCGCTTGACGTTGTGGACGTGGGCGGCGAGCTCCTCCGCGTCGAAGCGCGGCGACGGCACGCCGGCCGCGGCCAACCGCTGGGTGGCCTGGGCCACCTCCGCGAGTAGCAGGTTCATCCGTACGACCTCTTGCTTCCGCTCTCCGGCCTCGACGTCGGGCTCGCCGCCGGTGTCAGTTCTGTTGGGCCGCGGCGAGCTTGGCCGCGGCGTCCGCGTCGACGCAGGACTGGATGACCGCGTTCAGCTCGCCGTCCAGGACCTGGTCCAGGTTGTACGACTTGAAGCCCGTGCGGTGGTCCGAGATGCGGTTCTCCGGGTAGTTGTACGTCCGGATCCGCTCGGAACGGTCCACCGTGCGGACCTGGCTGCGGCGCGCGTCCGAGGCCTCCCGCTCGGCCTCCTCCTGCGCGGCGGCCAGCAGCCGCGAACGCAGGATGCGCATCGCCTGCTCCTTGTTCTGCAGCTGGCTCTTCTCGTTCTGGCAGGACGCCACGATACCGGTCGGCAGGTGGGTGATCCGGACGGCGGAGTCGGTGGTGTTCACCGACTGGCCGCCGGGGCCGGAGGAGCGGTAGACGTCGATCCGCAGGTCGTTGGCGAGGATCTCGACCTCGACCTCCTCGGCCTCGGGGGTGACCAGCACGCCCGCCGCGGAGGTGTGGATGCGGCCCTGCGACTCGGTGGCGGGGACGCGCTGCACGCGGTGCACGCCGCCCTCGTACTTCAGCCGGGCCCAGACGCCCTGGCCGGGCTCGGCGTTGCCCTTGGTCTTCACCGCGACCGAGACGTCCTTGTAGCCGCCGAGGTCGGACTCGTTGGAGTCGATGATCTCGGTCTTCCAGCCGATCCGCTCGGCGAAGCGCAGGTACATCCGGAGCAGGTCGCCGGCGAACAGCGCGGACTCCTCGCCGCCCTCGCCCGCCTTGATCTCCAGGATGACGTCCTTGTCGTCGCTCGGGTCGCGCGGCACGAGCAGCAGCCGCAGCTCCTCGGTCAGCTCCTCGCGGCGGGCCTCGCCGTCCTTCACCTCGGAGAGGAACTCCGGGTCCTCGGCGGCGAGTTCGCGGGCGGCTTCGATGTCCTCGCCGGCCTGCCGCCACGCGCGGTAGACGCGGGTGATCGGGGTCAGCTCGGCGTAGCGCTTGGCCAGCTTGCGGGCGTTGGCCTGGTCGGCGTGGACGGACGGGTCGGCCAGCCTCGTCTCGAGGTCGGCGTGCTCGACGAGGAGCTCTTCGACTGCCTCGAACATGGGGTGGCCTTCTTCCCGGGGATCGTCGTGCGGGGATGGTTTCGCGAGGGTGGCTTCGCGGGTGCGTTCGCGCAGGTGCGGGGGGACGCGAACGGCGCCGGTCCCCAAGCACCCCCGGAAACGAGTTCGGGGGCACCGGGAACCGGCGCCGAGGGAGCGCTAGGCCTTCGCGCTGTGCTGCTTGCCGAAGCGGGCCTCGAAGCGGGCCACGCGGCCACCGGTGTCGAGGATCTTCTGCTTGCCGGTGTAGAACGGGTGGCACTGCGAGCAGACCTCGGCGCGGATCTCGCCGCTGGTCTCGGTCGAGCGGGTGGTGAACTCGGCGCCGCAGGTGCAGGTCACACGGGTGACCACGTACTCGGGGTGAACGTTGGGCTTCAAGGGGTTCTCCTAGTGTTCGGGAGGGCACCGGGTCGGCGGCCTGGAAGGCCGCTCGTGAACCGGGACCGACGGTCCAGTCTGCCAGGACCGGCCGCCTCTTCCCAAACCGGGGGGCGCCGCCGGATATTCCGGGCCCGCCGCGGGGCCCCCCGCCGGCCTCCCGCCGGCCCCTGCGGGGCGCCTCAGGGACGCTTGGCGGGCGCCTTCGCCGGGGCCGTGGCGGGCGCCGTGGGAGTGGCCTGGGCGGGGTTCTGCGGCTGGGTGGCGACCACCTCCGCCGGCACCGGCAGATCGGCCTTGAGGGCCGCCCAGAGCCGGTCCGCCTGGGGCTGGCGCTGGACCACCCGGTCCGGGGCCCCCGGGGCCGCCGCCACCGGCAGGGTGACCATGGCGAGCTGGTCCGGCCCGATGCCCTTGAGCTGCTGGGCCAGTCCGACCAGCGAGTTGACCGAGGCGAGCGCGGAGTCGGTGGTGATCGAGCGGGTCAGCGTGTCGCCGACCGACCAGAGCTTGACCGGGTTGCCCAGCAGCCCGATGCCGCCGGCCTGCCGGAGCAGCGAGCGGACCATCTGCTTCTGCAGCTCGATCCGGCCGAGGTCGCTGCCGTCGCCGACGCCGTGCCGGGTGCGGACGAAGGCGAGCGCCTGCTGCCCGTCCAGGTGGTGCTCGCCGGCCGGGAGGTCCAGGCCGCTGTCCTTGTCGTGGATGGCCACCGTGGTGGTCACGGTGACCCCGCCCATCGCGTCCACCAGCCGGGCGAAGCCGTCGAAGTCCACTTCGACGTAGTGGTCCATCCGCAGCCCGCTGAGCTGTTCCACGGTCTTGACCGCGCAGGCCGCGCCGCCGGCCTCGTAGGCGCTGTTGAACATCGCGCGCTTGGCGGCCGGCACCGCCTTGCCCTGCGGGTTCGTGCACTCGGGGCGCGCGACGAGGGTGTCGCGCGGGATGGACACCACGTCGGCGCGCGAGTGGTCCTGGCTGATGTGCACCACCATCGCGGTGTCCGAGCGGGCGGTGCCGCCGGTGTCGCCGCCGGCGAGGTCCGCGTTGCCGCCGGAGCGCGAGTCGGAGCCGAGCACCAGCAGGTTGAAGGAGCCGTCGGTGGCGGCCGGCGGGCGGGCGGTGCCGAGCCGGGCGTCGATGTCGACGCTCTTGAGGTTGCCGTCCAGCCGCAGGTAGGCGTACCCGGCCGCCCCGGCCCCCAGCACGACGAGGGCGGCGACGGCGCACGCGGCCGCGCGCAGGAGCTTGCGACGGCGGCTCGGGACCCTCTTGTGTTCGGCCATACGGTCCAGAGTAAATCGGACAAGCTGCCGAAAAGGCCCCAATACGTCCCGAGTCTGGAACAAACCGTACCGGGAACGGCAACGGGCCCCGGACCGCTTCGCGCGGTCCGGGGCCCGGGTGTGCTTCGACGTGTCCTACGGCGTCAGTCGCCCGACCCGGGGGTCGTCTTGGCGATCTGCATCAGGAACTCGGCGTTGCTCTTGGTCTGCTTCATCTTGTCCAGCAGCAGCTCGATCGCCTGCTGCGAGTCGAGCGCGTGCAGCACCCGGCGCAGCTTCCAGACGATGGCGAGCTCCTCGCTGCCGAGCAGGATCTCCTCCTTGCGGGTGCTGGAGGCGTCCACGTCGACGGCCGGGAAGATGCGCTTGTCCGAGAGCTTCCGGTCGAGCTTGAGCTCCATGTTGCCGGTGCCCTTGAACTCCTCGAAGATCACCTCGTCCATCCGCGAGCCGGTCTCGACCAGCGCGGTGGCCAGGATGGTCAGCGAGCCGCCGTTCTCGATGTTGCGCGCGGCGCCGAAGAACTTCTTCGGCGGGTACAGCGCGGTCGAGTCGACACCGCCGGACAGGATGCGGCCGGAGGCCGGCGCCGCCAGGTTGTAGGCGCGGCCCAGACGGGTGATCGAGTCCAGCAGGATCACCACGTCGTGGCCCAGCTCCACCAGGCGCTTGGCGCGCTCGATGGCCAGCTCGGCGACGGTGGTGTGGTCCTCCGCCGGGCGGTCGAAGGTCGAGGAGATGACCTCGCCCTTCACCGACCGCTGCATGTCGGTGACCTCCTCCGGACGCTCGTCGACCAGGACGACCATCAGGTGGCACTCGGGGTTGTTGTGGGTGATCGCGTTGGCGACCGCCTGGAGCACCATCGTCTTGCCGGTCTTCGGCGGCGCGACGATCAGACCGCGCTGGCCCTTGCCGATCGGCGACACCAGGTCGATGATCCGGGTGGTCAGCACGCCCGGGTCGGTCTCCAGGCGCAGCCGCTCCTGCGGGTAGAGCGGGGTCAGCTTGTTGAACTCGGGGCGGCCGCGGCCGCTCTCCGGGTCCATGCCGTTGACCGAGTCCAGCCGCACCATGGCGTTGAACTTCTCGCGGCGCTCGCCCTCGCGCGGCTGGCGCACCGCGCCGGTGATGGCGTCGCCCTTGCGCAGGCCGTTCTTGCGGACCTGGGCGAGCGAGACGTAGACGTCGTTCTGGCCCGGCAGGTAGCCGGAGGTACGCACGAACGCGTAGTTGTCGAGGATGTCGAGGATGCCCGCGACCGGGATCAGGACGTCGTCCTCGCCGATCTGCGGCTCGGTGCCGCCGCCCGTCTCGAAGCCCTCGCGGCGGCCACGGCCCCGGCGGTCGCGGTAGCGGCCCCGGCGGCCGCGGCGGCCGTCGCCGTACTCGTCGTCCTCGAAGCCGCCCTGCTGCTGCGCCTGCGGCTGGGCCTGCTGGCCGCCCTGGCGGCTCGGCTGGGCCTCGCTCTGGGCGGCCTGCTGCTGGGGCTGGCGCTCGGCGCGGTCACGCCGGTTGCGGCGGTCGCGGCGCGACTCGCGCCCCTCGCCGTCCTGGCCGGCCTGGGCCTCGGCGGTCTCCTGGCGGCCCTCGCGCTCGCCGCCGTCGCGGCGCTCACGGCGCTCACGGCGGTCGCGGCGGGTCTCGCGGCCCTCCTCGCGGCCCTCGAAGGCGCGGGCGCCCTCGGTGCGGGCCTCGGCCGGCTTGGCCTCGGTCACCACGGCGGCGGGCGCCTCGGCGGCGGTCTCGGCGACCGGGGCGCCGGCGGCCGAGGTGGCCCGGCGGCGGGTGCGCTCGGTGCGGGCGGGCGCGGCGGTCTCGGCGGCGGCCTGGACCGGGATCTCGATCTGGGCCTGCGCCTCGGCGGCGGCGGCCGGGGCCTCGGCCCGGGCGGCGGCGGCCTTGCTGGTCCGGCGGGCCGGCTTCTCGGCCGGCTCGGCGGCCTCGGCCTTCGCGGCGCGCTTGGCGGCCGGAGCGGCGGTGGCGCCGGCGAGCAGCGGGTCGCCGCCGCTCTTCTCCTTGATGGTCTCGATCAGCTGGCTCTTGCGCATGCGTCCGGTACCGGTGATGCCCAGGTCCGCGGCGAGCTTCTGCAGCTCGGCCAGGACCATGCCGTCCAGGCCCGCGGCGGCGGTACGACGGCGCCGCGCCGGGGCCGCGGGTGCGGCGGCTGCGTCCGACGCGTCGGCGTCCGGGCGCGCGCCCATCAGATCGGTGGTGTCGCTCACTAAGGGTCCTTCCCTGGAGCGGACGTCGGCCTGTCTGGCTCGGCGACCGGTTGTGCTGTCCTGACCAACGCTCGACTGCGTCGGTCCGAGGCGGTGATCCCCCGAATGGCGCTGGGTGCCAGTCGGGAGAGGGCTGCGAGGTGCGGTGCTAGAAGCACGGTGGTGCTGAGTGGCGTGGCGGGACGGTCGTGTCACGACCCTCCCCCCGGCCGCCGGCCGGGAGGTGCCCCCACGCTGCCTGCGAATCCCGGGCCCCCGTCGCGTGACGGTGGCCCGCGCTCCGCCCGTCCTGGCCTCTAGGTGGGAGGCCGCGGGTGGGAGTCAGGTGCCGTCACGGCTTCGGGATGCGGCCGCAAGTCGCGCAGGCAGGCTGCGTACGCGCTGCGGTGGGCTCCCGGAGAATCGTCGCCCCGTACATCGCCGGGACTCCGCTGGTGCGGAGTGCTGGGATCGGGACGCGGCGCACCGAGCCCCGGAGGGCACCTGGTGCAGCAATGAGGTTAACACTACCGACCCCCTCAGACATTCCCCAGCCTTGCGCTTGCCAATCGTGTCCGGACGGCCCGGCCCGGACGGCGTGCTCAGACGTCGAGCGGGAGCACCGCGGCGCCGGTCCGGTCGAGTTCCAGCCGGTGCGCGGCGAACACCGGGCCGCCGGAGCCGTGGTCGCCGGCGAAGCCCAGGACCTTCTGCACCCCGGCCTCGTCGGTGAGCGCGAGCACGGTCGGGCCGGCGCCGGAGATCACCGCGGGCACGCCCTCGGCGCGCAGCGCGGCCACCAGGGCGGCACTGTCCGGCATCGCGGAGGCCCGGTAGTCCTGGTGGATCCGGTCCTCGGTGGCGGTCAGCAGCAGGTCCGGCCGGCGGGTCAGCGCCTCGACCAGCAGCGCGGAGCGGCCGGCGTTGGCGGCGGCGTCGGCCAGCGGGACGGTCCTGGGCAGCAGGCCGCGGGCGGTCTCGGTGAGCACCTCGGTGGCCGGGACGAACACCACCGGGACGACCTCGGCGGCCGGCTCCAGGGCGATCGCCCGGGCGGTGTCCTCCTCGGTCCAGGCCACGGTGAAGTTGCCCCGCAGGCAGGCCGCCACGTTGTCCGGGTGGCCCTCCAGCTCGGAGGCGAGGGCCAGCAGGGCGTCGTCGTCCAGGGCGGACGGGCCGCCGATGGTGACGGCCCGGGCGGCGACGATGCCGGCGCAGATCGCGGCGGACGAGGAGCCCAGGCCGCGGCCGTGCGGTATCCGGTTGGCGCAGACCACTTCGAGGCCGCGCGGCTGGCCGCCGAGGCGGTCGAAGGCGGCGCGCATCGAGCGGACCAGCAGGTGGCGCTCGTCCCTCGGCAGGGTGTCGGCACCCTCGCCGGCGATGTCGACGGAGAGTCCGGAGTCGGCGACCCGGACGACCACGTCGTCGTACAGACCCAGCGCGAGTCCGAAGGCGTCGAAACCCGGGCCGAGGTTGGCACTGGTCGCGGGAACCCGGACCCGGACGGCGGCGGCACGGAACGCAGGACCGGCCATGCGGTGGACTCTCCTGGGGAAATCGGGCGGCGCGAAGCGCGTCGGTGCGAGGGTGGGGGTGGGGCCGCGGGCCCCGGCCGGGGCGGACGGTCACAGTCGATGGTGCGGCCCCCGACGGGGCCGGACCCGGGGCATGTGCCACACGGCCGGACCCAGAGTATCGAAGAGAGGTTCCACAGCGGTACACCCCGTGGGCCTTCGGTCTGGTGTGTTGCCGCTTCTGGCCGGAATGCGTGCGGGAATCGGATCGGAAAGCGCCGGTGAATTGACACAAAAGTGTCAGTCAAGAACGTAAACCGGGCCGACCCCCGAAAGGGTCGGCCCGGTGGGGGACGGGCCCCCGGGTCGGGTGGGGCTAGTCGAGCAGGCCCAGGCGCCGGGCGGCGGCCTCGGGGTCGATCGGGACGATCTGCGGCTGCGGCGCGCCGGCCACCGCCCAGTCGGGGTCCTTGAGGCCGTTGCCGGTCACGGTGCAGACGATCCGCTGGCCCGGGTCGACCAGGCCGGCCTCCGCCTTGGCCAGCAGGCCGGCCACCGAGGCGGCCGAGGCGGGCTCCACGAAGACGCCCTCCTGGGAGGCCAACAGGCGGTAGGCGGAAAGGATCTGACGGTCGGTCACCTTGTCGATGAGGCCGCCCGACTCGTCCCGCGCGGCGAGCGCGTAGTCCCAGGAGGCCGGGTTGCCGATCCGGATCGCGGTGGCGATGGTCTGCGGCTTGAGCACCGGGGCGCCGTCCACGATCGGGGCCGAGCCGGAGGCCTGGAAGCCCCACATCCGCGGGGTGCGGGCGGCCAGGCCGTCCGCCGCGTACTCGCGGTAGCCCTTCCAGTACGCGGTGATGTTGCCCGCGTTGCCGACCGGCAGCACGTGGATGTCCGGCGCGTCGCCGAGCATGTCGACGATCTCGAAGGCGGCGGTCTTCTGACCCTCGATCCGGACCGGGTTCACCGAGTTGACCAGCGCCACCGGGTACTTCTCGGACAGTTCACGCGCAAGGGTGAGGCAGTCGTCGAAGTTCCCGTCCACCTGGAGGATCTTCGCGCCGTGCACCAGCGCCTGGCCCATCTTGCCGAGGGCGATCTTGCCCTGCGGGACGAGCACCGCCGACACCATCCCGGCCCGCACCGCGTAGGCGGCGGCGGAGGCCGAGGTGTTGCCGGTGGAGGCGCAGATGACGGCCTGGGCGCCGTCCTCCTTCGCCTTGGAGATGGCCATCGTCATGCCGCGGTCCTTGAAGGACCCGGTCGGGTTGGCGCCCTCGACCTTGAGGTAGACCTCGCAGCCGGTGCGCTCGGAGAGCACCTGGGCGGGGACCAGCGGGGTGCCGCCCTCCAGCAGGGTGACCACCGGGGTCGCCGCGCTGACCGGCAGGCGGTCCCGGTACTCCTCGATCAGGCCACGCCACTGGTGGGTGTGGGTGCCACGGGCGGCGGCGTTCTCGGCAACGCTGCTCATCATCTGTTCCTATTCCCCTTCGACCCGCATGATGCTGGCCACGTCGCGCACGCTGTCGAGTGCGCGGAGCTTGTCCACCGTCGCCGACAGCGCGGCGTCGGTGGCGCGGTGGGTGACCACGACGAGCGAGGCGTCGCCGTCGCGGCCCTGCTGGCGCACGGTGTCGATGGAGACGCCGTGCTCGGCGAAGACGGAGGCGACCTGGGCGAGCACGCCCGCGCGGTCGTCGACGTCCAGGCTGACGTGGTAGCGGGTGACGACCTCGTCCATCGGCTTGGCCGGCAGCCTGGTGTACACCGAGTCGCCGGGGCCGGTGGCACCGGCGAGCTTGTTGCGGCAGACCGCGACGAGGTCGCCGAGGACCGCGGAGGCGGTCGGCGCGCCGCCCGCCCCCGGGCCGTAGAACATCAGCCGGCCGGCCGCCTCGGCCTCCACGAACACCGCGTTGTACGCCTCGCGGACCGAGGCCAGCGGGTGCGACAGCGGGATCATCGCCGGGTGGACGCGCGCGGTGACCGACTCGCCGTCGGCGGCCCGCTCGCAGATCGCCAGCAGCTTGACCACGCAGCCCATCGCCTTGGCGGAGGCGATGTCGGCGGCGGTGACCTCGGTGAGGCCCTCGCGGTAGACGTCCGCCGCGGTCACCTTGGTGTGGAAGGCGATGCCGGCCAGGATCGCGGCCTTGGCGGCGGCGTCGAAGCCCTCCACGTCGGCGGTCGGGTCGGCCTCGGCGTAGCCGAGCGCGGTGGCCTCCTCCAGCGCCTCCGAGTACCCGGCGCCGGTGGAGTCCATCTTGTCGAGGATGAAGTTGGTGGTGCCGTTGACGATGCCGAGCACCCGGTTGACCCGGTCGCCGGCCAGCGACTCGCGCAGCGGGCGCAGCAGCGGGATCGCACCGGCCACCGCGGCCTCGTAGTAGAGGTCCACGCCGGCCTCGGCGGCCGCCGCGTGCAGCTCGGTGCCGTCCTTGGCGAGCAGCGCCTTGTTCGCGCTGACCACCGAGGCGCCCTGCTTGAACGCCGACAGGATGAGGTGTTTGGACGGCTCGATGCCGCCCACGACCTCGATCACCACGTCGATGTCGCCCCGGTTCACCAGGGCCTCGGCATCGGTGGTCAGCAGGTGCTCGGGAACCCCCGGGCGGGGGCGGCCCGCCCGGCGGACCGCGATGCCGGCGAGCTCGACCGGCGCGCCGATGCGCGCGGCGAGGTCGGCGGCGTCTGTCGTCATGATGCGCGCCACCTCGGAGCCCACCACACCACAGCCCAGCAACGCCACCTTCAGCGGCCGCGTACGCATCATCCGACTCCGCTCTGCATTCGTACTTCGGTCGTTCCGGCGGGATTTTCGGGGGCCCGCCGGACTTTCGGTCTCCACCAGTCTCCGGGACTTTCCGTACGGATCTACGGTCGTTCCATGATCTGAGACGAGGATTTCGTCATCCGATATCGAGACGCAGGAGATCCTCCTCCGTCTCGCGCCGGACGATCACCCGGGCCGCGCCGTCCTGGACGGCGAGCACGGGAGGCTTGAGGGCGTGGTTGTAGTTGCTCGCCATGGAGCGGCAGTACGCGCCGGTGGCGGGCACCGCGATGAGGTCGCCCGGGGCGAGGTCGGCCGGCAGGAAGGCGTCCCGGACGACGATGTCGCCGGACTCGCAGTGCTTGCCGACCACCCGCACCAGCATCGGGGCGGCGTCGCTGGTGCGCGACACCAGGGCCACCGAGTACTCGGCGTCGTACAGCGCGGTGCGGATGTTGTCGGACATCCCGCCGTCCACGCTGACGTAGGTGCGCAGGCCCTCCAGCGGCTTGACGGTGCCCACCTCGTACAGGGTGAACGCGGTCGGGCCGACGATCGCCCGGCCCGGCTCCACGCTCAGCCGGGGGGCGGTCAGGTTCGCGGCGGCGCACTCGCGGCGCACGATGTCGGCCAGCGCGGCGGCGATCTCGGCCGGCTCGCGCGGGTCGTCCTCGCTGGTGTAGGCGATGCCGAGGCCGCCGCCGAGGTCGATCTCGGGCAGTTCGACGCCGTGCTCGTCGCGGATCGACGCCAGCAGGCCGACCACCCGGCGGGCGGCCACCTCGAAGCCGGCGGTGTCGAAGATCTGCGAGCCGATGTGCGAGTGGATGCCGCGCAGTTCCAGGCTCGCGCCGTGCGCCAGCACCCGGCGGACCGCCTCGGCGGCCGCTCCCCCGGTCAGCGAGAGGCCGAACTTCTGGTCCTCGTGCGCGGTGGCGATGAACTCGTGGGTGTGCGCCTCGACGCCGACGGTGATCCGGATCAGCACCGGCTGGCGCACGCCCTGCCGGCCGGCGATCGCCGCGAGCCGCTCGATCTCCTCGTAGGAGTCGACGACGATGTGCCCGACCCCGGACTTCACCGCGTGTTCGAGTTCGTCCACCGACTTGTTGTTGCCGTGCAGCGCGATCCGCTCCGGCGGCATCCCGGCGGCCAGCGCCACGGTCAGCTCGCCCGGGCTGCACACGTCCAGGTTGAGACCCTCCTCGTGCAGCCAGCGCACGACGGCCTTGGAGAGGAAGGCCTTGCCCGCGTAGAAGACGTCGGCGTCCGTGCCGAACGCCTCGCGCCAGGCGCGCGCCCGGGCCCGGAAGTCGGCCTCGTCCATGACGTACGCCGGGGTGCCGAACTCGGCGGCCAGCCGCTTGACGTCGACGCCGCCGACGGTGACCACGCCCTCGGCGTCACGGGCGACGGTGCGCGACCAGACCTTGGGGTCGAGCGCGTTCAGGTCGCTCGGCGGCGCCTGGTAGTGGCCTTCGGGCAGCACGTCGCCGTGCCGGGGACCTGCGGGGTGTGCGGAGCGAGACATGTCGTTGGTTTCCTCGACCTATGGCGAGGGGCGGCGACGGTCCCCGTTGACCGTCCGCCGCCCCCGCTGTGCACATGGGGGTGGTGCCTACATCCGCTCGGGCGCCGAGACGCCCAGCAGCGTCAGGCCGTTCGCGATGACCGTGCGTGTCGCGTCGGCCAGCCAGAGCCGGGCGTGCGTGAGGTCGGTGGCCTCGTCGTCGCCCTTCGGCAGGATCTGGCAGTTGTCGTAGAAGCGGTGGTACTTGCCCGCCAGCTCCTCCAGGTAGCGGGCGACCCGGTGCGGCTCGCGCAGCTCGCCGGCCGTCGCCAGGACGCGCGGGAACTCGCCGAGCTGGCCGAGCAGGTCGGACTCCCACTCGGTGGCGAGCAGTTCGGGTTTGAAATCGGCGGACCGGGTGATGCCCAGCTCGCCCGCCTTGCGCTGGACCGAGCACATCCGGGCGTGCGCGTACTGGACGTAGAAGACCGGGTTCTCGTTGGTCTGGCTGGTCAGCACGTTGATGTCGAGGGTGATGGTGGAGTCGGTGGAGGACCGCGCCAGGGTGTAGCGGGCCGCGTCCACGCCGATCCACTCGACGACGTCGTCGATCGTGATGATGTTGCCGGCCCGCTTGGACATGCGGACCTCCTCGCCGTCGCGCAGCATCTTCACGAACTGGCCGATCCGGACCTCGATGTTGCGGTCCATGTCGTCGCCCGCGCAGGCGGCGATGGCCTTGAGGCGGTTGACGTAGCCGTGGTGGTCCGCGCCCAGCATGTAGACCGAGACCTCGGCGCCGCGGTCGCGCTTGGAGAGGTAGTAGGCGGCGTCGGCGGCGAAGTAGGTGGTGTCGCCGTCGGCCTTGACCAGGACGCGGTCCTTGTCGTCGCCGAAGTCGGTGGTGCGCAGCCAGATGGCGCCGTCCTGCTCGAAGACGTGGCCCTGCTCGCGCAGCCGCTCGATGGACTCGCCGACGGCGCCCGAGTCGTGCAGCGACCTCTCCGAGAACCAGACGTCGAAGTGGGTGCCGAACTCGTCCATCGAGCGCTTGATCTCGGCGACCATGAGCTTGAGGCCCTCGGTGCGGAAGACCTGGAGCTGCTCGTCCTCGGACTTCTCCAGCAGACCGGGGACGGCCCCGGTGATCGCCTTGGCGATGTCGACGATGTACTCGCCGACGTAGCCGCCCTCCGGCACCTCGCGGCCGTTCGCGGCGGCCTGGAGCGAGGCGGCGAACTTGGTGATCTGCACGCCGGCGTCGTTGAGGTAGTACTCGGTGGTGACGTCGGCGCCGGAGGCGCGCAGCACCCGGGCCAGCGAGTCGCCGACGGCGGCCCAGCGGACGCCGCCGATGTGGATCGGGCCGGTCGGGTTGGCGGAGACGAACTCCAGGTTGATCCGCAGGCCCTTGAGCGCCTCGTTGCGGCCGTAGCCCGCGCCCGCCTCGACGATGGTGCGGGCCAGCTCGCCCTGGGTGGCGGTGTCCAGGGTGATGTTCAGGAAGCCCGGGCCGGCGATGTCGACCTTGGCGACGCCGGTGATCCCTCGCAGGCGGTCGGCCAGCACCTCGGCAACGGCTCGCGGCGGCTTGCCGGCCGCCTTGGCGAGCTGGAGGGCCACGTTGGTCGCGTAGTCGCCGTGGTCCCTGTTCTTGGGCCGCTCGACCGTCACGTGCTCGGGCACGGCGACGGCCAGCTCGCCCGCCTCGACGGCGGCGCTCACTGCGGCCTGGACTGCCTGGGAAAGCTCTGCGGGGGTCACGACGCCAAGCGTAGGCGAGAGGGGGAGGGCACCCGCCACTCGGTTTGGCCGTTGAGGCGCCGGACACCGTCGCTCAGCCTCGATCGCCCCGATCTGTTCGCTGAGGGCGAAATCCACCGACGGGGCCGTCGTCCTGGTCCCGGCCGAGATCCACCAGCCGCCGCACCAGTGCCACCAGGTCCGCCGGGTCGAAGGGCTTGCCGAGGTAGCCGTCCACCCCGACCGACTCCCCCAGGTCCAGGTCGGCCGGCGTGCAGGCGCTCACGATCGCGATCGGCAGCAGCCGCGTCCCCGGCGCCGCCCGCAGCCGGGCCGCGGTCCGCAGGCCGTCGAGCCGCGGCATCATCACGTCCAGCGTCACCACGTCGGGCCGCACCCGGCGGACCACCTCCAGGCACTCGGCACCGTCGGCGGCGGTCACCACCTCGAAGCCCTCGAGCTCCAGGTTGACCCTGATCAGCTGGCGGATCACCTCGCTGTCGTCCACCACGAGGACCCGCCCGGACACTCCCGACACCTCACCGAGGGTATCGGCGGCCCCGCCGCCCCGTCCGGCCTTTCCGCACTTCCACCGGCCCGCCCGCCCGGCCCCCCGCGGAAACCCGTGCACGGAGCACGCTCCGGGCCTGGTAGTGTTCTCCACGTCGAAGCGAACGCGACGACAACACCGAGCAAGCCCCCGTAGCTCAGGGGATAGAGCACCGCCCTCCGGAGGCGGGTGCGTAGGTTCGAATCCTACCGGGGGCACTTCGCGAGAAGTGCCGAAGAGGCCCAGGCCAGTGGCGAGTTGCCACCGGACTGGGCCTGATTCGTTTTCCGGGCCCGCCGGGGGCGGCGGAGTTGCCCCACCGCCCCGGGGCGTCAGGACGACGCGGCGGCGACGGCCTCGGCGTAGAGGTCCGCGACGGTGTCGCCGAAGGCGGCGCTGTGGGAGGTGTCGACGCCGGCCCCGCCCACCACCAGCGGTTCGTAGTCGGACCCGTTCACGGCGGCGCCTCCTTGCTCCGGATGGTGACGAGGAGTCAAGCAGGCGCCGCGAGTGGACTGCAAGAGGTTTCAGCAAATTTCATCTGGCCTGCTGCCGCTGGTGGGCCGGGGTCTGCGCCTGGGTCTGCGGCGCCTGCGCACCCGCCTCGGCCGCCGCCCCGCCGGCGGCGTCACCGGTGGCCCCGGTGGCCTCCCCCGGCGCCGGCCGGTGGTCGATCATCACGAACGCGATCAGCGCGGCCAGCAGCAGGACGCCCATCGCCACCCAGGTGGCGACCACGTAGCCGTGGACCGCGCCCTGGGCCTGGACGGCGGGGTCCCCGGCGCCGGCGATCCGGGCGGCCAGCCAGCTCGCGGTGGCGCTGGCCGCGATGGTGTTCAGCAGCGCCGTGCCGAAGGAGCCGCCGACCTGCTGGGCCGAGTTGATGGTCGCCGACGCCGCGCCCGCCTCGTTCGGCGCGACGCCGAGGGTGGCCAGGCTCATCGACGGCATGAAGACCAGGCCCATGCCGAGGCCGAGCAGCAGTTCGGCGGGCAGCACCATGCCGGCCCAGGGGCTCCCCACGTGCATCTGGGTCAGCCAGGCCATCCCTGCGGCGGCCAGCAGCAGCCCCGGCCCGATGAGGTAGCGGGACGGGACGCGGGTCATCAGCCGCGCCGCGATGGCCGTCGAACTGATGACGATGGCGGCCGTCATCGGCAGGAAGGAGACGCCGGACATGACCGGCGAGAAGCCCTTGATCACCTGGAGGTAGTAGGTCAGGAACAGGAACAGGCCGAACATGCCGACCATCGCCAGGCCGACCGAGAGGGCGCCGCCGCCCCGGTTCCGGTCGGCGACGATGTGCAGCGGCAGCAGGGCGTGCGCGGTCCGCTTCTCGACCAGCACGAACACCGCGAGCAGCAGCGCGCCGAGCAGCAGCGAGCCCAGCACCAGCCAGTCGCCCCAGCCCCGGGTGACCGCCTCGGACGTGCCGAACACGATGGCGAGCAGACCGCCGCAGCCGAGCAGCGCGCCGGGCAGGTCGAGCCTGACCCGGGTGCCCTTGCCGATGTGGTCGCGCTCCAGCACGGAGAACGCCGCGAAGGCGGTCACCACCGCGATCGGGGTGTTGACGAACAGGCACCAGCGCCAGTTGAGGTACTCGGTCAGCACGCCGCCGAGCAGCAGGCCGATCGCGGCGCCGCCGCCGGCGATCGCGCCGAAGATGCCGAAGGCGGTGCTCCGTTCCTTGGGATCGGAGAAGGTCGTGGAGAGCAGGCCCAGCGCGGAGGGGGCGAGCAGCGCGCCGAAGGCGCCTTGCAGGGCGCGGGCGCCGAACAGCATCGCCGACCCGCTCGCGGCGCCGCCGAGCGCCGAGGCGAGGGCGAAGCCGAGCAGGCCGACGATGAAGACGCGCTTGCGGCCGAAGAGGTCCCCGAGCCGGCCGCCGAGCAGCAGCAGTCCGCCGAAGGCCAGCGTGTAGGCGGTGATCACCCACTGCCGGTCGGCGTCCGAGATGCCGAGGTCCTTCTGCGCCGACGGGAGGGCGATGTTCACGATGGTGATATCGAGGACGATCATCAACTGGGCGATGGCGATGACCGCCAGGGCCCACCAGCGACGGGACTCCGCCGCCGCATGACCGGTGGGGGCTTGGGCTTGGGCAGACACTGGGAGAGCCTTTCCGTAGGGGTGCGGAGAGGTCACGCAGTCGCCTTCCAGCCAAACGCGCGGGGTGGCGAATGGCAAGGAAAAATCTGTACAAATCGGTTGGACCAGGACCAAAGAACCAGAGCGTGTGGGACCCCGGCACGAGGCCCCCGGGACCGTCCCCGGGGGCCTCGTGCCGGGCCCGCCGACCGCCGCGGCCCGGCGGCTACAGCGCCGAGAGCTCCGCGACCAGGTCGTCCAGGCCCAGCGAGCCCTGCGACAGCGCCGCCATGTGCCAGGCCTTGAGGTCGAACACCTCGCCGCGCGCCTCGTGCGCCGCCCGGGCCGCCGCGCGCCCGCGCAGCCAGGCCCGCTCGCCCAGCTTGTAGCCGATCGCCTGGCCGGGCAGACCCAGGTAGCGGACCAGCTCGCTGTCCAGGAAGTCGGCGGACAGCCCGCAGTACAGGCCGAAGAACTCCCGCGCGGCCTCCGGCGAGACCCGCTCCCCCGCCCGGTACGGCGAGTCCGCCGGGAAGTCCAGGCCGGCGTGCATGCCGATGTCGACGATCACCCGCAGCGCCCGCATCATCTGGGCGTTGAGGTAGCCGAGCCGGTGGCCGGGGTCCGTCAGGTAGCCGAGTTCGTCCATCAGGCGCTCGGCGTACAGCGCCCAGCCCTCCTGGTTGGCGCTCACCCCGCCGAGGCTGACCTGGTAGGTGGAGAGCCGGTCGGCGACGTGGTTCCACTGCGCCAACTGGAGGTGGTGGCCGGGGACGCCCTCGTGGTACCAGGTCGAGACCAGGTCCCACTCCGGGAAGCGCTCCCGGCCCAGGACCGGCAGCCAGGTGCGGCCGGGGCGGCTGAAGTCCAGCGACGGCGCGGTGTAGTACGGCGCGGCGGCGCTGCCGGCCGGGGCGATCCGCGACTCGACCCGGGTGACCGGCTCGGCCAGGTCGAAGTGGGTGCCCTGGAGGTCGGCGATCGCGGAGTCCATCAGGCCCTGGAGGAACTCACGGGCGGCCTCGGTGCCGATCCGCGCGGGGCCGTCGCTCTCCAGCCACTTCATCGCCTCCATCGGCTCGGCGCCCGGCCGCACCTTCTCCGCCTCCACCCGCATCTGGGCGAGCAGGTCGTGGAACTCCTGCCAGGCCCAGGCGTAGGCCTCGTCGAGATCGAGGTCCGCACCGGTCCAGTAGCGCACCCAGCGGCCGTAGCGCTCGCGGCCGACGGTGTCGGGGGCGTCGGCGGCGGCCGGCCCGTAGACGTCGCGCAGCCAGTCGCGCAGGGCGGCGACCGCCCCGGCGGCGGCCACCGCGTGACCGGCCAGTTCCTCGCGCAGCGCCTCGGGGGCGTCCGCGACCAGGCCGCCGAACCAGCCGCCCGGGGTCTCCCCGGCCAGCCACTCGCCGAGCTGGCCGGTCACCGTGGCGACCTGGCGCGGGCCGGACAGCAGGCCGCGCTCGATGCCCTCGGCGAGGGTGGCGCGGTACCCGGTGAGCGCCTCGGGCACCCGGGCGAGGCGGCGGCCGAGGATCCGCCACTGCTCCTCGGTGTCGGTGGGCATCAGGCTGAAGACATCGCGGACGTTGTGCACCGGGGAGCCCAGGTTGTGGACGGCCCGGTAGAGCTCGCCCGCGTCGTGGACGGCGAGTTCGGCGGTGAGCCGCTCGCGCAGCAGGCGAGCGCAGCGCCGTTCGGCCTCGTCCCGGGGGGTGCCGGAGGCCTCGGCGGCGTCGAGCGCCGCCTCGGCCCCGTCGAGCCGGGCCAGGGTGGCGCGGCCGAGTTCCGCGATCGCCTCGGCGCCGGCCGGGGAGAGGTCGGGCAGGCGGTCGTCCTCGGGGTTGAGGCCCAGGTAGACCGCGGTCAGCGGGTCGGTTTCGGCAAGGTCCCGGACGTAGGCATCGGCGACACTGCGGGGTGTGGTGCCGTCGGAGCTGATCAGTTCAACCATCCGGACATCATTTCGTGGCGGGCGCCGTTTGCAAGCCCCTGCCGATGGCATGGACCGGCCAATCTCCGCCCCGGCGGCGCGGTCGGCGCTGCCACGGCGCCCGGCCCGGACCCCGACGGGGTAGTTGGCACACGAAGAGAATGAAGGCGGGCCCGGTCCGCGGGGCGCTGACGTGCCCGAGACCCGTGAGGATGTGCGAGAGGCGGCGGACCCGCAGCCGGCCGTCGGCGGCCGTCCGGACGGAGCCGGACGGGTCCCGGACGGGCGCAAACGCCCGTTCGGAAGATCGGTGCAGACCCGGCTCCCATCCGGTCCGGGGCCGTTACGCTGGCCGCCATGGAAGCCAGCTCAGCGCCCGTCCCGCCCGCCCCCGAGCCGGCCGCCCGGTCCCGGCGCGCCGGGTACCGGCGGCTGCCGGTACAGCAGCGGCGCGAGCAGCTGATCGCGGTGGCGCTGGAGCTGTTCGCCCACCGGCCGCCCGACGAGGTCGGCCTCGACGACGTCGCCGAGGCCGCCGGGGCGTCCCGGCCGCTGGTCTACCGCTACTTCGCGGGCGGCAAGCAGCAGCTGTACGAGGCCGCGCTCCGCAGCGCGGCCGAGGAGCTCACCGACCGCTTCACGGTGCCGCCCGCCGGCACCCCGACCCAGCAGCTTTCCGCCGTGCTGGAGCACTACTTCTCCTTCGTCGCCGAGCACGACGCCGGCTACTCGGCGCTGCTGCGCGGCGGTTCGGTGGTGGAGACGGCCCGCACCTCGGCGATCGTGGACGACGTCCGGCGGGCGGCGCTGCGGCGGACGCTGCGCCACCTCGGGGTGCGGCAGGCCGGGCCGCGGCTGACGCTGCTGGTGCGCTCCTGGATCGCGGTGGTCGAGGGGGCCTCGCTGAGCTGGCTCGACGAGGGCCGGGCGCTGCCGGTGGACGAGCTGCGCGAGTGGCTGGTGGACCAGTTCGTGGCGATGGCGGCGGCGACGGCGCTGCACGACCCGCAGACCGCGGAGGTGCTGGCCGCGCTGCTGGCGCTGGAGGGCCCCGACTCGCCGCGCACGGCCCGGCTGCGGGCGGTGCTGGGAGCGAAGGAGGACCAGGCGCTCTAGGTGTTCTGATCTGAGAGGTTGGGAACGCGGCTGGCGGGTGGTTTGCCTGCGAGTGCGGTGTGTCCGCGGTGGTGATTGTAGGTGTGGAGCCAGGCGGGGTAGGCGTCGCGGCGTTCCTGCTCGCTGCGGTAGGGCCTGGCGTAGGCCCATTCGTCGAGCAGGGTGCGGTTGAAGCGTTCGACCTTGCCGTTGGTCTGCGGGCGGTAGGGGCGGGTGCGTTTGTGCGTGATGCCCTCGGTGGCGAGGGCATCACGCCAGGCATGTGACTTGTAGCAGGCTCCGTTGTCGGTCAGCACGCGCTGGACGGTGATCCCGGCCCGGGCGAAGAAGGTGTTCGCGCGGGCCCAGAACGCGGCCGCGGTCTCCTTGCGTTCGTCGGGCAGGATCTCGCTGTAGGCGAGGCGGGAGTGGTCGTCGAGGGCGTTGTGCAGGTAGCTGTAGCCGGCTTTGGACCGGTTTTTGCGGCCCGCTTCGCGGCCGAGGCTCTTGTGGCCGCCGCCGTCGGGGATGTTGCCGAGCTTCTTGATGTCGACGTGGACCAGCTCGCCCGGTGCGGCGCGTTCGTAGCGCCGCACCGGGCGTCCCGTGGCGCGGTCGAGGTGGGCCAGGCGGGCGAGGCGGTAGCGGACCAGGACCCGGTGGACGGTGGCCGGGTTGAGGTGGAGCAGGTAGGCGATGCGGGCCGGTCCCCAGCGGCGCAGGACACGGACCTTGACGATCCTCCGCTCGGTGCGGGCCGGCAGCCTGCGCGGACTGCGGTGCGGCCGTGAGGAACGGTCGGCCAGGCCGGCCTCGCCCAGCGTTCTGTAGCGGTCGGCCCAGCGCTTCGCGGTGGTCGGCGAGACCTGGAAGCGCTCGGCGGCCCGCCGCAGCGGCCAGCCGTCCTCGACCACGCAGCGGGCCAGGCGCAGGCGTCCGGTCTCGGTCAGCGGTGCGTTACGGTGTGGCACGAGGGCCTTTCTGGTCGTAGGTGCAGATGTCGCAATCCACACCGAGCCAGAAGGCCCTCACTCATTTCAAGATCACCACACCGTGAACCGTGTCACCAACCTCCGTGGTCAGTACACCTAGGGCCAATACCGGTGATTTAGGTTGGTTTCCGGCTGGTTGAGGTGGCTCGGGTCGGCCCGACCAGTCGGACTGTTGGTGTGTCGGGTCGCGGTGGGTTGGAGTGCTCGGCACGCTTGAGTGCCCAGTTCGACATCTTGCGTTTGATCACGCGGGGGTTGGAGCGCAACCGCCTTGGGGGCAGGAGCCGTTCGGTGATCTCACGCAGGCTCCGGGCGGTGGCCCGGTTGAGTCGGGAGGGGGGAAAGCGCCGCCTGCCCGGTGACGTGGCGGCGGACGATGCGCAGGGTGCGGGTGAAGGAGATCCGGTCGGGATCGTGCCCGTCTCGCAGGGCGGCCTGGTGCATCAGGTCTCGCAGGGCGTGGTGGACCAGCAGGAATGCGAAGATCTCCTGTTCAACCCCGCGCGGATACCGGGAGCGCAGGACGAGCCCGGGGCCGCCCTGGTGGTTCTTGATCTCGTCGAGCGTGTTCTCGATCTCCCACCGTTGGGCGTAGAGGGCGGCGAGTTCCGAGGCCGGGGCCCGGGCGGGATCCAGGATGCTGGTGATCAGTCGATAGACGGTGCCGTCGCCGCCGTCCGGGCCGAGTGTGTACTCGATGACCCGCACCCGCTCCGGATCCGCCCGCCGGTAGTGGTCCCGCGCCGTGACGATCTCCGAAAGGTAGGAGCCGTCGTCGAGCGTCTCGACCACAGGCAGCACGATCACGCTCCGCACCCGCCACAGCAGGTCGGCGCCGCCCGCCTTCGCCGCCCGCCACAGGTCCAGGCCGCAGAACCCGCGGTCGGCGAGCACGAGCATGCCTTCGACCAGCGCCGGGAACAGCCGCTCGGCCAGGACGGCCTCGTGGACGGACAGCGGTCCGATCTCGGCGGCGAACACGGCGTGGGTGCCGCACTCGGCCAGGGCCGCGACCCTCGCCTGCGGATACGCGCTGCGGCCCTGACCGCGGCTGCTGCCCGGCCTCCCGAAGAACTCGGTGTTCGCCGTCGTGTCCGGCAGGTCGAAAACGGTGCCGTCCACCGCGACCAGCCGCCAGTTCCGGTACCAGGCGCCCTGCGTCTCACGGACGGCCACCGGCCGGCAGGCCCGGGTGAACAGGGCCCGCAACGGCTCGGGCCCGAGTCGAAGACGCGCCCGGCCGATCGCCGCCGTCGTCGGCACCCGCCAGGCCCGAGCCCACCGGCCATCGCGCTCCAGCCCCTGGACGAGCAGTCGGGCGACCTCCTCGTAGCCCTGCCCGAAGAACAGGCACATCGCCAGGACGAAGTAGACCACCACCCGCGCCGGCAGCAACCGATGCCGCTGTTCGACCCGACCGCACTCGGCGACCACCTCATCGATCAACTCGGGCGGAAAAGCCCGCGTCAGCACCCCCAACGCGATCCGATCCGAGAGCCGATCACTCGCCGGCGACTTCACCTGTCCAGGCCTTGGCACAACCCAACCAACGACCGAATCGCACCAAAGTCACCGGTATTGCACCTAGGGCGTGTCTTGCGGATCTTTGCCGGGTCCGCGGCGCCGGGGCACGCACCTCGCCGCGTTGTCGTCGGTCGCCAATGCTCCGCAGTGGCT
>NZ_JBIBHU010000022.1:0-167321 GCF_042957205.1 Kitasatospora sp. NPDC008115 | reverse complement strand
GCCCCCCCCCCCCCCGCCCGCTGCGGCCCCGCCCACGCCCCCCCCCCCCCCCGCCGCCGCGGCCCCGCCCCCCGCCCCCCCCCCCGCGCCCCCCCCCGCCCCCGCCGCCCCCCCCCCCCCACGGCCGGTCGGAGGGCACATCGAGTTCACCCCGCAGGGCGAGCGCCCCGGGTTGACGGGGTGGGATGCCGGGGTCAGTGGCGGGCCGGGAGGAGGCAGAGGGGGTGGCCGGCGGGGTCGGCGTAGATGCGCCAGCGGCCGGCGTCGTGCAGGAGGGTGGCGCCGAGGGCCAGGACGGCGGGTTCGGCGGTGGCGAGGTCGGGGACGTCGATGTCGAGGTGGGCCTGCTGGGGGCTCGCCGGGTCGCCCCAGCGGGGCGGGCGGTGGTCGGCGACCCGCTGGAAGCAGAGCACCAGGCCGGCGGGGGTGTGCAGGGTGGACCAGTCGGGGTGCAGCGACCAGCGCGGGTCCGGGCGGTCCACCTCGCCGCCGAGCAGCCCGGCGTAGAACCGGGCCAGCACGGCCGGGTCCGGGCAGTCCAGGACGATGCACTGCAGTTCGCCGATCACGGGGCTCCTTCGGGGGTCAGAGCGGCTCGGAGAGCGCCGCCTCGATCTGGTGGCGGGTGGCCCGGGCGATCCGGGGGTCGGTGGCCGCGTAGTGGGTGTACGCGTTGAGGCCCGTGGTGAGGGCCCAGCCGCGGCCGCGCAGCCAGGTGGCGTCGTCGACGCCGAGGGCGGTGCGCAGGACGGCGCGGGCGGGGGCGTCCAGGAGGGTCCAGGCGATGACCAGGTCGCAGGCCGGGTCCCCGACGCCGAGGCCGCCGAAGTCGATCACGGCGGTGAGCCGGCCGTCGACGGCGAGCAGGTTCCCGGTGTGCAGGTCCCCGTGGAACCAGACCGGCGGACCGCAGTGCTCGGGGGCGCGCACGGCGGCGTCCCAGAGCGCGGTGAGCGCGCGGGCGTCGAACGCGCCCGCGACCGCCGCGATCCGGGCACGCGTCCCGGCGTCGCGGCCGGCGAGGGGAGCGCCCAGGTGGTCGTTGTGCGCCCCCGGCGCGAGGCCCGGGGCCGTGGGGAGCGTCTGGAGCGCGGCCAGGAAGCCGGCGAGCCTGGCCGCGTCAGCGGACGGGTCGCCGAGGGCGGCGGGCCCCGCCGGGGTCTCGCCGTCCAGCCAACGGGCGACCGACCAGTGCCACGGATACCCGTGCGCGGGCGCTCCGACGGCCAGCGGCGCCGGCACGGCGAGCGGCAGATGCGGCGCGAGCCGCGGCAGCCAGCGGGCCTCCTTCTCCGCCTGCCCGGCCGCCCACTCCCCCCGTGGCAGCCGGACGGCGAGTTCGTCGCCGAGCCGGTGGATCACGTGGTCCGAGCCCCCGGGCTCGACCCGCCGCAAGGGCAGGCCGGCCCATCGCGGGAACTGCTCCGCGAGCAGCCGCCGGACCAGCGCGGTGTCGATCACCAGGGCCTCCGAGGTCACACCCGACAGTCCAGCGCGCCGGCGCCCCGCTGTCGAAGGGTTTTCAGCCCAGCGGGAAGTCGGCGCGCCGGACCCATCGCGCACCGTCGAAGACCAGCAGCCGGACGGCCTCGGCCCGGGCGGCGAGCGGCAGGTGCGGGGCCAGGCCGGCCGCGACGGGCCCCGGATCGTCGCGGTAGGCCACCGTCAGGTGCGGGACGACCTCCTCGAACCGGCCGCCGTAGGGCGGGTGCTCCGGCCAGCGGGCGGCGACGGCGGCCGTGAGCGCGTTCACCCGCGCGGCGCCCTCGGCCGCCGAGGCGAGGTAGTGGACGCCGGGGAACTCCCCGCAGTGGGTGAGGACGAGGTCGAACGCGCGCTGGGCGGCGAGGATCTCGCCGATCTCCCCGAGCACCTCCGCGTCCAGCCGGTCGGCCGGCAGGAACGGGTACAGCACCGTGACGTGCGCGGGAACGCCGAGCCGCGCCGACGGGTCGTACCGCTCGCGCCAGGGCCCGACGACGGCCTCCGCCTCCGGCACCGGGAGGATCAGTGCGCTCTCGCCCGCCGCTGTCATACGGGCATTCTCCACGCTGGACGGCGACCGCCGCAGGACAGGACCATGGGCGGATGATCACAGCGGAAGGCATCCGGCTGGAGCGGCTGGCGGACGGGCACGCGGCGGCGGTGCTGGCGTTCGAGCGGGCGAACCGGGAGTGGTTCGCGCGGTCGGTGCCGGACCGGGGGGACGCGTACTTCACGGCAACCGGGTTCGCCGAGCGGCACCGGGCGATCCTCGCCGAACAGGCCGACGGGGCCTGCCACTTCCATCTGGTGCTGGACGGCGCAGGACGGATCGTCGGACGGGTCAACCTGGTGGACGCCGTGGACGGCAGCGCCGAACTCGGCTACCGGGTGGGCGAGTCGGCCGCCGGACGGGGCGTGGCACGGGCGGCGGTCCGGCTGGTGTGCGAACTGGCCTCTGGCTCCTACGGGTTGACCGCGCTGACCGCCGTGACCACGCTCGACAACGCCGCCTCCCGGGCCGTGCTCGCCCGTACCGGGTTCACCGGAACCGGCGCGGTGGACCTCGGCGGGCGGCCGGGCCTGGCGTACCGGCGCGTGCTCCGGGCGGGGGTTTCGACGGCCACCGCCACCGGGCAGTAGGCCCGGCATGACGATCCCTCACCGCTTGGTCGGCTCCGGTGCCCACAAGGTCCTGGTGCTGCACGACTGGTTCGGCACCAGCGCCGGCTGGGGCCCGTTCCCGGACTACCTGGACGGCTCCGCCTTCTCCTACGCGTTCCTCGACTACCGGGGCTACGGCGAGCGCAAGGACGTCCCCGGCGCCTACACGCTGGCGGAGATCGCGGACGACGCGCTCGCGCTGGCCGACCAGCTCGGCTGGCAGGAGTTCTCGCTGGTCGGGCACTCGATGGGCGGCAAGGCCGTCCAGCAGGTGCTCGCCCAGGCACCGCGGCGGGTGCGGAGGCTGGCCGGGCTGGCGCCCGTCCCGGCCGGGCCGTACCCGATGGACGCGGCCGGGGAGGAGCTGTTCTACGGCGCGGCCGAGGACCGGGCGAAGCGCTACGAGATCCTGGACCAGGTGACCGGGCGGCGGGCCGGCCGGGTCTGGCTCGACCGGATGGTGGACCGCTCGCTGGAGCTGTCCACCCGCGAGGCCTTCGGCGGCTACGTGCGCGACTGGACCACCGCCGACCTGGTCGACCGGATCGCCGGGAACCCGGTGCCGGTCCGGGTGTTCGTGGGCGAGCACGACCTCCTGCTGACGGCCGAGGCGATGCGCGCCACCTTCCTGGCGCACTACCCCAACGCCGAGGTCGAGCAGTTGCCCGCCACCGGCCACTACCCGATGCACGAGACACCGGTCGCCCTGGCCACGGCGCTGGAGTCCTTCCTGGGCGCCTAGCGGACGCCCAGAGCCTTACCGGAGCGTCTTGATCCGCTCCCGCACGGCGGGCGAGGCCTTCTCCCAACTGCCGCTGTCGAAGGGCGGCCTGGGGTCGTACTCGGCGTGCAGCTGGATCGCCCGGGCGGTGGTCTCGTCGGTGAGCAGGGCGGCGAGCCGAAGCGCCATGTCGATGCCGGCGGAGACGCCGGCCGCCGTGACGATCCGGCCCCGGTGCACCACCCGCTCGGGGGTGTACTCGGCACCGTGGGCGGCCAGTTCGCGGGCCGCCGCCCAGTGGGTGGTGGCGGCGAGGCCGTCGAGCAGTCCGGCGGCCCCGAGCAGCAGCGCGCCGGTGCAGACGGAGGCGGTGAACCGGGTGGTCGCGTGCGTCCGGCGCAGCCAGTCGAGGAAGGCGGCGTCGCCCGCCAGCGGCCGGGTGCCGTGCCCGCCCGGGACGAGCAGCACGTCGCACGCCTCGACCTCCGCGTACCGGGCGGGCACGTCCAGCCGCATCCCCCCGATGCTGTCGGTCACCCGCCCCCGCTCCCCCACCGCCACGAACCGCACGGCGGCCCCGGGAAGATGCCCGAGCACCTGGTAGGGGCCGATCGCGTCGAGCGGCTCGAAGTCGTCGAAAAGCGGGATGACGATGTCCATGTCCCGCAGCGTAAGCGGGAGTTGGACCCCCGTCCCGCCCCCGGTCAGCGGATTCACGAGAACGAGTGGTCTGCACCACCGGCCTTTACCGCAGTGCATCCAGTTCGGCGCCGATGGCGGCCCGGACCGGGTCCTGCGCCGAGGTGAGGGCGTGGGCGGGGTCGGTCCAGCGGGTGCGGGGGTAGAGCCAGACGGGGAGGCGGACGAGGTCGGCGGGCTCCCAGTCGTAGCGGGGCCAGACGTGGGCGTGCAGCATCGGGTCGGTGTTTCCGAGGATCTCCAGGTTGACCCGGCGAAAGGCCGGATCGGCCGCCCCACAGGCCCGTTCGACGGCCTCGCCGAGGCGGTCGAGGTCCTCCAGGTAGGCGAGCCGGCGGGGGCGTGGCAGGTCGGAGAGGCGCTGCACCCCGGGGTCGTCGGTGAGCAGGATCGCGTAGCCGGGCAGGAACTGCACGTCCCCGATCACCGCGAACCCGGCGTCCAGGCGGCGGATGACGGTGGGGTTCTCGCCACGCAGGGCGCTGGCGATGCGGTCGGACTTCCAGTCGCCGTTCTCGTCAGTCATGGGCCGATGCTAGGCGTGAATGATCACCGGGTGATCGGATTCGACCAGTTCGGCCGCGCGGTCCGGGTCGCCGCCGGCCCGGGCCAGCAGCCCCGCGACGTCGTAGCAGGGTGCGTCCGGATCGTCGCCGAAACCCAGGGTCAGACCGGGTTCGCAGCGCGCCGCCCACAGCGCCGGGGCGAGGTCGGGCCGCAGCCGCTCCACCGCGCACACCAGCGTCCACGCGTCGTCCTCCAGCCGGGCCCGCCGGACCGGGTCGCAGGCGGCGAGGGCCGCGGCCACCCCGTGGTCGTCCGGGTCGTACTCCTCCAGCAGCGGCAGCAGTTCGGGGGCGCCCAGGATCTCCGCAGCCCCGAAGGTGAGCACGTGCGCGCCGTCCGGGTCCGCCAGCAGCCCGCGCAGCAGCGGCACGGCGCGGGGGTCGCGCCGCCGGGCCAGGCCCCGGACGCCCTCCTCGCGGGCGTCCTGGTACTCGTCGCCGGTCCGCTCCCACAGCGCCGCCCGCACCTCGGGGCCGTCGGCCTCGCAGAGGAACCCGAGCGTGAACGTGGCCCGGTCGCGGACCACCGGGTCCGGGTCCCGGGTCAGGCCGATGAGCGCGCGGACACCGGGGGCGTCCGGCGAAGCGGTGGCCGCCCCGTCGAGGTGGAGGGCGAAGGCCGCCTCTGCGCGCACCGCCGCCTCGGGGTGGCCGGCCAGCTCGACGAGCACCGGCACCGCCCGCCCGTCCCCGGCCCGCCCCAGGGCTTCCGCCAGGCGGGCCAGGACACTGCCGTCCCGCTCAGGCCCGGCGAGCCCGAGCAGCGCGGTCGCCGCCTCCTCGCGGACCGCCTCGTCGCGGTCGGCCGCCTTGCCGATCAGATCGCAGCCCGCCGCCCGCTCCGCCGCCTCCGCCGAGCCGAGCAGTTCGGCCCCGTGCGCCAGCGCCGCCGCCGTGTTCATCACCATCCGGCCAGTCTGGTGCACGGCCCCGCCCACGGGGAACGCCCGGCCGGGAGGCCCCGGCCGGGCGTCGGTGCCGCTGTCGCGGGTCGGGTCAGAACTCGGTGCTGACGGTGACGCCGCTGAAGTCGGTCACGGCGTGCAGGCTGAGGTAGCGGTAGCCGGCCGTCGGGTTGGTGACGGTGATGGCCTGGGTGGTGCCGGTGCCGGTGGAAGAGGCGGTGAAGGCGGTCGGCGAGGCCCAGGTGTCCGCGTTGTAGTACAGGTGCGCGGTGCCGGTGCCGCCGGAGGTGGTGACCTTCAGCGTGGTGGTGCCGGCCGGCAGGTAGACGTACAGGTAGTCGGTGTTGCCGGCGGTCGCGGCGCGGCCGGTCCGCGAGCAGTTGCGGCCCATCGCGTCGGTGCGCTGCTCGGGGCAGGTCGGCAGGACGACCGGGGCGTCCTTCACGGTGACCGTGGCCGGGGTGGTCGCGGTCCGGCCGGTGTCGTCGGTGGTGGTCAGGGCGACGGTGTACGAGCCGGCCGCCGCGTAGGTGTGGCTCGGGTTGCGCTCGTCCGAGGAGGTGCCGTCACCGAAGGTCCAGTGCCAGGCGGTGATCCGGCCCGGGCCGGTCTGGACGGACCGCTCGGTCGCGGTGACGGTCGCGCCGTTCACCGAGGTGTCGAACAGGGAGGTCGGGCCGGCCGCGTAGCAGGCGCCGGCGGCGCAGGCGGTGAGCCAGGCGTCGAAGTCGGCGTCGTAGGAGGTGCCGAGGCCGTTGTAGACCGCGTAGCCGCCGGGGTAGTCACCGGCGCGGAAGCGCTGCAGCATGGCCTGGATGTCGGCCGGGTGCTTCTCCAGCATGTACCGGACGGACAGGTAGCCCCACGGGTAGATGCGGGTCGAGTCCGAGTTGGCGTAGGTGTTCTGGAAGAGGGTGCTGAGCTTGTAGGTGTGCTTGGCCGCCTGCGCCATCGCGTCGACGTCGGTGGCGCCCCGGTAGCCGTACGAGACGTACTCGGCGAGGCCCTCGACCCACCACTTGTTCGGGACGGACGACTGGGTGGTGTAGTTGCCCTTCAGGTTGTAGATGCTGTCGAGGTAGTGGGTGTACTCGTGGTTGAGGTTCCACACCCGCGCGGGGTCGTTGACGTTCCAGGCCTTCTGGTACATCACCGTCACGGCCCGGTTGTTCGGGTCGCTCGCGTCCATCACGGTCTGGCCGCCGTTGTCGGTGTCGTTGCCGAAGATCGCCCACGAGTAGGTGGTGTAGTCGGTCTTGTTGGCGAAGATCCCGAAGGTGACGTTTTTGGCGTACTGGTTCGGGATGGGCCCGTTGTCCTTGGCCACGTTGTGGAAGAACGCGTCCTGGCCGCGCAGGCTGGCGCAGACGGTGGCCAGTTCGGCGGCCGACAGGGCCTGGGCCTGGAGGGTGCGGTTGTCGCAGACCAGCTGGTTCGGCAGGACCACCGAGGTGAGCTTGGCGGGCAGGTCACAGGTGCCGTAGTACGAGCACTGGCTGTTGTTGTACCAGTTCGCCTGGACCGCCGTGTACACGTACAGCGGCGCGTGGGGCGTGAGCAGCGGCGCGGAGTCCAGCACCTTCTTGACCAGCGGCTTGGCCACCGCCTCGGCGGCGGGGCTGGTCCCGGCGAACCGGGCCAGGTCGTTGCCCGCGTTGGTGTCGAGGACGGCGTTGGGCCCGCCGAGCAGGTCCCGGTGGTTGATCGCGAAGTCGGCGAGCGAGTTGATCAGGCTGGGATCGGCGGCGAGCGCCCGGACGAAGTCCTTGTTCCGGTAGCCCTCCCAGAGCGGGTAGAACAGCACGGAGTTGACGGCGCTGACCATCTGCGGGGACGCGCTGTAGGAGTTGTCGAACCCGTCCAGCATCCGCTTGTAGACGCCCATGTAGTGGGCCTGGACGTTGGCGCTGTCGGTCAGCCACACCACCTCTTTGAGGACGCGGCCGTTGTCGTCGGTGACGTCGCGCCAGCGGGTGCCGGCGAAGAGGGTGTCCAGGGCGGACGTGACGGCGTCGGTGAGCGCGGGGGTGTACGCGCCGGCCGCGACGGGGTAGTGGAACTGGATGTAGTAGCCCACCTGGAGGTACTTCACCAGCTGCGTGATGCCGGCCGAGTTGTCGCCGGTGTAGCCGGCCGCCGCGTCCTTGAGGGCGGTCGCGACGGACAGCATCCGGGACTGCTTGAAGATGGCCGGGTCGGCGCTGCCGCTGCTGTACAGCGACTTGATGCAGTCCACGGTCGAGCTCTTGATGAACGCGACCAGGTCGGCCCCGGTGCGGGCCGCGAAGTCGGCCGGGGTGCAGGCCTGTGCGGCAAGGGACTTGGAGAGGGCGGGGGCGCCCGCCTCTGCCTCGGCGGCCGGATCGGCCAGGCGCGTCGCGCCGATCAGCGCCGGGGGCAGCGGAGCGGCGGGCTCGGCGAGGTCCTCGGACCCCGTCGTCGCGGTCGGGGCGGCGGGGGCGACCGGGCCGGCGGTGACGGCCTCGGCGGCGGGGGGTGCCGCGAAGGCCTGGGCCGGGAGCACGGCGGTGGCCGTGGCGCAACAGGCGGCGACGCCGGCTGCGAGCATGGAGAGTCTGGTGCGCAGGAGCACGCCGAATCCTTCGTCGAGTGGGGGCAGCCCGACGTGGGGTCGGGCTGAAGGAAGGAGATTTGGCGTGGATCCTGTCATCGACCGAAGATCAGAACAATGTCACAGGTTATATTTCATGAGAATTTCGGCCACTCCCTGCCCCACAGCACTCCCAGGGTCGCTGACCTGCGGTGTTCACGACCGGGGCAAGGCGGCACGCAGGCCACCGAAAGGATGTCGGGCCACAAGCCGGACCTTCCGGACCGGCGGGCGGGCCGCGCGGACTGGCCGATCTGCGCCCCTACGGCAGAACACCCGGCCGAAAAGTGACGCGGGTCACAGGTGATCCTCCGATGAGTTCCCGGACCGCCTCCGGTCCTATGGGCATGACCAACACGCTGACGGCGCAGAGCGCCCCCGCCACCGCCGCCACCGCCCGCACCCTGCTGACCGCCGGGGCGGCCGGCGGACCGCTCTTCCTCGCCGTCGGCCTCGCCGGGGGACTGACCCGGGAGGGGTTCGACTTCACCCGCAACGCGCTGAGCCAGCTCAGCCTCGGCGACCTCGGGTGGATCCAGCAGGCCGCGTTCCTGCTCACCGGCGCGCTGCTGCTCGCGGGCGCCGTCGGACTGCGCCGGGCGCTGCCCAGCAGCGTGTGGGCGCCGCGGCTGGTCGGGGTGTTCGGGGCGAGCTTCGTGCTGGACGGGTTCTTCGCGGCCGATCCCGGGGCCGGGTTCCCGGTCGGGGCACCCGAGGAGCGGGTGACCGGGCTGAGCGGGCACGGGGCGGTGCACCTGGCCGGCGGAACGGTCGGCTTCCTCGCGCTCTGCGCGGCCTTCCTGGTCCTCGCCCGGCACCTGGACCGCCGCTGGGCCCTCGCCTCGCGCGCCGTCGCGGCCGTGGTGCTCGCCGGCTTCGCCGCCTCGGGCGTCACCGTGCCGGCGTTCACCCTCGCCGCCGCGCTCGGCCTCGGCTGGCTGAGCACTGTCGCGATCAAGCTCCGTGCATGAAGATCACCATCAGAAGATCATCCGACCGGCAAGGAGAGTCACCCCATGAGCGAGACCCCCGCCGTCAAGGGCCCCGCCAGTTACTTCCCCTCCATCGAGCAGAAGTACGGGCAGCCGATCGCGCACTGGAAGGAGCTGATCCGTTCCTCGCCGCTGGCCAAGCACATGGAGCTGGTCGCCTGGCTGAAGGAGGAGCACGGGCTCGGCCACGGGCACGCGAACGCCCTCGTCAAGCACACGCTCGACGAGGGCGGGAAGTAGGACCCCGGAGGGGCGCGGTCTCAGACGCCGAGACCGCGCACCACCAGGTCGACCAGCGCGAAGAAGAACAGCGAGATGCCGACGAAGCCGTTCGTCTGGAAGAACGCCCGGTTCAGCCGCGACAGGTCGTTCGGCTTGACGATGGTGTGCTCGTAGACGAAGGCGCCGGCCACCACCAGCAGGCCGGTCCAGAACGCCGCGCCCGCGTCGGTGAGCACCGCGTACCAGCCGAGCAGCAGCGTGGTGACGACGTGGCAGCCGCGCGCGCCGCGGATCGCGGCCGGGACCCCGAACCTGGCCGGCACCGAGCGCACGCCGCCGGCCCGGTCGGACGCGACGTCCTGGCAGGCGTAGACCAGGTCGAAGCCGCCGATCCAGATGCCGACCGCCGCGCCGAGCACGACCGCGTCCCAGGACCAGCTGCCGGTGACGGCCAGCCAGGCGCCCACCGGGCCCATCGCCTGGGCCAGGCCCAGGATCGCCTGCGGGAAGTCGGTGAACCGCTTGCCGTACGGGTAGACCACCATCGGCACCACGGCGACCGGCGCGAGCGCCAGGCAGAGCGGGTTGAGCAGCGCCGCGGCGCCGAGGAAGACCACCAGGGCGACCGCCGAGCCCACGTACGCGGTCTTCAGCGAGACGGCTCCGGTGACCAGTTCACGCCCGGCGGTGCGCGGGTTGCGGGCGTCGATCTCCCGGTCGATGATCCGGTTGGCGGCCATCGCGAAGGTCCGCAGGCCCACCATGCAGACCGTGACGATGAACAGCTCGCCCCAGTGCACCCGCCGGTCGGCCAGGAACATCGCCGTCAGCGCCGCGATGTAGGCGAACGGCAGGGCGAAGACCGAGTGCTCGATCATCACCAGCCGCAGGAAGGACTTGACCCTGCCGGGCGGGACCTCGGGGATCGCGGCGGCGGTGCTCACAGCCCGTACTCCTTCCAGCGCCGGTCCACCAGGGCCGCGGTCGCCGGGTCGGAGGTGACCATCTCGGGCCAGCCGCCGTCGCGGGTGTAGCCCTCCTCGGGCAGCTTGCGGGTCGCGTCGATGCCCGCCTTGCCGCCCCAGAACTGCTGGTAGGAGGCGTGGTCGAGGTGGTCGACCGGGCCCTCGACCACGGTGAGGTCGCGGCTGTAGTCGACGTTGCCGAAGGCCCGCCAGGCGACCTCCTGGTAGTCGTGGACGTCGCAGTCCGAGTCCACCACGATGATCAGCTTGGTCAGCGACATCATGTGCGCGCCCCAGATGGCGTGCATGGTCTTCTGCGCGTGCTTCGGGTACTTCTTGTCGATCGAGACGATCACGCAGTTGTGGAAGCCGCCGGCCTCGGGCAGGTCGTAGTCGACGATGTCCGGGATGATGATCTTCAGCAGCGGCAGGAAGAAGCGCTCGGTGAACTTGCCGAGCGGGCCGTCCTCCGTCGGCGGGCGGCCGACCACGATGGACTGCAGGATCGGACGGCGGCGCATCGTCACGCAGTCGATCGTCAGCGCCGGGAACGGCTCCTGCGGCGTGTAGAAGCCGGTGTGGTCGCCGAACGGGCCTTCGGGCAGCAGTTCGCCCGGCTCCAGCCAGCCCTCCAGGACCACCTCGGCGTCGGCCGGGACCTGGAGCGGCACGGTCTTGCAGTCCACCATCCTCACCCGCTCGCCCGCGACGAAGCCGGCGAACAGGTACTCGTCGATGTCGCCCGGCAGCGGCGCGGTGGCCGCGTAGGTGACGGCCGGCGGGCAGCCGAAGGCGATCGCGACCGGCAGCCGCTCGCCGCGCTTGGCGGCCACCGCGGCGTGGTTGCGGCTGTCCTTGTGGATCTGCCAGTGCATGCCGATGGTGCGGCGGTCGTGGCGCTGCAGCCGGTACAGGCCGAGGTTGCGGATGCCGGAGTCCGGGTCCTTGGTGTGGGTGAGGCCCAGGTTGAAGAAGGAGCCGCCGTCCAGCGGCCAGGTGAACAGCGCCGGCAGCTCGTCCAGGTTGACGTCCTCGCCGGTGAGCACCACCTCGTGCACGGGGGCGTCGCCGGACTTCACGTGCTTCGGCGGCACGTGGGCCATCGAGGCGAGCTTGCCGAAGGCGTCCCGGAAGCCGGTGAAGCCCTGCGGCAGCTCCGGCTTCAGCAGGCCGGAGATCTTGTCGCCGATCTCCTCCGGGCCCTTGAGGCCGAGCGCCTTGGCGAGCCGGCGCTCGGTGCCGAAGACGTTCATCGCCAGCGGCATCGTGGAGCCCTTGACGTTCTCGAACAGCAGGGCCGGGCCCTTGGCCTTCTGCACGCGGTCGACGATCTCGCCGATCTCCAGATAGGGGTCCACCTCCGCCTTGATGCGCTTGAGGTCGCCTTCGCGGTCGAGGGCCCGCAGGAACGAGCGGAGATCGTCGTATGCCATGCCAGCCAGTATCCGCCACCCGATAGCCTGGCCTGTGTCAAGGGCCCCCTCGAAGCGGCGCACCGCCAGCGGCCGCCGCGCCGAGGGGCCCGACCGCCACCGACGCCGCCCGGGGGAGATCGCCGCCGTGCTGAGGATCCTGACCTTCGTGCTCCCGCTCGCCCTGTGGGTGTGGGCCTTCATCGACTGCCTGACCACCCCCGAGGAGGAGGTGAAGCACCTCCCCAAGGTGGTCTGGGTGATCATCGTCCTGCTCTTCCCGCTCGTCGGCTCGATCGCCTGGCTGGCGGCCGGCAAGCAGCGCGGGGTGCGCACCGCCCCGGCCGGCGGCCGCGGCGCGGGCGGCCCGGCGTACGACCGCCGGCGCGACGGCCGCCCGCTCGCCCCGGACGACGACCCCGAGTTCCTCGCCTCGTTGAAGAAGGACAACAACGACCACGAGGACATGCTCAAGCAGTGGGAGGCGGATTTGCGCCGCCGCGAGAACGAGCTGCGCGGCAAGGAGGACCCGGACGAGGGGCAGCGGGCCTGACCCCCGGTCGCTCGGACAGCCCACCCGGCATCCACCGGGTGGGCTGCGGTGTTTTTGGCGCATCCCTACGACTGGGAGGGCGCCACCGGATCGCTGGCACGGCCTTCACCGGCGTACCGAGCACCCCTTGAGCGCCACTTGAGGCGGCCCCGGCAGGATCTACCGGGACAGCCCTGACCTGCACGTTTCCTCATGCTCAGCTCACCCCGGGGCCATCCTGGCGACAGCTCGGGGTAATCGAACGGCTACCCGCCGCGCGGGCCGAAACGCTTCGGTTTCTGTGCAGCCCTCACATCTAAACGGACGCGACCTTGTACGGAATCGACGCCGAAACCAGCGTGCGGCCCCTCGTACAGTCATAAGTGAAGAAGTGATTCGCAGCCGGGGGCATCGCAGACGTTGGCTGTCGGACAGTTCCCTCACCTTTGGAGTGGTTCGAGATGACGGTTGTGCACCAGGCGCCGGTCGACGACGACGCCCCCGAAGCCCCCGCCGACGTGCGGGGCCGGGTCGCGGAGCTGCACGAACTGCGCGAGCAGGTCCGCCGCGGTCCGAGCGAGAAGGCCACCGAGGCCCAGCACGCCAAGGGCAAGCTGACCGCCCGCGAGCGCATCGACCTGCTGCTCGACGAGGGTTCGTTCCACGAGGTCGAGCCGCTGCGCCGGCACCGCGCCCAGGGCTTCGGCCTGGAGGCGAAGAAGCCGCACACCGACGGCGTCGTCGTCGGCTGGGGCACCGTGCACGGCCGGACGGTCTTCACCTACGCCCACGACTTCCGGATCTTCGGCGGCGCGCTCGGCGAGGCCCACGCCCAGAAGATCCACAAGATCATGGACATGGCCATCGCGGCCGGCGCCCCGCTGGTCTCCCTGAACGACGGCGCCGGCGCCCGCATCCAGGAGGGCGTCACCGCGCTGGCCGGCTACGGCGGCATCTTCCAGCGCAACACCAGGGCCTCCGGCGTCATCCCGCAGATCTCCGTGATGCTCGGCCCGTGCGCCGGCGGCGCGGCCTACTCGCCGGCCCTTACCGACTTCGTCTTCATGGTCCGCGAGACCTCGCAGATGTTCATCACCGGCCCGGACGTCGTCCAGGCCGTCACCGGCGAGAAGATCAGCCAGAACGGGCTCGGCGGCGCCGACGTGCACGCCGGGGTCTCCGGCGTCTCGCACTTCGTCTACGACGACGAGCAGTCCTGCATCGAGGAGGTCCGCTACCTCCTCTCGCTGCTGCCGCAGAACAACCGCGAGATGCCGCCGGCCGCCGTCAACGACGACCCGGTGGACCGCCGCAACGAGTCGCTGCTGGACCTGGTGCCGGCCGACGGCAACCGGCCGTACGACATGCGCAAGGTCATCGAGGAGATCGTCGACCACGGCGAGTACCTGGAGGTCCACGAGCGCTGGGCCACCAACGTGCTCTGCGTGCTCGCCCGGATCGACGGCCACGTCACCGGCATCATCGCCAACCAGCCGCAGTCGCTGGCCGGCGTCCTGGACATCAACGCCAGCGAGAAGGCCGCGCGCTTCGTCCAGATGTGCGACGCCTTCAACATCCCGCTGGTCACCATGCTCGACGTCCCCGGCTTCCTGCCCGGCGTCGACCAGGAGCACGACGGCATCATCCGGCACGGCGCGAAGCTCCTCTACGCCTACTGCAACGCGACCGTGCCGCGGATCCAGCTGATCCTGCGCAAGGCCTACGGCGGCGCCTACATCGTGATGGACTCGCGCTCGATCGGCGCCGACCTCTCGTTCGCCTGGCCGACCAACGAGATCGCCGTGATGGGCGCCGAGGGCGCCGCCAACGTCATCTTCCGCCGGGACATCAACGCCGCCGACGACCCGGACGCGATGCGCAACCAGAAGATCAAGGAATACAAGAGCGAACTGATGCACCCGTACTACGCGGCCGAGCGCGGCCTCGTGGACGACGTCATCGACCCCGCCGAGACCCGCCAGGTCCTGGCGTCCTCGCTGGCCATGCTGCGCACCAAGCACGCGGACCTGCCGAGCCGCAAGCACGGCAACCCGCCGATGTAGCGGCAGCGCCGCCCCGGCCGGGCGCAGCACCGCCGGGCACGCCGACGACGACCACTCACCACCATCCGCCGGGAGAGAACCGGACCATGACCGCTTCCGCCGAACCACTCGTCCGCATCGTCCGCGGCTCGCTCACCGACGAGGAGCTCGCCGCCCTGACCGCCGTGCTGATGGCCCGCGCCGCGGCCGCCCAGCAGGTGGCGGCCGCCGCCTCGCCGGTCGAGCCGATCGCCAACTGGCAGCGCCTGGAGCGCCGCCCGGCGTACTACTCGCCGGTCAGCTGGCAGTGGGCCGCCTGACGGTCCGACCCAGGGCCCGGACACCCGTCCGACCGCCGGCCGGCCACCCGCTGTGCGCGGGTGGCCGGCCGGCGGCGTTCCACCCGGCGGCGGACGCCCGCGACCGGCGCGCGCCGGCGCCCGGAACGGCTCGAAAGGATCGCTACCGCACGGTACTGAGGCAGCCGCCCGGCCCGCCCCCGTAAGATCCAGCCGCTGCCGACGACAGAGATCAGGGAGGCTGCGATGGCCAGGCAGGCCCGGGCGCTGGCGACCCGCCAGACGGTGCTGCGCGCCGCGGCCGAGGTGTTCGACGAACGCGGCTACGCGGGCGCCACCATGGCCGAGATCCTGGAACGGGCCGGCGTCACCAAGGGCGCGCTCTACTTCCACTTCCCGTCGAAGGAGGAACTGGCGCTCGCCGTGATCGAGAGCCAGGGCGGCTGGCTGGCCACCTGGCAGCCCTCCTCCGGCAGCCCGATGCAGACCGTCATCGACCTCGGCTACGCCTTCGCGCACGCCCTGCTGGACGACCCGCTGCTGCGCGGCGCGATCCGGCTGACCATCGAGCACGGCAGCTTCACCCAGCCGCAGATCGGCGCCTACCAGGGCTGGACGGACGCGGCGCGCGAGCTGCTGGAGCAGGCGCGGGAGGCCGGCGAGCTGCACCCGGGGGTGCGGCCGGCGACCGCCGCCGGGGTGATCACCGGCGCGGTGACCGGCATCCAGCTCAGCTCCCAGGTGCTGACGGACCGCAGGGACCTGTTGCAGCGGATGGCCGACCTCTGGGCGCTCCTGCTGCCCGGCCTGGTCGAGCCGGGCACGCTCTCCCGCCTGAACACCGCCTGGGCCATCAGCCGCCCACTCGCCTAGGTTCAGCCCGCGGCGGCCAGGGCCCGTCTTCGGACCCCCCTCGTCCGCCCGCAGGGCGGGCCGGGCGGCGTCCGGGTGCGCGCATCGCAAGGCGGAGGTGGGGGCACCTCCCGGCCGAAGGCCGGGGTCGCGTCGCCCGGCAGGCGGGCGTTCGAAGACGGGCCCTAGATCGCCCTAGATCCGGTAGTCCGTCAGGCGGTCGGCCGGGACGAGGGACGGCAGGGCGGCCGACCAGAGGCCGCTGATCGCGGCGGGGGCGAGCCGGCCGGTGGACTCGGCGGCGAACAGGACCAGGCCGGCCGCCAGGGTGGTGAGCAGTCCCGCCGTCTGGGCGCGGTCCAGCCCGGGGCGCAGGTCCCCGGCGGCCGAGGCCCGGTCGAGCAGGACGTGGAAGACGGCGGTGAGGCTCCGCCAGGCGTCCGCCGAGGGCTCCGGCGGTGAGCCGGCCGGTGCCACCACCGCACCGGAGCCGCAGCCCGCCGGCCGGCCGCCGAGGCCGAGCAGCACGCCGGCCCGGACCACCACGTCCTCCCGCAGCAGCCGGGCCAGTTCATGGGTGAGGTCGACGAGTTCCTGGACGGCCGGCCCGCCGCCGCGCAGCGCGCGCAGCACCGCCAGGCCGATGGTGTCGGCGGCCTCGGTGCGGACCCCGTCCGCCAGCGCCTGCTTGGAGACGAAGTGGAAGTAGAGCGCGCCCTTGCTGACGCCCGCCCGGCGGCTGATGTCGACCAGGCTGGCCGACTCGAAGCCCGCGTCCGCGAAGGTGTCCGCCGCGGCGAGCAGCACGGCCTGCCTGGTTCGCCCCGCCCGTTCCTGCTTAGCCACTCGGCCCCTCCGGCCCCGGCCGCGGCGGGCTGCGGCCCGCCCGGTTGCTGTCACGGCGCCGCCGTCGGTTCCGCGGTGCCCCGTCTGCGGACCGTCGGTGGCGCGCCGCGACCGCCCGAAACCGCATGGTTGGTATCTAATCTAGCCCCTGTCCGGCCCCCGCCGTCCAGGGGGGAACTGCCCGCCGCTCACCGGCCGGAGCGGGCCGGCCGGACGTTGCCGCAGGCCGGAGCGCGGGTACCGTGGACACAGCGGGTGCGCACCGGCGTCGCCCCCGCAGGGGGAGCAGAAACCGGGTGGCCTGTATGTTTTGACAGGGCCGCCCACACGGCCGGCCGACCGACACCCGGGAGTGGGGCCCGTCATGCCAGTGTTCACCGCGATGGACGGCGACGCCCCGTATCCCCACCCCGGCCCCGTTCACGCGGGTCCGGGCCGCTACGACTTCCACGAACGGACCGTCTCGCGCACCCTGGTGCGCCGCTCCTCGGTCGCCGAGGTGCTGATCACCGGCTGGCAGGCCACCGGTCCGTACGACTTCCTGCTCGGCGCCCAGTGGCCGCGGCTGCACGGCTTCTACCGGCTGCCCGGCGACCGTCACCACGACCCGGTGCTGATGGCCGAAACGGTCCGTCAGGCCGCCCTGCTGGTCGGCCACGCCGGATTCGGCGTCCCGCACGACCACCACGCGGTGCTCGACGAGCTCGGCTACACCCTCGGCCCGGCCGGCCTGGAAGGTCTCGCGGTCACCGCCGCCCCCACCGAGCTGATGCTCCGGATCACCTGCCACGACGTCCGGATGCGGCACGGCCGGCTGGCCGCGCTACGGGTGCACGCCGAGGTCGAGCGCGACGGCCACCCGGTCGCCCGCGGCTTCGGCGGGCTGCGGATCCTCTCCCCCGCCGCCTACGACCGGCTGCGCGGCCCGGGCCCGGCCACCGCCCCGCCACGGCTCCCGGGCCAGGCGATCGCCCCGGAACTGGTGGGCCGCCAGCAGGCCGCCGACGTCGTGCTCGGCCCCGCGCTGCTGCCCGGCAGCTGGCTGCTGCACGCGGACGCCCGCCACCCGGTGCTGTTCGACCCGATGGACCCGGCGCCCGGCCACCTGCCCGGGATGCTCGTCCTGGAGGCCGCCCGGCAGGCCGCCCAGCGGCTGCACCACCCGGACCGGGTGGTGCCGCTGGAGCTGCTCACGTCGTTCCACGACCCGATCGCGCCGGACCGCCCCTGTGTGGTGCGGGCCGTCCGGGAGGGCGGGCAGGAGACAAGCGGCGGCAGCGGACGCCGGACGCCGCTGCGGGTCCTGCTGGTGCAGGAGGGCCGGACGGTGGCCGAGGCCCGGCTGCTCACCGGACCGGCCGACGGCGGGCCGGCCCAGGCCGCGCCCGTCCCGGCCCGCCGCGGCCTGCCGCTCGCCAGCTGAACCCGTCAGGCGGCCACCAGCGCGGACGGCCGTCCGGCGTGCATCACGGAGAGGTTCTCCGCCAGCCGCCCCGGATCCTGGGCCAGCCACAGCCGCAGCGCGGCGCCCAGCATCGCGCTGGCCGAGCCGATCCGCACCTGTGTCAGCTGGGCGATCCGGGCCGCTCCCGGCACCAGCAGGTCGGCCAGCGGCGTCGGCAGCCAGACGGTCAGCGCGCACGGCGCGGGGGCCGCGAGGGCGCCCAGCAGCCGGTAGGCGTCGGCCGGCGAGCTCAGCGTGGGGATGATGTCCAGCAGTCCGTCGGCCACCACCTCGGACACGTCACTGCGGTGTCCCTGGGCGAGCCGGCGGAGCAGCAGTTGCTCGGCGGCGGTGATTCGGACGGTCAGCATGACCTCGTCGCACTCCATCGCGCGATTTCCTCCTCAGTTCCTCCCCGTGCCGGACCGGGCGGGCCGGCACGAACTACCCCTGTCGCACCTCGGCCCGGCTTCCTCCTTCGGAGTGCCGGGCCGGTGGGTGGTTTCCGGTCCCGGTCAAATCCCCGCGTAGGAGTGCTTGCCGGTGACGAAGATGTTCACGCCGTAGTAGTTGAACAGCCAGCAGGCGAAGGCGGCGAGCGCCAGGTAGGCGGCCTTGCGGCCCTTCCAGCCGGCGGTGGCGCGGGCGTGCAGGTAGCACGCGTAGGCGACCCAGGTGATGAACGACCAGGTCTCCTTCGGGTCCCACTCCCAGTACTTGCCCCAGGCGGCCTCGGCCCAGATCGCGCCCGCGATGATGGTGAACGTCCACAGCGGGAAGACCAGGGCGTTGATCCGGTAGGACAGCTTGTCCAGGGTCGACGCGGCGGGCAGCCGGCGCCAGATCGACGCCGAGGTGCCGAGCGGGCCCCTGGTCAGGCCGGCCGCCATCCGCTTGTCGAAGGAGTCCTTGCCCAGGTACAGCAGCGTCGTGACGAACGCCGCGTAGAAGGCGCCGCCGCAGACGATCGCGGTGGAGACGTGGATCGCCAGCCAGTACGAGTGCAGCGCCGGGACGAGCTGCTCGGACTCGGTGTAGAGCACCTCGGTCGCGATGCCGAGGGTGAGCACCACCGCCAGGGTGACCGGCAGGCCGAGCCAGCGGACCGGCTTCTTCGCGATCAGCAGGCCGACGAAGGCCACCGCCATGGCGAGCGCGAAGGCGCAGGAGAACTCGTACATGTTGCCCCACGGCCAGCGGGAGACCGAGAGGCCGCGGGTGATGACGCCGCCGATGTGCAGCAGCAGGCCGAGGATGGTGAGCGAGACCGCGATCCGGCCGGCCAGGTCGGCCTTCTCGCTGGTGCCGGCCGCGCCGGGGCCGTCGACCTCGTCGTCGCCGCGCCCGCTGGTCACCACCGTGGCGCCCTCGCCGGCCAGCGCGGTGCGGGTCAGCGTGGTGGTGCCGCCGCCCGCGGAGGCGACGGTGACGGTGACCTTCTTGGCGCCCTTGGCCTTGGCGTCGGCGTCCGCGACGGTCTCGGCCAGGCCGGCCTGTTCGATGGAGCGGACGGCGACGGCGCCCTTGGCACCGAAGGTCCACTCGAACATGTAGGCGAACATGGCGATCAGATAGACCGCCATCGCCGAATAGATCAGCTTGTTGGACAGGTCGGCCAGCTGCGGGTCGACCGACGAGGCGAGGTGCACCGTCTACTCCTTGGAGTTCTGGTCGGCGGGGACTGCGGATTCTTCGGATTCCGGGGCCTCGTCGGCCCCGGTGGCGCCGCCCTCGGCGGGCTCGTCGTCGAGCGCCGGGGCGTCGTCCTGGAGGTCCACCGCGAGCGCGGCCAGCTCCTCGGCGATCTTCGCCGACTCGCTGCGGCCCAGCCCGGCCAGCTCGACCAGCGTCCCGCCGTCCGGCAGGGCCACCGCCCGCACCCAGATCCGGCGGCGCTGGATGAACAGCGAGCCGATCAGGCCGGCGATCGCCGCCACCGCGCCGACCAGGGCGATGCCGTTGCCCGGACGGTGCGAGACGTTGAAGCTCGCCCACTGCTTGTAGCCCTCGAAGGTGACCGAGCCGTAGCCGTCCGGAAGCTTCCAGGCCTGGCCCGGCTCCAGCTTGGCCCTGGCCGGCTCGCCGTCCCGCTGGAGCTGGGTCAGGTTCTTGGTGTTGAGCTGGTAGATGTTCTGCGGCAGGCCGGAGTCGGTGCCCAGGTCGCCCGCGTAGGCGTTGAGCACCAGCACGGGGGCGGCGTCACCGGGGAACAGCGAGCGCGGGCCGGTGTTCTGGTCGAACGCCGTCGGGGCGGTCGGCAGGAAGAAGCCGGAGAGGCCCAGCTGGGTCTTCTTCCCGTCCTTCTCGCCGTAGTCGGAGACCTTGATGACGCCGGTGGAGGTCAGGTTGCCGTCCTGCGGCAGGAACGGGGTGGCGCCGGTGTAGACGACCTCGTCCGCGGCGTTGCGGACCGTGATCACCGGGGCGTAGCCGTGGCCGATCAGGAAGAACTTGCTGCCGCCGATCTCCAGCGGGTGGTTGACCTCGATCTTGCCCTGCTTGAGCTTCGCCGGGTCGCTGCCCTCGTAGTACTCGACCCCGGCGGTGAACTCCCGCGCGCTGCCGATCTGGGAGCCGTTGGTCTGGAACTTCGAGCGGAAGTCGTTCAGCTTCACGTAGAACGGGTCGAGGTCGTCGCTGCCGTAGAAGCGGGTCCCGGTGAAGTCGTCCAGCTGCGTGATGGTGTTGGAGTAGCCCTCGCCCTCGACCAGCAGCTTGCCGCCGGTGCCGCTGGCCAGGCTCGCCCAGGCGAAGCCGCCGAGCAGCGCGAACAGCGACAGGTGGAAGACCAGGTTGCCGACCTCGCGCAGGTAGCCCTTCTCGGCCGCCACCGCGCCGCCGTCCAGGTGCGCCCGGAACCGCCGCCCGCGCAGCAGCCGGTGGGCGGCCGTGCCGACGGCCGCGGCGTCCGCGTCGGTCCGCCAGGCCGCGTACACCGGCATCCGGGTCAGGTTGCGCGGCGCCGCCGGCGGCCGGGAGCGCAGCACCCCGACGAACTGCCAGGTGCGCGGCACGATGCAGCCGGCCAGCGAGACGAACAGCAGGATGTAGATCGCCGAGAACCAGACCGAGCTGTAGACGTCGAACAGCTGGAGCTTCTCGTAGATCGGCGCGACCGTGGTGTGCTGCGCCTTCCAGGTCTCGACCTTGAACTGGTTCTGGCCGTTCTGCGGGATCAGCGAGCCGGGGATGGCCGCCAGCGAGAGCAGGAACAGCAGGATCAGCGCGACCCGCATCGAGGTCAGCTGGCGCCACATCCAGCGCAGCCAGCCGAGCACGCCGATGCCGGTCGGGCCGTCGGACTCGGCCGGGGCGGTGGTGAGCCGCTCGGCCGCGTCGTCGTCCGCGCCCTGCGGGGCGGCCGCGTGCCGCTCGCGATCGGTCGTGGAGTTGGTCACGGGTCAGATTCCGATCTGGAAGTCGGCGAACTGGTTCTGCAGGTCACTCACCATGGAGTCCCAGACCCCGGTGACCAGCAGCAGACCGACCACGACGAGCATGCCGCCGCCGATCCGCATGACGAGCGGATAGTGCCGCTTGACCCAGCCGAAGGCGCCCAGCGCCCGGCGGAAGGCCACCGCGGCCACGACGAACGGTACGCCGAGGCCCATGCAGTAGAAGAACATCAGCAGCGCACCGCGCTGGGCGTCGGCCTGGTTGAGCGCGAGGTTGGTGACGGTCGCCAGGGTCGGGCCCATGCACGGCGTCCAGCCCACCCCGAAGACCACGCCGAGCAGCGGCGCGCCGAGCAGGCCGATCACCGGGCGGCGGTGGGTGCGCACCTCGCGCATGCTCAGACCGGGCACCACGCCCATGAACGCCAGGCCCATCACGATCGTGAGCGCCCCGAGCACCTTGCTGATGACCGCCTGGTGCTCCTTGAGCGTGTCCCCGAACTGGCCGAACAGCGCGCCGCTGGAGACGAACACGGCGGTGAAGCCGAGGATGAACAGCGCCGCGCCGGCCAGCATCCGGCCGCGCCGGGCCCCGCGCGCGTCCGCGAGGTCGGCGGCGGAGAAGCCGGTCACGTAGGAGAGGTAGCCGGGGACGAGCGGCAGCACGCACGGCGAGAAGAACGACACCAGTCCCGCCGCCAGCGCGATCGGCGCCGCCACCAGCAGCGCCCCGCTCTGGATGGTCCCGATGTTGTCGGCGAGCTGGAGCGCCGCGCTCACCGCTGCTGCTCCGCCAGCACCGGCTGGAGCATCGACTCCAGGGCGTCGTCGGTCTGGCCGCCGACGGCGCGGGCGGCCAGCCTGCCGTCCCGGTCGACCACCAGGGTGGTCGGGATCGACTGCGGGTTGAGGCTGCCCTTGGGGAACTTGAGCAGCTCCGCGCCGGCCGGGTCGTAGATGCTGGGGAAGGTGACGCCCTTCTCCTGCTCGAAGCGGACGGCGTTCTTGATCTCGGTGTCCCGGGTGTTGATCCCGAGGAACTGCACGCCCTGGTCCTTGTACTTCTCCCAGACCCGCTGGAGGTCGTCGGCCTCCGAGCGGCACGGGCTGCACCAGGAGCCCCAGACGTTCAGCACGACGACCTTGCCCCGGTAGTCGGAGAGCTTGGCCGGGGTGCCCTCCAGGGTGTTGCCGCCGATGTCCGGCGCGTCCTGGCGCTTTCCGGCGGCGGCGGTCGAGATGTTGCTGCCCTTCACGGTGACGAACCCGATCTGTCCGTCGCCACTGGCCGAGGAGCCGGAGGAGCTGCAACCGGTGAGGACCAGCGCGGCAGCGGCGGCGGTGACCGCGGCGGCGGCGAGACGGGGACGGGGGCGCGTCATGCCAGACATGTGAAAAGTTTCGCATGGAGTCGCGGGCGGGCCCCGGGGGGTCCGGCCTTGTCTGCCGGACCCCCTCTGACCTGCGACGGGACCACCTGAGCCGGTGTCGCGGGAGTGTGACGCAGCTCTTACTCACACGGCTCTTACACCGGATCGGGAACCATTGGCACCGTTCCGCACGTCCGGGTCTCCTCGGCGTACCCGGATTCCGGGCGGCCCGCGGCCGCTCCCGGCCGGCTGTCAGGCGCCGAAGCTCTTGCCCACCGGCTTGCTCTTGCCGCCCTTGCCGACCAGGTGGGCCGGCAGCAGGTCACGGGCCGGCTCGCGGTAGCCGACCGAGACGATCCGGTCCCCCTCGTAGGTGAAGCTGGTCAGCGAGGCCAGCGAGCACTGCCGGTTGCGCGGGTCGTGCCAGAGCCGGCGGCGCTCCACGAAGGAGCGGACGATCCAGATCGGCAGCTGGTGGCTGACGCAGACCGCCTCGTGCCCGCGCGCCGCGTCCCTGGCCGCGGCCAGCGCGCCCATCATCCGCACCGCCTGCTCCAGGTACGGCTCGCCCCAGGAGGGCTTGAACGGGTTGGTCAGGTACTTCCAGTAGGACGGGTTGCGCAGCGAGCCGTCGCCGACCCCGAAGGTCTTGCCCTCGAAGACGTTCTCCGCCTCGATCAGCCGCCCGTCCGCCGCGACGTCCAGTCCGTGCGACTTGGCGATCGGCGCGGCGGTCTCCTGCGCCCGCTCCAGCGGGGACGCCACCACATGGGTGATGTCCCGCCCGGCCAGGTCCTCGGCGACCCGCTCGGCCATCTCGCGGCCGAGCTCGGACAGCCGGTAGCCCGGCAGGCGCCCGTACAGGACGCCCTCCGGGTTGTGCACCTCGCCGTGCCGCATCAGGTGGACGACGGTGATGTCCTTGGCGCTCACTTCTCGGTACCCCTTCAGGCGGTGGCTTCGGCGGCGGCCCGGGCGGCGGCGGGCAGGGCGGCGGCGATCCGCTCCAGCGCCCGCTCGTCGTGCGCGGCGGACACGAACCAGGACTCGAAGGCGGACGGCGGCAGGTAGACGCCCTCGGCGAGCATCGCGTGGAAGAACGCGGTGAAGCGGAACGCCTCCTGGGTCTTCGCCTCGGCGTAGTTCGTCACGGCGTCCTCGGTGAAGAACACCGAGAACATGTTCCCGGCGGTCTGCAGCCGGTGCGCCACGCCCTCCTTGGCGAGCGCCGCGGAGACCAGGCCGGAGACCTCGCCGGCGACCCGGTCGACGGTCGCGTAGACCTCGTCGGTGCAGCCGCGCAGCTGGGCCAGGCCGGCCGCGGTGGCGATCGGGTTCCCGGACAGGGTGCCCGCCTGGTAGACCGGGCCGGCCGGGGCGAGGTGGGCCATCACGTCGGCACGGCCGCCGAAGGCCGCGGCCGGGAAGCCGCCGCCCATGACCTTGCCGAAGGTCAGCAGGTCGGGCGCCCAGCCCTCGTTCGCCGCCTCCAGGCCGTACCAGCCGGCCTTGGAGACGCGGAAGCCGGTCATCACCTCGTCGGAGATGAACAGCGCGCCGTTCTCCCGGCAGAGCCGGGCCAGGCCGCCGTTGAAGCCGGGCAGCGGCGGGACGACGCCCATGTTGCCGGGCGAGGCCTCGGTGATCACGCAGGCGATCTCGCCGGGGTGGGCCCGGAAGGCCTCCTCGACGGCGGCGAGGTCGTTGTAGGGCAGCACGATGGTGTCGCCGGCCTGAGCGCCGGTGACGCCGGGGGTGTCCGGTAGGCCGAACGTGGCGACTCCGGAACCGGCGGCGGCCAGCAGCGCGTCCACATGGCCGTGGTAGCAGCCGGCGAACTTGACGACCTTCGCGCGGCCGGTGAAGCCGCGGGCCAGCCGGATCGCCGACATGGTGGCCTCGGTGCCCGAGGAGACCAGGCGGACCTGCTCGACCGGGGCGACCCGGGCGACGATCTCCTCGGCCAGCTCGACCTCGCCCTGGCCCGGGGTGCCGAAGGAGGTGCCGCGGGCCACCGCGTCCCGCACGGCGTCGAGCACGGCCGGGTGCGCGTGGCCGAGGATCATCGGTCCCCACGAGCAGACCAGGTCGACGTACTCACGGCCGTCGGCGTCGGTCAGGTAGGGGCCGGTGCCGGACACCATGAAGCGCGGCGTACCGCCGACGGCGCGGAAGGCACGCACCGGCGAGTTGACCCCACCGGGGGTCACGACGGACGCGCGGTCGAAGAGCGACTGGGACTGGGGTGCTTCGTAGGGATAGCTCACGGGAGACATGGTCTCAAATCGTGTCCTTCACCTCTGCATGTCGGACCTCATCATCTGGAACGATGATCCTGGCGCCCGAATCTGTACGGTTATCCATACAACGGGGCCCCTGACTGCACCGGCTGCCCGGACCAGTCAGACTATGTACCCGGAGTGTCTCCGGAGTCCCCCCGGCCGCGAGGACGGGAGGGCGCTCCGGGTCGATGCAGGGGTGTGGAGAGGACTGCCGCGTACCGCGACTGGGTACGGCGGCGCATGACGGGTAAGGAGCACGTCCGGAGGGACACCGGACGTGCGGGGGTCTGTCGATTCCGGCGAATTCCGGTGAGGATGGTCCGAGTGTCCGAGGCGCAGGACGGCCACGACGAGGCCGCGGGTGGCCCCCGCCGGCCCGCCGGGGCCGCACGCGGGGGTAAGGGAGCGGGAACCGGGCGGAGCGGCCGGGGCGGCCGTGAGAGGCGGGGTGAGGGACGCGTGGGGGTGACGTACAAGTACTTCGGCGCACCCGACCGGGCGACCGCGGCCCGGGTCCCGACCGCGCTCGGGCCGGGCGGGCTCGGGCTGGACGCGGGCGAGCTCGGCTCGCTCGGCCGGCTCGGCGACCTGATGGAGACCAGTGGCTCCCCCAACGGCCACCTCTCCACCAAGATCAAACCGGAGACCATGAGCGCGATGGTCCTCACCGGCATCCAGGGCGTGCCGCTGCACCAGGTGCCGCCGCTGGAACTCGTCGTGCTGCATCCGGACTACGCCGTCGTCCAGCTGCCGCAGAACGTCGTCGAACCGCTGCGCAAGGCGGACGAGACCGAACTCGGCGCCGCCGCCTTCATCTGGTCCACCGTCCCCGACCGCCGGGGCCCGCGCGACGCCTTCGTGATCTACAGCATGCTGCACGAGTGGCAGGACTTCGCCAACCGCCTGCACGAGGCCGGCCACCAGCTGTACTGCCTGGTCTGGCCCTGATCCGAGGCGGGTGCGAGCGGGCCCCCGGCGGTGTGCCGGGGGCCCGCTCGCCGGCTTTCGCCGGCGGGGTGCCGGGCGGTCAGCCGCCGGAGCCGTAGGTCGTGTTGGCGCAGATGTCGTCGTCCGCCGAGCGGGCCTCGTCGGTGACCGAGGGGGGCAGCGGGGCGGGTGCCGCCGGGGCCGTCGGGGTGGTCGCTCCGGCCGCGGCGCCGGCACCGCCGTTGGCGTCGGCGTAGTCCTTGCCGAGGACGACGCTGATGCCGGCCGCCGAGGTGGGGGTCAGGGTGGCGCCGGGGAACAGCGCGGCGACCTTCTCGGCGTTGGCCTTCTGCCCGGCGCCGTACTCGATGGTGGTGGTGGCCTTGTTGGTGGACTTCGCCTGGTTGACGCCGGTGACGGTGAACTGCGCCGCCTTGAGCGCCTCGCCCGCCTTGGCGCCCAGGCCGTTGACGGTCGTTCCGTTGTAGACCGCGACCTTGACCGGCGCCGCCGGGGCGGTGTGCGCGGGCGGCGCGGTGGTGGTCGGCGGGGCCTCCGGGGTGGCCGGGGGCGCCGGGGTGGCGGGCGCGTCGGGCTGCTGGCCGGTGGCGTCCTTGCCGTCCAGGGTGCGGTCGGCGCGGATCGCCTCCCAGAGCCGGTCCACGTCCGGCTTCACCAGGTCGAGGTTGGCCTCGTTGTAACGCCACGGCGGGGTCACGAACTTGAGGTCGTGCAGGTCGATGTTCTTCAGCGACAGGGCGAAGGACATCAGCTTGTCGACGGTGTTGAGCCCCTCGTCGACGCGCAGCGACTTGGTGGCGGCGTCGGCCAGCGGCAGCAGGGTGGTGGGCTCCAGGCCCTTCTTCTTCACCGTACTGATCATCGAGCTCATGAAGGCCTGCTGACGCTTCATCCGGCCGATGTCGGAGCCGTCGCCGATGCCGTGCCGCAGCCGGACGTAGTCGAGCGCCGGCTGGCCCTCCACCTTCTGCGGGCCCTTCTTCAGGACCAGCGCGCCCTTGGAGGGCAGCTTCTCGTTGAGGTCCTTCTCGTAAATGTCCTTGGGCAGGCAGACCTCGACGCCGCCGACGGCCTTGGTCATCGCCGCGAAGCCCTGGAAGTCGACCACGATGGTGTGGTTGATGTAGACGCCGGTGAGCTTCTCCACGGTGTTCTGGGTGCAGGCGGGGTTGCCCTCCGCCGTGCCGCCCACCGTGAAGGCGGCGTTGAACAGGACGTCCTTGCCCTTTTGTTCCTTGGTCCACTTCCCGTTCGGGAGCTTGCACGGCGGAATGGTGACCAGGGTGTTGCGCGGGATCGAGACACCGATGGCGTTCTTGTGGTCGGCGTAGACGTGCAACAGGATCGTGGTGTCCGAGCGGGCGCCCTCGGTGTCGCCGCCGCCGAGGTCGGAGTTGCTGCCGCCGCGGCTGTCGGAGCCGATCAGCAGGATGTTCACCGGCTTGTTGCCGTTGGCGTCGGCCTGCGCCTCCGGCGGGCGGTCCTTGCTGAGCGCGTCCGAGTCGATGGTCTTGATGTTGCCGTTGAGCTTGAAGTAGATCGCGCCACCGGTACCGGCTATCAGCACCAGCGCGCCGACCGCCGTCCAGCCGACGATCTTCTTGACGCTGCGTTCGGGTTTCTTGCCGCGCCCGCCCGAGCGGCGGTGGCCCTGGCCGTTCGACCCGCCGTCACCGCCCTGCCCGCCGCGGCCCTTCGACTGCGCCGCCCGCCTGGCCTCGGCCCGGCCGCCCGGCCGGGGCGCCGGGACGGTGCCGCCCGATGCGCTGCCGCCCGATCCGGTGCCCGGTGAGCCGCTCCGGGAGCCGGTGGAACCCGCCGAGCCGGTCGAGCCCCCCGGACGCGGCTGGGCCACGTTGGGCTGACTCCTGTCTCGGCGACCCGACATCCCCGCACCTCTTCACGGCTGTGCCATCGAACGATCAGCGGCCAGGACGTCCCCCCTGGCGCCAGGTGGAGCATACAAGCCGACCGGAAACCGACTACCGCCGCGCCCGGGCCTCAGCCACGGGCGCGGCGCGCGCGGCGCACCGTCCGGTCGCCCCCGACCGGTTCGGCCAACGCCCCTCCCCCGCCCACCAGGCGGGTCAGCGCCGCGACGAGGACCGTGCGCTCGTCCCCCGGCAGCGAGTCCAGCACCTCCCGGTGCACCCGGTCGGCGATCGCGGTTCCCCGCTCGACGGCCCGCTCGCCCGCCTCGGTGACCCGCACGATCCGGGCCCGCCGGTCGGCCTCGGCCGGGCGGCGCTCGGCCAGCCCGGCCCGCTCCAGCTCGTCGACGGTCACCACCATGGTGGTCTTGTCGAGGTCGGCCAGCTCGGCCAGCCGGCTCTGGGTGCGCTCGGCCGCCAGCGCGTGGAAGAGCACGCAGTAGGCGCGCGGGGTGACGCCGAGCTCGGTGAACGCCGCCGCCATCCGGGTCGCCAGGACGTGGCTGGCGTGGTCGAGCAGACCGGAGAGGTCGCTGGTCTGACGCACGGGCGGCGTGCGGCTGGTCGTCATGCCGTCGAGGTTACGCGGCCCTCCGGGGGCCCCGGTCAGGGGATGCCGAGCTCGAAGAGCGCGTACCCCGCGTACCAGCCGGCCGCCGCCGCGGGCACCGCGACCAGGCCGCCCAGCGTCGCCGGCCGCAGCCTGCGCAGCGCCACCGCCAGGCCGATGAACAGCGGGAAGGCCGGCAGCAGGTAGCGCGAGATGTTGCCGTAGATCTGGTTGCTGCCCAGCGCCATGACGACCGTCAGCAGGGTGTAGAGCACCAGGACCAGCGGCGGCCGCAGCCGCAGCAGCAGCACCAGCAGCCCGGGCAGGGTGATCAGCAGGCCCACCGCGATGAGGTCCGGCGCCGGGTTGGACTGCCAGAACGACCAGTGCCCGGTGACCGTGTCCAGGGTGCTGCGGACGGTGGACGCGCCCCAGTCGAAGTAGCGGTTCCAGGCGCCGCGCTGGAGCTTGAAGTAGCCGGTCCAGTCGCCCATCCGGTAGCCGACCCAGGCGATGTAGCCGAACAGGCCCCACGGGGTGATCAGCATCGCGGTCAGCGGGCGGGCCACCCCGTCGGTGCGCCGCACCAGCGCCACCAGCGCGGAGATCGAGACGGCGGCGATCAGCGCGGCCGCGGTCGGCCGGTTGAGGCCGGCCACCAGGGCGAGCACCCCGGCGGTGAGCCAGTGGCGAGCCATCACGCAGTAGCAGGCCCAGGCCGACAGGGCGACGAACAGCGAGTCCGAGTAGACCGCCCACTCCACGCCCGAGCCCGGGAACAGGCCCCAGACCACCGCCGCGATCACACCGGCCCGGAAGCCGCCGAGCCGGTCGGCGACCGCGAAGATCCCGGCCGCGGCGACGAAGGAGGCGAGCACCGAGACGACGATGCCCGAGCCGTACGGGCCGAGCCCGGTGACCGCCCCGACCGCCCTCATCAGCCACGGGTAGAGCGGGAAGAACGCGGAGGAGTTCTCGTAGTAGGTGGCCAGCGGGTAGCCGTGCAGCGGGATCAGCTGCGGGTCGTAGCCGTTCTCGGCGATCCGCTGGTACCAGATGCCGTCCCAGGTGCCGAGCACGTCCCAAGGCTGGGCGCCGCCGCCGCGCCCGGGGTCCTTCCTCAGGAAGTCCTCGGTGTGCGAGAGCAGGAGGAGGAAGACGGCCAGGCCGGTCGCCTTGACCACCGCGTACGCGCCGAGCGCGGGCGCGTAGCGGTCGACCGCGGCGCCGAACCGGCCGGGGACGCGGGCCTCCGCCGCCTCCGGGCCCTCCGCCGCCGGTCGGTCCCGCCGCGGCGCGGCGGCGTCGGACGGGGGCACGCTCGCGCCACCGCCCGACGACCCGGTGCTCGATGCCACGCTCATCAGCTCTGGTACTCCCCGCCAACTCGTGACCGGCGCGCCGACCGACACCGCGACGCCGGCCGAGCCTACGACACCGTCCTCGGTGGACGGACGGGCAGCCCGCCGGCGGACGGGCCAGGTCACCGGGCCGGCGGCGGCCCCGGGAACGCCGAGAGCCGCCACCCCGCGCCCCAGGAGGGAAGCACGGAAGCGGCGGCTCGCACCGGCCGGACCGGCGGCCGGTCAGCCGGCGTTGACGCAGGTGTTGCCGAAGGCCGGGTTCAGGATGCCGATGAGGACGTTGATGGTGTTGCCGCAGGCGTTGACCGGGACGTGCACCGGGACCTGGATCTGGTTGCCGGAGACGACACCGGGGGAGTTGGCGGCGACGCCCTGCGCGCCGGAGCTGGCCAGCGCGGTGCCGGCACCGGCGGCGACGATGCCGACCACAGCGGCGCCGACGGCGGCCGTCTTCTTGATGCTCATGGGAGCCTCCTGACTGTTCGACAGAGATGCACGGGGAGTGCGACATCTCCAACGAGACCCGCTCCGGCCGGTTGCGAGGGCACCCCCACTGTCACCCGACCGGAGGAACGGCGCTCCCGGGCCCGGCAATCGGGTGACACCCGCATCCGACCGTTTCCCCCGGCACCCTGCCTCGTTCTCCAGTCGGAACACGCTCCACCCGCCCCGCTACGACGAGGAGATCCGCCGCCGGTCCAAACCCGTCCGGAATTCTCCCGGTCGCGCGTCGATCCGAATGCTTCCCGGCCGTGCGGGAATTGTTCGCGGCGCACGGTGCCGCGGCGGCCGCTCATCGCCCGAGCCATGGGCGACACGCGCCATCTGGGCCGCCCGAGTGACAATCACGGCATTCCCAGAAGCCAACGGGCCAGGATTTCCCCGCGCCCGGCTCCCGACTATTTCCACAGACGGTCGGGAAGAATACGGAGGAAGAACACATGCGCAACGTCAAGAAGACCGCCGTCCTGTCTCTCGCCACCGCCGGCCTGGTGGTCGGCGCGGCCGGCGGCGCGTTCGCCAGCGCCGGTGCCGAGGGCGTCGCCGCCAACTCGCCCGGTGTCATCTCCGGCAACCAGCTCCAGGTGCCGATCCACGTGCCGATCAACCTGTGCGGCAACACCATCAACATCATCGCGCTGCTGAACCCGGCGTTCGGCAACACCTGCATCAACGCCGACTGAACCGGTGGCCGCCGAGCCGGCGGCCACGGCTCCACCGCACTCGTGCCGCACCCCGCCACCGGGCGGGGTGCGGCCCGTTCAATCCGTGTGTGATCGAGGAGATCAACCCCCATGCAGAACGTGAAGAAGGCCGTCGTCCTCACCGCCGCCGCCGCCGGCCTCGTGCTGGGTGCGGCGGGCGGTGCCGCCGCCAGCGCCGGCGCCGAGGGCGTCGCCGCCAACTCCCCCGGTGTCATCTCCGGCAACCAGCTCCAGATCCCGGTGCACATCCCGGTCAACCTGTGCGGCAACTCCATCAACATCGTCGGCCTGCTGAACCCGGCGTTCGGCAACACCTGCATCAACGCGGACGCCCCGAAGCAGGAGCACGAGCACGAGGTGCACGAGCACCACGACGAGGAAGACTGCTGATCCTGATCGGCACGCGTTCCGCCCGCACTGCCTCCCGGCCCGCCGGCCGGGGGGCGGTTCGGCGTACCCGGGCGCGTTCCGGTCGCCCGGGGACCCCCTCCCCCGAAGGTGAACACGCATGGTTGTGAAGAAGAGCGGGGCCGGCCTCGTCGCCGCCCTGGGCGCCGCGGTGCTGCTCGGCGGCGCGGGCGCGGGCGCGGCGCACGCGGCCCCGACCGCCGGCGGCGCCGCCCTCACCAAGACCGACCTCGCCCAGGCGCTCACCGGCGCCACCACCGGCATCGGCTACGGCATCGCGCCGTTCAAGGACCTGCGGCTGGACCCGTGGGCCAACTCCTCGGCCGATGTGCTGAACAACGGCGCGACCGTCCAGCCGGAGGGCTCCGGCCTGGCGCCGATCGGCACCGACCTCCTGACCGGCCCGCTCAGCGCCGGCGGCGGTCCCCGTGACCTGCCGCTGGTCGGCGGGCTGCTCGGGGCGCTGCCCGGCTGAGCCGCCGCCGCACGCGCGAGAGCCCGGCACCCGCCGACGACGGGGTGCCGGGCTTCGTGCCGCACGGACGGGCTAGAGGTGCGTCAGGCCGGCCAGGCCGGTCTCACCGACGACGCCGGTGGTGGTGGCGGTCGCGGTGGTGGCCAGGTTGCCCACCGAGTCGGTCACCGAGATCCGCTCGTCCTCGTTGCCCAGGGATGCCTTGGCGCCGGGCACGGCCTGGATGGCGCCGGTCACCAGCCTCGGGTCGAGCTCGCCCAGCTTGAGCCGGCCGTCGGCCAGCTGGCCGGTGCCGTCCTCGACCAGCGAGAGCGGCTTGCCGAGGCCGACCGCGGGCGTGGAGGCGTTCAGCGGCGCGGCGGGGGCGTCCAGCAGCAGCTCACCGAGGTCGGCGCTGTCGTCGAGCAGTGGCAGCGGCAGCTCGGCCTTGGCGGTCGGGCCGACCTTGCCGATGCCGAGCGCGGGCACGATGCGCTCCGGGATCAGCGCGTCGCCCGTGGCGTGGGTGGGCGCCGGCGGCATCAGCAGCGAGGTCGGGATGGCGCCGGAGATCCGGCTGTCCAGCGGCGCCAGCGGGATGTCCACCGGGACCTGCTGGGTGGCCAGCTGGTCCTCCAGCGCCCCGACCTGATCGGGGCCGACCGGGGCTGCGGACGCCGCCCCCTGGGAGGCGAGCACGCCCGCACCGACCGCCAGCAGCATCGCGCCGGCCCGCTTGGAGAACCTCATGCTTTTCACCGTTCCACCTGTCCGTACGGGAGATCCAATGGGGAGGCGGCCGCGCGGGCGCGGCCGAAAGCAACGGGCTCAACGAGCGACCGGCGTTCCCGATGGCACCGGTTAACCGATTCGGGTTAATAATCCCACCGGAATCCATTGACCGCCGCGCCTCCCGGACTCTTTTCCAAAATCCCCGTAACCTTCCGTGCCGTGATTCTTTGATCTGAACGTCAGTGACCGCAGACCGGGTCTGAGCGTTGAACGCGTCGTACGCACGGAAACCGCACGGAAACCGAGCTCTTTCAGAGAGGGATCTCCTCATGATCCAGAAGTCCTTCGCCGCCGCCGGCCTGGCCGCCGCCGCGCTGGCCGCCGCCGCCGCGCCGGCCTCGGCCATCGCCGACGCGGACGGCGCCGCGGGGTCGTTCCAGGGCAACGGCGGCACCAACTTCACCGGCACCGTCGGCGACCACAGCCCGAACTTCCACTTCCTGGACAACGCGAACATCTGCCTGCCCGAGATCCACAACATCGCCGTCGGTGTGGCCGGCATCGCCGTCCCGATCGAGGTCCCGATCGCCAACAGCGGTGGCAAGCAGTACTGCACCCAGGGCCAGGGCACCCAGAGCCACGGCGACGCGGGCATCTCGCACCTGATCGGCTGACCAGCCCGTCCCGGCAGCGTCACCCTCCCGAACCGACCACCCTTCGAATCGCTCCCCGATTCACCCCCCGAGAGGAACACCGAAATGATCAAGAAGTCCCTCGCCGCCGCGGGTCTGGCCGCCGCCGCCATCGCGATGTCCGCCGGTTCGGCCGGTGCCATCGCCGACTCGGACGGCTCGGCCGTCTCGGTCCAGGGCAACGGCGGCACCAACCACACCGGCACCGCCGGCGACCACAGCCCGAACTTCCACACCCTGGACAACCCGAACATCTGCCTGCCGGAGATCCACAACGTGGCGGTCGGCGTCCTCGGCCTGGCCGTGCCGATCGAGGTTCCGGTCCTCAACAGCACCCCGAAGCAGATCTGCAACGTCGGTCAGAACACCCAGTCCTCGGGCGACGCGGGTGTCTCGCACCTGATCGGCTGATCCAGCCGCACGGCGCAACGCGGAGGGCCCGGGGACGTCTGGTCCCCGGGCCCTCCGGGCGTCCGGGCGGAAACACCCCCACAGGCAGGGCGCCCGCCCCGGGCGCCCCGGAAGAAAGGGCAGATCCATGAAGAGCACGCTGGGCAAGATCACCCTGGTCACCGTCGGCGCGCTGGCGCTGGCCGGCCTCGCCGCCCCGGCGGCGTCCGCGCACGTCGGTGTCGCCGGCGGCGGCGGGTTCGTCGCCTCCGCCGACCCGGTCTTCGCGGCCGGCGGGGGCGGGGGCGTCGCCCACACCTCGAACATCGCGGCCGGTGAGTTCGGCGGCGGCGGCGCGACCTCCACCACCCTCTTCGGCGGTGGCGGGGGCTTCGCCCACATCGGCGACTGGTAGGACGCAAGGACGAAGGCCGGGCCCTCCCGTCGGGGGCCCGGCCTTCGGCGTGCGTACGTGCGTGCGCTACTTGAGCATCGCGGCGGCCTCGACGGCCCAGTAGGTGAGGATCTGCTCGGCACCGGCCCGGCGGATCGACGTGAGGGTCTCCAGGATGGTGCGCTCCCGCTCGATCCAGCCGTTGGCGGCGGCGGCCTCCACCATCGCGTACTCACCGGAGATCTGGTACGCGGACACCGGTACCGGGGAGGCGTCGGCGACCTGCCGCAGGACGTCCAGGTAGAGCATCGCGGGCTTGACCATCACCATGTCGGCGCCCTCGGCGAGGTCCAGCTCCAGCTCGCGCAGCGCCTCGCGGGCGTTCGCCGGATCCTGCTGGTAGGTCTTGCGGTCGCCCGTGAGCGAGGAGTTGACGGCCTCGCGGAACGGGCCGTACAGCGCGGAGGCGTACTTGGCGGTGTAGGCGAGGATCGCCACGCCCTGGTGCCCCGCCTCGTCCAGCGCCCGGCGGATCACGGCGATCTGGCCGTCCATCATGCCCGAGGGGCCGACCATGTGGACGCCGGCCTCGGCCTGGACCACCGCCATCTCGGCGTAGCGCGCCAGGGTGGCGTCGTTGTCCACGCCGCCGTCCCCGGCCAGCACGCCGCAGTGGCCGTGGTCGGTGAACTCGTCCAGGCAGAGGTCCGACATGACCACGAGCCGGTCGCCGACCTCCGCGACCACGTCACGGATGGCCTGCTGGAGGATGCCCTCCGGGTTGGTGCCCTCGGAGCCGACCGCGTCCTTCACCTCGGGCAGGCCGAACAGCATGATGCCGCCCACCCCCGCCTCGGCGGCCTCCACCGCGGCCTTCCGCAGGCTGTCCCGGGTGTGCTGGACCACGCCGGGCATCGAGGAGATCGGCTTCGGCTCGGTGATGCCCTCGCGGACGAAGGCGGGGAGGATCAGTTCCGCCGGGTGCAGCCGGGTCTCGGCGACCAGCCGGCGGACCGCCGGGGTCGAGCGGAGCCGGCGCGGGCGGACGTACGGGAATTCAGCGGACACGGCTTCTCTCTCCGGACGATGGTGCGGTGCCGAGGGCGGCGGTCGGGCCGCCCCCGGTCTCTACGTCAGCGCGCGGCCTTGCGGCGCGAGCCGGGACGGCGCTCACTGGGGCGGTACACCGGCTCGCCCGCGGCGGTCGCGGTGTCCCGGCGCTTGGCCCCGAAGTCCGCCAGCGCCTGGGCCAGCGCGGCCGCCGACGGCGCCGGGGCCATCACGTCGACCCGCAGGCCGTGCTCCTCGGCGGTCTTGGCGGTGGCCGGGCCGATGCAGGCGATGACGGTCACGTTGTGCGGCTTGCCCGCGATGCCGACCAGGTTCCGCACGGTCGAGGACGAGGTGAACAGCACCGCGTCGAAACCGCCGCCCTTGATCGCCTCACGGGTCTCGGCCGGCGGCGGCGAGGCGCGCACCGTCCGGTACGCCGTCACGTCGTCGACCTCCCAGCCCAGCTCGACCAGGCCGGCCACCAGGGTCTCGGTGGCGATGTCGGCGCGCGGCAGCAGCACCCGGTCGATCGGGTCGAACACCGGGTCGTACGGCGGCCAGTCCTCCAGCAGCCCGGCCGCGGACTGCTCGCCGGACGGCACCAGGTCCGGCTTCACGCCGAAGTCCACCAGCGCCTGCGCGGTGGTCTCGCCGACCGCCGCGACCTTGATCCCGGCGAACGCCCGGGCGTCCAGGCCGTACTCCTCGAACTTCTCGCGCACCGCGCGCACCGCGTTCACCGAGGTGAAGGCGATCCACTCGTAGCGGCCGGTGACCAGGCCCTTGATCGCCCGCTCCATCTGCTGCGGGGTGCGCGGCGGCTCGACCGCGATGGTCGGCACCTCCTGCGGCACCGCGCCGTACGAGCGCAGCTGCTCGGAGAGGCCGTGCGCCTGCTCCTTGGTGCGCGGCACCAGCACGTTCCAGCCGAACAGCGGCTTGGTCTCGAACCAGGAGTGCGAGGCGCGGTGGGCGACCTGCTCACCGACCACGGCTATCACCGCGGTGGCCGGGTCCACCGGGGCGGAGACCGGGGAGGGCAGCACCCGGGCGGCCTTGAGGTCCGCCGCGATGGAGGACAGCGTCGCGGTGAAGGTGCGCTGACGGGTGGTGGTCCCGGAGAGCGTGGCGCTCAGCGCCGAGTCCGGCTTGCGGCCGTTGGCGACCAGCGCGTTGGCGGTGGCCGGCAGCTGGCCCAGGGTGGTGCGCACCACCAGGGTGGTCTCCGGCGCGCCCAGGTCCACCGGGGAGCCGGCCAGCAGCGCCGCGGCCTCCACGAAGCGGACGTCGGTACCGGCCGCGCCGCGCAGCGGCACACCCGCGTAGGCGGGCACGCCGACCGACTGGGCGACGCCCGGGATCACCTCGAAGGCGATCCCGGCACCGGCGCAGCCGAGCATCTCCTCGGCCGCGCAGCCGTCCAGGCCCGGGTCGCCGTCGACGGTCCGCACCACGTGCTTGCCGGAGCGCACGGCCTCGGCGACCAGGTGGGCCAGGTCGAACTCCGGCCCCTCGGCGCCCGGGGTGTGCACCTGCACGCCGGTGGGACAGTGGCTGCGCACGGCGGCGGCGGTCAGCGGGTCGGCGACCAGCACGTCGGCGGAGGCCAGCACCTCGACCGCGCGCAGGGTCAGCAGGCCCGGGTCGCCGGGGCCCGCGCCCAGGAAGGTGCAGCGCCCGGCGGACGGGACCGTGCCCCCGAACGGGCTGTCGGCCGGGAACGGGCTGTCGGTGGCGGTGGTGGGGCTCATCGGGCTCGCTCCCCCATCAGGGCGGCCGCGCCCGCGTCGAGCAGCCGTGCGGCCAGCGCGCGGCCGAGGGCCGCCGCCTGCTGCTCGGCGGTCTCGTCGAGGACGATCGGACCGTGGGCGGACATCTTCAGCATGGTGGCGCCGTCGGGGGTGCCGACCACGCCCTCCAGCCGCAGTTCGGTCTGGTGGTTCCAGCCGGCCAGTGCGGCGACCGGCGCGGAGCAGCCGGCCTCCAGGGCACCCAGCAGGGCGCGCTCGGCGGCCACCGCGACCCGGGTGGGGGCATGGTCGAGGGCCGACAGCGCGGCGGCCAGTCCAGTGTTCGCGGTGGTGCACTCGACGGCGAGCGCGCCCTGGCCCGGGGCCGGGATCATCAGCTCGGGGTCGAGGTGCCCGGTGATCTCGGCGGACCGGCCGAGCCGGTTCAGGCCGGCCGTGGCCAGCACCACGGCGTCCAGCTCGCCCGAGGTGACGAAGCCGATCCGGGTGTCCACGTTGCCGCGGATCGCGACGGTCTCCAGCTGGGCACCGTTGGCCCGGGCCCAGGCGTTCAGCTGCGCCATCCGGCGCGGCGAGCCGGTGCCGATCCGGGCCGGGCGGCCGGCGCCGGCCAGCTTCTCGACCAGCTCGTCCAGCGCCAGGCCCTCGCGCGCCACCAGGGCGTCACGGCTGTCCTCGCGCTGCGGGACCGCCGCCAGCACCAGGCCCTCGGGCTCGGCGGTCGGCAGGTCCTTGAGGGAGTGCACGGCGAAGTCGATCCGGCCCTCCAGCAGCGCGTCGCGCAGCGCGGAGACGAACACCCCGGTGCCGCCGATCTGGGCCAGCGCCTCGCGGGAGGTGTCGCCGTAGGTGGTGATCTCCACCAGCTCGACGGGGCGCCCGGTGACGCGGGTCACCTCACGGGCGACCATGCCCGACTGGGCCATGGCGAGCGCGCTGCGCCGGGTGCCGAGCCGCAGGGGTGCCGCGGTGGCGTCCGGCGTCCGGCCGGTGAGCGGTTGACCATTCATGAGGTGATCGTCCCGGTGGTACTCGTGGGATGGCTGACGGTTCATCCGGCGCCCCCGCCCGCAGGCTGCTGGGCGCCGATCGGAGTGCCCGAAACCGCGTGCACGGCGGCCGGGTCGAGGTCGAAGAGTTCGCGCAGGGCCTCCGCGTAGGAGGCGCCGCCGGGCTCGGCGGCCAACTGCTTCACCCGCACGGTGGGCGCGTGCAGCAGCTTGTCGACCACCCGGCGGACGGTCTGGCCGATCTCGGCGCGCGAGCGCTCGTCCAGTCCGGGCAGCCGGGAGTCCAGGCGGCCCAGTTCGGCGGCGACCACCTCGGAGGCCATCGCGCGCAGCGCCACCACGGTCGGGGCGATCCGCGCGGCCCGCTGGGCGGCGCCGAAGGCGGTGACCTCCTCGGAGACGATGCCGGAGACGGCGTCGACGTCGCCCGCGCCGGGGGTGGCGGCGTGGGCGTGCGAGAGGCTCTCCAGGTCGACCAGCAGCGCGCCGGGCAGCTCGTGCACGGCGTGGTCGACGTCGCGCGGCATGGCGAGGTCGAGCAGGGCGAGCGGGGTCGGGCCGGAGCGCGCGGCGACCGCGGCGGCGACGTCGTCGGCCTTGATCACCACGCCGGCCGCGCCGGTGCAGGAGATCACCAGGTCGACGTCGGCCAGTGCCTCGGGCACCTTGGCCAGCTCCAGGGTGCGGGCGACGTCCGCGCCGAGGATCTCGACCAGCCGCTCGGCACGGGCCGGCGTCCGGTTGGCGATCAGCAGGTCGGTCACGCCCGAGCGGACCAGGGTGGCGGCGGCCAGCGAGCTCATCGAGCCCGCGCCGACCACCAGCGCCCGCTTGCCGGCGATCTCGCCCGCGCCGGCCGCGACCTGCTCCAGGCCGAAGGTCACCAGCGACTGGCCGGCCTTGTCGATGCCGGTCTCGCTGTGCGCGCGCTTGCCGACCCGCAGCGCCTGCTGGAACAGCTCGTTCAGGCCGCGCCCGGCGGTGTGCTCCTCCTGGGCCTTGGCCAGGGCGTCGCGCAGCTGGCCGAGGATCTGGCCCTCGCCGACCACCATCGAGTCCAGGCCGCAGGCCACCGAGAAGAGGTGGTGGACGGCGCGGTCCTCGTAGTGGACGTAGAGGTGCGACGTCAGCTCCTCCAGGTCCACCCCGCTGTGGTGGGCGAGCAGCAGCGACAGCTCGGCGACGCCGGCGTGGAACTTGTCCACGTCGGCGTACAGCTCGATCCGGTTGCAGGTGTTCAGCAGCGCGGCCTCGGCGACGGTCGCGGACGCGGCCGCGTCGTGCAGCAGCCGGGTCGGCACCGCACCGGTCAGCGCGGCGCGCTCCAGCACGCCGACCGGGGCCGTGCGATGGCTCAGCCCTACGACGAGAAGACTCACGCCCGCTCCCTGGTCCCACGAATCTCGGTGCTCATGCCGGCATCACCGCGGACAGCTCGCCCTCGCCGGCCTTGCCGGGCTTGCCCTTCGCCGCCGGGTCCGCGTCCTCCGCCGCCGCGCGCGTCTTTCCGCTGCCCCCCGCCGCCCGGCGGAGCTTGGCGGCGGCGGCGCGGACCGGGCCGGGGGCCCGGTCGAGCACGGACTCGGTGCGGTCCGGCTCGTCGCCGGCCTTGCGCTGCTCGTGGAAGGCGAGGATCTGCAGCTCGATGGAGAGGTCCACCTTGCGCACGTCCACGCCGTCCGGGACGGTCAGCACGGTCGGGGCGAAGTTCAGGATGCTGGTGACGCCGGCCTCGACCAGCCGGTCGCAGACCTGCTGTGCCGCGCCGGGCGGGGTGGTGATGACGCCGATCGAGACGTGCTGGCTCTCCACGATGGACTCCAGTTCGTCCATGTGGCGCACCGGCAGGCCGGCCGCGCTGCTGCCGACCACGGCCGGGTCGGCGTCGAGCAGGGCGGCGACCCGGAAGCCGCGGGAGGCGAAGCCGCCGTAGTTGGCGAGGGCGTGGCCGAGGTTGCCGATGCCGACGATGACGACCGGCCAGTCCTGGGTCAGGCCCAGCTCGCGGGAGATCTGGTAGACGAGGTACTCGACGTCGTAGCCGACGCCGCGGGTGCCGTAGGAGCCCAGGTAGGAGAAGTCCTTGCGGAGCTTGGCGGAGTTCACGCCGGCCGCGGCGGCCAGTTCCTCGGAGGAGACTGTCGGCACCGAGCGCTCGGAGAGCGCGGTGAGCGCTCGCAGGTAGAGGGGCAGCCGGGCGACCGTCGCCTCGGGGATTCCCCGGGCACGCGAAGATCGGCGCGCGGCGCCCGGGTCGGGCGTCTGCGAACTGCTCTGTGGTGATCGGCCGACGGCCACGGCGCTCCTGTGGGTGAAGCTGGGCTTTGGCAGCCAGGCTATGCGTTTGTGAACGTGTGCACAAAGATGGTGTCCGTTTTGTCCCTGCACAGTGACGCGCATCACGCCGTCGACCCCATAGCACCGGCCGGTTTCCCGGCCGCCGCCGGGGGCGGTGCAGCGGGTGGCCTGGGGCCGTACGGAAGGCGGTCCGACAGCTCGCGCGGGGCGGGCACGGGAGCCGGGCGGGCGCCGTCGCGCGTCACCAGCGGAACCGGCTCGCCCGACAGGCGGGAGCGGGCCCGCCCCAGCCGCGGCCACGGCACCCGGGCCGCCTCCCGCAGCGGGTCCGTCCAGTCCCCCGGCGGGCAGGAGGGCGCGTCCAGGCAGTGCCGCAACAGGCCGGCGGTGGCGCGGGCGTCGCCCAGCGCGGTGTGCGCCGCGAACCCTCCGAGACCGGCCGCCTCCACGCAGGCCGTCAGGCCGAACCCGCGGGCCCCGGGCAGGTGGGCGCGGGCCAGCCGCATGGTGCACAGCAGCGGCACCGGCGGCATCGGCACCCCGATCCTGGCGAACTCGCGGTCCAGGAAGGCCTGGTCACAGGTCACGTGATGGCCGACCAGCACCCGGCCGGCCAGCAGCTCCAGCAGCCGCGGCGCGATCTCGCGGAACCGCGGGGCGCCCTCGACGTCCTGCTGCTCGATCCGGTGCACATGGGTCGGGCCGACCGGGCCCAGCGGGTCCAGCAGGGTGCAGAACTCGCCCTCCGGACGGAGCCGCTCGTCCAGCAGCACCACGGCCACCTCGACCACCCGATGCCGCCAGGGGCTGCGGCCGGTCGCCTCCACGTCCACCACGGCGAAGCCCCCGCGAGCGGGCGGCGACGACGGGTCGGGAAGCATGGCGGCACTCCTCGCGTGCTCAGCCCCCCATGGGCGCAAACGAGTTCGATCGTAAGCCGACCGGCGGGAGGCGCCCCAAGCCGAGCACGCGGAATCTTCACAACGATTCGGCGAACCGCCCCCGCCGGACGGCGGGGGGTGGCCTCGGGGTCAGGTCCTCGGGGTCAGGCGCCGAGGGCGGTGCGCAGGCGCTTCTCGTCCACGCGCCAGAAGTCGTGCTGGCGTCCGTCGACCAGGGTGACCGGGATCTGCTCCCAGTAGCGCCGGTAGAGCTCCTCGTCCTGGGTGATGTCCTTCTCCTCGAAGGACGCGCCCAGCTCGGCCGTCACCCGGACGATCACCTCCCGGGCGTCGTCGCACAGGTGGCAGCCGGGCTTGGCCACCAGGGTCACCGTCCGGTCGGCCGGCTTCGGGTTCTTGTCACGTCGCAGCAGTGGACTCACCCCGCCATTGTGCGACGCCCCTACACGGGGACCGGACACGACCGGCCCTCCTCCCGTTCACCCGCCGGGAACGCAGCCGTCACGGCCGCCGCGCAGGTGGCTGGTTATGCTCGATGACATGGCCGTGCTCCGAAGGCTCACCCAGGCAAGGCGTTCCACCAGCTCGCGGACCGCCCTGGCGGGCGAGGCCGCGGCCGAGGCGGCGGAGGCCGCCCTGCGGGCCGCGCCGGAGCCGCCCGCCGAGGAGGAGGCGCAGCCCGCGGAGGCCCGGCCCGGGGAGGCGCATCCGGCCAAGCGCGGCAAGGCGCCCAAGGCCCCCGAGGGCAACCACACGCCCGAGCCGGACGACCCGCGCGCCGCCGCGTTCTTCGACTGCGACAACACCATCCTGCGCGGCGCCGCGATCTTCTACCTCGGTGTCGGCCTCTACCGGCGCGGCTTCCTCAGCCGCCGGGACATCGCCCGGTTCGCCTGGCAGCAGGCCTGGTTCCGGCTGCACGGCGCCGAGGACCCGGAGCACATGGCGGACGCCAAGCACACCGCGCTCGGCGTGGTGGCCGGCAAGCGGACCGCCGATCTGGAGGCGCTCTGCGAGGAGGTCTTCGAGGACGTCATCGCCGACAAGGTGTGGCCGGGCACCCGCGCGCTGGTGCAGATGCACCTGGACGCCGGGCAGCGGGTCTGGCTGGTCACCGCCGCGCCGGTGGAGGTGGCCCGGATCATCGCGGCCCGGCTCGGCATGACCGGCGCGCTCGGCACGGTGGCCGAGGCGCGCGACGGCGCGTACACCGGCCGGCTGGTCGGCGACCTGCTGCACGGCCCGGCCAAGGCGGCCGCCGTGCGTTCGCTGGCCCGGCGCGAGCGGCTCGACCTCGACCGGTGCGCCGCCTACAGCGACTCGGCCAACGACATCCCGATGCTCTCGCTGGTCGGCCACCCGTACGTGGTGAACCCGGACGGCGCGCTGCGGCGGCACGCCCGGGCGCAGGGCTGGCGGGTCCGGGACTTCCGGACCGGCCGGAAGGCGGCCCGGGTGGGCCTGCCGGCGGCGGCCGCGCTCGGTGTGGCGGCGGGCGCGGCGGCGGCCGGGATCGCACTGCACCGCCGGCACCGCGCCTGAGCCGCCCGCCCGGGCGCCGCTCGCCGGGGTGAGCGCGGTCAATCCGCACGCTGACCAGGCCGCTCGTACGGGCGAACTCCCGCGCGTCGCCGGGCCGTCCGGACCCGCCGACCGAACCCGACACCCCGTGACCGGATCTGATCGTTCGCCACCTTGCGAAAGTCGGGGATTATCTGACCCCCGGGCCGGGAAACCGCCCGCCGCACCGCCGAATTGGTCACCTGGCGCACCCGTTCTGTCACGTTGAGCCAGCCCATCGCCGACACGTTCGGTCAGTGTCGGCCGGATTTGCACCCTTCGCGGATCTCAAACGACCACTTCGACCACACGGTGTAGCTGTCATTGCACAAAGCGTTATTCTCTCCTGGATGCACGTCACCCACCCGCCCCAGGCACGACCTGGCGGGACGGACGTGCTCTCCGCGCAGGCGGAGGTGATCCGTCCACAGTTCTGCCTCTGGGAGTCCCGTGTACCCACCCGTCCGGAACGACGCGCCTGCACCCTCCCGCCCGTCGTCCGCGCCCCTGCGCTCCCGCACCGGCCTCCGCGGCCGCCCCGCCGCGCCCCGGCAGATCTCCACCGGCCTGGACCTGCTGCGCACCCTGCTCCGCAGCCGGCTCGCCGTCACCCCCCAACCGGTGCCCGCCGGAGCCGTGTTGGGCCACGGACCCGCCGCCGGCGGCCCGCTGCTGCGCACCACCGCCGCCGGCTCGGCCGGCACCGGCGCCCGCAGCCGCGCCGGCACCACCGGCGGCCGCAGCCGCTCCCGCACCACCACCGGCCCCGGCCACGAGACCGAGCACAACCCGGTCATGGAGCTGGTCGAGCGGGCCCAGGCCGGCGAGAGCGAGGCCTTCGGCCGGCTCTACGACCACTACGCGGACACCGTCTACCGCTACATCTACTACCGGGTCGGCAGCCGGGCCACCGCCGAGGACCTCACCAGCGAGACGTTCCTGCGCGCGCTGCGCCGGATCGGCACGTTCACCTGGCAGGGCCGGGACTTCGGCGCCTGGCTGGTGACCATCGCCCGCAACCTGGTCGCCGACCACTTCAAGTCCAGCCGCTTCCGGCTGGAGGTCACCACCGGCGAGATGCTCGACTCCAACGAGTGCGAGCGCAGCCCCGAGGAGTCGGTGCTGGAGTCGCTCTCCAACGCCGCCCTGCTGGATGCCGTCCGCCGGCTGAACCCGCAGCAGCAGGAGTGCGTCACCCTCCGCTTCCTGCAAGGGCTCTCGGTCGCCGAGACCGCCCGGATCATGGGCAAGAACGAGGGCGCCATCAAGACCCTCCAGTACCGCGCCGTGCGCACGCTGGCCCGCCTGCTCCCGCCCGACGCCCGATGAGCCCACGTGCGATGAGCCCACGTGCGATGAACCGACGTGCGACGAACCGGCGGTCGTCCGGGGCGGGCTCCGGGCACGCCGCGGGAGGGACCGGAGGCGGGCCGTCACCTCACGGGACGGCCCGACACATCCGGGTGAACGGTCGGTCCGATGATCAGCCGTGCGTAACCGACCGCCCGCACCGCTCGTTGGCCAGCGTGCAAGCCTCCACCAGGCGTACGGTCAAGTCGAATTGCGACCTCTCACCCGATGGAGTGGCTTTGGCTTGCCGGGGCAACCGTCCGGCAGGCCGGGGTGTCGACAACGACGAAGGGAGGTGTGGCCCGTGACGGCAAACGTGCTGGAGCACCGGCGCGCGAAGGCCTTCGCCGAGGCGCTGGAGGCCCACCGGGCGGAGCAACGCGCCGCCGACGGTGACGGAACGGCCAACACCGCCGGCGGACACGCCGGTTCGGCCGCGATGGCGGAACTCATCGACACGGTCGGCGCGCTGCGCGCGCTGCCCGCCCCGGAACTCGACCAAGAGGTCCGGACCGTCCAACGAGCCCAGCTGATGGCCGCGTTCGAGCAGGCCATGGCGGGCGGCCTGGGCGCCACCGTGCCACGGCAGCGCCGCCACCGGGGCGTCCGCACCGCACCGCGCGGACGCTGGAGCCGCCGGTTCGCGATCGGCGGGCTGGTCGCCGGCCTCGCCGTCGGCAGCTTCGCCGGCGCCGCGGCCGCCAGCGGCAACGCGCTTCCGGGCGACCCGCTGTACGGCATGAAGCGCGGTCTCGAAGGCCTACGGCTCAACCTGGCGGGCTCCGACAGCGAACGCGGCGAACTGCTCCTGGACAACGCGGCCACCCGCCTCGGCGAGGCGCGGTCCCTGGTCGGCCGGGCCGACTCCGACGGAGCGCTCAGCCCGGGCACCGTCGAGCAGCTCCGCAGGGCCCTGGACGCCATGCACGCCGACGCCCTCAAGGGGCGCGACCTGCTGCGCGCGATCTACCGCAACAACGGCTCGCTCGACCCGATGCGCACCCTGGCCGGCTTCGCCCAGGACGAGGACGGCACCTGGGCCGAGCTCCAGTCCCGGCTCCCGGTCCAGCTCATCCCCCAGGCCCACCTGGTGGACCAGCTCTTCGACGACATAAGCCAGGACGTCGCGCCTCTGCGTCTGGTCCAGCAGCCCGCCAAGAGCGGTGCGCCGGCCGGCGGCGGGGCGGGCGGCGGTACCCACGGTCCTGGCACCGGCGGCTCCGGCGCGCCCTCCGCCGGGACGGCGCCGGGCGGCAACCCGGCGGCCGGCGGCGTGCCGGCCCACGGCGGTGCCACCGGCGGTCCGGCGGGCGGCGCGGCCGACGGGCGTCCGGCCGCCCCGCAGGTCCCGCCCCAGGGCGGCGTCCCCGCCCCGGCGGCCCCCGCCGCACCGGTGCTGCCGCTGCCGAGCGGTACGGCCAATGTCGTCCCGGAGGAGGTCGGCGGGCTGGTCGACGACCTCACCAGCGGGCTCACCGGCGTCAGGCCCTCGCCCAGCGCCGACGCCCCCGCGCCGGCACCGGCGCCGGCGCCGGACCAGTCCCCGGCCGCACCGAGCGAGGCGCCGAGCGCCGGCGGCGCCGCCGCCCAGCAGGGCGTCGAGGTGCCGCCGCTGATCCCGGGCCTGCTGCCGGGTCTGCGGATCCTCGGCGGCTGACCGGCCGGCCGGTGGGAGAACGGAGCGGGCCCCGGCGGACATCTCGTCCGCCGGGGCCCGCCCGTGTTCGCGCGCGGTCAGAAGAAGACCGACCGCCGCTGCACCAGCAGCTGGTAGAGCGTGTGCTGGATGGTCTCGCGCACCTCGTCGGCCAGGTCGAAGACCAGCATCGGGTCGTCCGCGGCCTCCGCCGGGTGCCGGTCGGTGGCGATCGGCTCGCCGAACTCGATGATCCACTTGGTCGGCAGCGGTACCGCGCCGAGCGGCCCCAGCCACGGGAAGGTCGGCGTGATCGGCACGTACGGCAGGCCCAGCAGCCGGGCCAGCGTCCGGAAGTTCCCGATCATCGGATAGGTCTCCTCCGCCCCGACGATCGAGCACGGGACGATCGGCACCCCGGCCCGCAGCGCCGAGGAGACGAAACCGCCCCGGCCGAACCGCTGCAGCTTGTACCGCTCGGCGAACGGCTTGCCGATCCCCTTGAAGCCCTCCGGCCAGACGCCGACCAGCTCGCCGCGCTCCAGCAGCGCCTGGGCGTCCTCGTTGCAGGCCAGGGTGTGCCCGGCCTTGCGGGCCAGCTCGTTGACGCCGGGCAGCACGAACACCAGGTCGGCGGCGAGCATCCGCAGGTGCCGCCGGTGCGGGTGGTGGTCGTGTATCACCACCTGGGTCATCAGGGCGTCCAGCGGGATCGTCCCGGAGTGGTTGGCGACGATCAGCGCGCCGCCCTCGGCCGGGATGTTCCCGATCCCGCGCACCTCCACCCGGAAGTACTTCTCCGCCAGCGGCCGCAGCAGCCCGAGCAGCACCTCCTCGGTGAGCTCCCGGTCGAAGCCGAACTCGTCGACCTCGTAGTCGCCGGTGATCCGGCGGCGCAGGAAGGCCAGCCCGTCGGCGGCCCGGTCCTCCCAGCCCTTGCCGAACGCCCGGGTCGCGGCGGCGCCGAGCCGCCCGGCCAGCGCGCCGCCGACGGCGTCGGCGACCCGGTCGGCCAGTCCGGAGGCGTCGGCGGGCGGCTCGCTCCAGCTGGGCGCGGACTCGATCGGGATGACCTTCGCCTCGCCCGGCGCGTTCTCGGCGGCGGCACTCATGCGGGTTCAGCTCCTGGGTCGGTGCGGGCGGGCGGTGGCATCGGACCCGGCCAGCAGCGCGGCCAGTCCGTCGGTGACGGCGGTCAGCCGCCCCGGGGGCAGCAGGCCGGGCGACTGCGCGGCGGCGAAGTCCGCGAAGGCCTCCAGGGTGGTGAACGCCGGACGGTGGCCGAACACCTCGCGCAGCCGCGCGGTGTCCACCACCCGGCCGTGGGTCAGCAGCCGCAGCTGCTCGGGCGAGACGTCGACCAGCCGGGTCTGCCGGGCCAGCCCGGCCATCCAGCTGACGGCGGGCAGCAGCAGCGGCAGGGTCGGGCGGCCCAGCCGGCGGGCGCACTGGGAGAGCAGCAGCACGCCCTCCCCCGCCACGTTGAAGGTGCCGGTGTTCACGGTGCCGGGCTCGGCGGGGAAGGAGGAGCGGCAGAGCACCTCGATCACGTCGTCCTCGTGCGCGAACTGCAGCCGGGGGTCGTACCCGAGGACGGTCGGCAGCACCGGCAGCGCGAAGTAGTCGCTGAGCGGGGTGTCGGCGCCGGGGCCGACGATGTTGGCGAACCGCAGCACGGTGACCGCGACGTCCGGGCGGCGCCGGGCGAAGCCCCGGACGTAGCCCTCCACCTCGACGGCGTCCTTGGCGAAGCCGCCGACCGGCAGCACCTTCGGCTGGGTCCGCTCGGTGAACACCGCCGGGTCGCGCGGCGCGGAGCCGTAGACGCCGGTGGTCGACTTCACCACCAGCCGCCGCACCCCCGGCGCCTTCTGGCAGGCGCCGAGCAGCTGCATCGTGCCGATCACGTTGGTCTCCTTCACCGCGGAGCGGTGGGTGGAGCCGAGACCGGTCGCGCTGACCGCGAGGTGGACGACCGTGTCGACGCCGTGCTCGGCGATCACCCGCGCCACGGCAGGGCGGCGCAGGTCGAGCTGGTGGAAGCGGTACGGCGCGGCGGGCCCGTCCGGCTCCGCGAGCGCGCGCAGCGCCGGGCGCGGCGGCTGCACGTCCACGCCGACCACCAGGTCCACCCCCGGCCGGCGGCGCAGCTCGGCGGCGAAGCGGGCGCCGAGGTGGCGGGCCACGCCGGTGACGAGCACGACCGTTCCCACAGCGCTGCACCCCATTCCTCGGCCCGGGCGACCTGCGTGCACCGTACCGCGCCGCCGCGGCGGGCCGGGAAACGACACCGCCCGCCCCGGGCCGTGAGGCCGGGGCGGGCGGTGCGAAGCGCTGGGCGCGCGAGGCGCGGCCGGGGACGCTTACTTCTTGTTGCGACGCTGAACGCGCGTGCGCTTGAGAAGCTTGCGGTGCTTCTTCTTGGCCATACGCTTGCGACGCTTCTTGATGACAGAGCCCACGGAACAACCCTCGCTCACTGAGACTCTCGCCCGTGAGAGACGGAGTCCATACGACTGACGGAGGGCCTAGCCTACCTTCCACTCGCCCAGGGCCGTAATCGCGCTCCCCGAGGCGGGCGAACTCAAGGCGAATCCGGGGCTAACGGATACGGGGTCCACCGTGGTGGACCCCGTACCGGACCGGCCTGCCTACGCGCTCTCGAGCCGCACGTAGGACTCCTTGAGGTACTCGTGCACTGCCTGCTGGGGCACCCGGAACGAGCGGCCGACCCGGATGGCGGGCAGCTCACCGCTGTGCACCAACCGGTAGACCGTCATCTTGGAGACCCGCATGACCGCGGCCACCTCGGCCACGGTCAGGAAGACGACGTCCTGCAAGGGGCGTTCGCCGGAACTCATGACCATCACCCGACCCTTACCCGTGTGCAAGGCACCGGCTTCCCCTCCGGTGACTCCACCGGCACACGTGTATCCCCAGAGTAGTTATGGGTGGTACCAGTGGGAAGAGGGAGAAGCGCAGTCCTCGTACGGTGAGGGATAAGCCTGTTGCAGTACGTAGCCGATCGGCGGTCTGCACTAGTCGGCGTGCGCACGGAACGCGACCGGGCACCAGGTCTTCACAAGCGGGGGCGCCGGTTCTGCGGCCCGGATCAGGGCATCAGGCCGTGGTGCGGCAGGACGGCGCGGCGGGTGGCCAGGATCGCCTGGTCGAGGCGGTCGGCCGGATCGTATCCCGCGTCGAAGTCGCGCCAGACCGGACGGGCGCCGTCCGTCATCCGCAGCGGGGCCGGGCGGCGGGTGCGCCGGTAGACCTCGGCGCGCCAGGACTCCGGGGTCTCGGTGGCCGGGTCGACGGGGCGGCCGGCCGCGGTGGCGACCAGGTGGGTCCAGGTCCGCGGGACGACGTCGACGACGGCGTAGCCGCCCCCGCCGAGCGCGATCCAGCGGCCGTCGGCGTGCTCGTGGGCGAGCGCGTGCAGCTCCTGGGCGATGGCCCGCTGGGCGTCCACGGTGACGGCGAGGTGGGCGAGCGGGTCCTCCAGGTGGGTGTCGGCGCCGTGCTGGGTGACCATGACCTGGGGGCGGAAGGCGGCGAGCAGCTCGGGCACCAGGGCGTGGAAGGCGCGCAGCCAGCCGGTGTCGCCGGTGCCGGCCGGCAGCGGGAGGTTGACGGCGGAGCCCACGGCTCCGGGGCCGCCGGTCTCGGTGGCCCAGCCGGTCTGCGGGAAGAGGGTGGCGGGGTGCTCGTGCAGGGAGACAGTGAGCACCCGGGGGTCGTCCCAGAACGCCTGCTGGACGCCGTCGCCGTGGTGGACGTCGACGTCGACGTAGGCGACCCGCTCGGCGCCGAGTTCGAGCAGCCGGGCGATGGCGAGGGCCGGGTCGTTGTAGACGCAGAAGCCGGAGGCGCGGTCGGGCATGGCGTGGTGCAGGCCGCCGGCGAAGTTGACCGCGTGCGGGGTCTCGCCGCGCCAGACGGCCTCGGCGGCGGCGACGGACTGGCCGGCGATCAGCGCGGAGGCGGAGTGGACGGCGGGGAAGGACCAGTTGTCGTCGGTGCCGAGGCCGTGCCTGGGGTCCTGCCGCTCGGGGTGGGCGGCGGCGTACTTGACCGCCTCGACGTACTCCGCGGTGTGCACCAGGCGGAGGGTGGACTCGCCGGCGGGCGGCGCCGAGCGGACGGTGACGCCGGGTCCTGCGGCGAGGCCGAGGTCCTCCACCAGGCGCATGGTGAGCGCCAGCCGGGTCGGGTCCATCGGGTGGCCTGGGCCGAAGTCGTAGGCGGTGACCGCCTCGTCCCAGAAGAGGTGCAGGCCGCAGGAGGTGTCACGCTCGGCGTCGGGCATGGCCTCCACCGTAGTGGGTGGGGGCGACGGGGCCCGGCAACGGGTCCTTGAACGCTGGTTGTACGGGCGTCAGCCCCGGGCGGCTCCGGCGGCCGGTCCCGGGGCCGGGGCCGGGGCGTCGGGGGCCTGTGCGGTGGCGGGGGCCGTGGCGGCGGCCCCGGTGGGACGGCGGCCGGCGAGCCGGCAGCCCAGGCAGTCCGGGTGGCCGCGCCGGCCGGCCGGGTCCGGGGTGCGCCAGTGGCGCAGGCCGGGCGGGCGGGGGCCGGTGGCCTTGCCCCGGCCGGCCAGGTGGAGCACCCAGGCGGCGACCGCCCCGAGGGCGGTCAGCGCCGCGCCGGCCCACAGTCCGGGCACGGAGCCGGCGATGAAGGCCGCGCCCGTGACGGCCGAGCCGAGGGTGGCCACCGCCGTGCCGGTCCAGCCGGCCACCGTGTGGCCCATGTCGTGATCACCGTGTGCGCCCATGTCTCCTCGTTTGGTGTGATGGACGGGTTCGCACGGACTCCCCCCGCCCGCGGGACGCCCGATCACCAACGTTTTATCTCACGAGATAAGTAACTTAAATGCTAAGGAGATCTCCCGTGGAGGGCAAGCCCCGCCCGGACGCGACGGCCGCACAGGCGCTCTACGCGATGGACCGGATGATCGCGCTCGCGCAGTTCGGCCAGCAGGACATCGCGGCGCGGCTCGGCCTGAACGTCACCGACCTCACCTGTCTCGGCTTCCTGATCGAGGCGGCCGCGGCCGGCGAGTCCCTGGCCGCCGGTGACCTCGCCGAACGCGCCCAGCTGACCACCGGCGCCGTGACCGGAGTGCTCAACCGGCTGGAGAAGGCCGGGTACGCCCGGCGCCAGGCCGACCCGGGCGACCGCCGCCGGGTGCGGGTGGTGCTGGAGACCGACGCGCAGTCCCGCATCCTGGAGGTCTACGGCCCCTTCTACGAACGGATCGGCCGCCTCTTCGCCGACTACACCCCGGACGAGATCGCCGTCCTCGCCGACTGGTTCACCCGCGCCCGGGGGATCATGCGCGAGTCGCTGGACGAGGTCCGGGGGACCACGGACCCGGGCGCCTCCGGCTGACGCCCTTGCGGGTCACGCCGGAGCGGGCGCCACCGGGGCCGGGGCCGGGGCGAAGCGGTCGGCGAGCGGCAGGACGGCCAGCACCAGCAGCATCGGGGCGAGCAGCGCCCAGCGGTAGGAGCCGGCCCCCGCCAGCACCCCCACCAGCGGTGAACCGACCAGGAAGCCCACGTAGTTGAACAGGTTGAGCCGGGCCACGGCGGCGTCCGGGTCCGCCGGGAGGAGCCGCCCGCCGGCCGCGAAGACCTGCGGGACGATCGCGCAGATCCCGAGGCCGAGCACCGTGAACCCGGCGATGCCGGTCCGGGCGTCCGGCGCGGCGGCGGCCACCGCGAAGCCGAGCGCGGCCAGCGCGGCACCGGCCCGCACCACCGGGACGGCACCCCAGCGGCGCACCGCGCGGTCGCCGAACGCCCGGCCGAACAGCGTCGCCACCAGGTAGCCGACGTACGAGAGCTTGGCGACGTCCTCGGGGCTGCGCAGCTCGTCGGTCAGGTACTTGACGCTGTAGTTGGAGACCGAGGCGTCGGCGATGTAGGCGAAGGCCATCGCCAGGCAGAGCGGCAGCAGCGGGCGCCAGGGGACCGTCCGGGCGGCGGCCTCGGCCGCCCGGACGGCGTCGCCTGGTTCGGCGGGTCCGCCTCGGCGGTCGGCGAGGAGGAGGGCGCCGGTCGGCAGCGCGAGCGGGGCGATCACCGCGGCCGCCGCCCCGAAGAGCACCGGCAGGCCGAGGTCGTAGTGCGCGCCGAGGCCGGCGACGGCCGCGCCGAGGATGCCGCCGAGGCTGAACGCGGCGTGGAAGCCGAGCATCACGGAGCGGCCGTAGCGGCGCTGGAGGCCGACCCCGAGCATGTTCATACTCGCGTCCAGCGCGCCGACCAGCAGCCCGAAGGCGCCCAGGGCGAGCGCCAGCTGCCAGAGCGCGTCGCCGAGGCCGACGGCGGCCAGGGTGGCGCAGACGGCCGGCTGGACCACCCGCAGCACGGCCCGCGCGCCGGTCCGGCGGACCAGCCGCTCGGCGGCGATCGAGCCCGCCCCGGCCAGTACCGGCACCGCGGCCAGGAAGAGCGGCAGCAGCGCGTCGTCCAGCCCGTACCGGTCCTGGATCTCCGGGACGCAGGTGACCAGCAGGGCGAAGACGACGCCCTGGAGCAGGAAGCTCACGGCCAGTGCGGCCCGCCCCGCCCGGAGCCGCGGCGTGATCGCGGGCCCCTCGCCCCGGCCGGCGTTCTCGGGACCCTCGGTACGCACATGCACCTCGCTACTGGCCGGTACGGCGGTCGGTGGCGAGAGCGTAGGCGCAGACGGCCGTCCACGGGAGGGGGTGCGCACGAGGAACACCGTCGGCGGCGTCCTCCGTCGCCCCGCCTCCCGGGGGCGGGCGCGTGCTCAGCCGAGCAGGGCGGGGACCTCGGCCAGGTCGGCGATCAGGCCGGTGGCGCCGGCGGCGGTCAGCTTCGCCGGGTCGGTCAGCGCGGTGTAGCCGTAGACGTCCATGCCGGCCGCGCGGGCGGCCAGCACCCCGTTGGGGCTGTCCTCCAGCACCAGGCAGGCCGCCGGGTCGACGCCGAGGGTGCGGGCCGCGTGCAGGAAGAGGTCCGGGGCGGGCTTGCCCACGCCGACGTCCTGGGCGCTGAAGATCCGCTCCTCGGCGATGTGGCCGCGCAGGCCGGCGGCGTCCAGCGCGGTGCGGATCCAGCTGTGGTGGGCGGAGGAGGCCAGGCAGTACGGCATCGCGCGCCGCCGGAGCTCCTTCAGCAGTGCGTCCGCGCCCCGGACGGCGGTCAGTTCGGTCGTGAAGGCGTCGAAGATCCGGCCGTGGTACGCGTCGTCGAAGTCCTCCGGGAGCAGCGCGCCGTCGTACCGCTCGGCGATGACGTCGTGCACCCGGTGGGCGGCGGTGCCCATGAAGTCCCGGTAGGAGTCCTCGATCGTGGTCGGGTAGCCCAGCTCCGTCAGGTACTCGGCCAGCAGCCGGTTGGAGAGCGGCTCGCTGTCCACCAGGACACCGTCGTTGTCGAAGATCACCAGTTCATAGGTCATGCGTGCGACCCTACCGGCCCGTTCGCGCAGGTCACTTGCCGCCGGAGGCCAGCTCGCGGGAGCGATCCCGGGCCGCCTCCAGGGCGCCCAGCAGGGCCGCCCGCACCCCGTGGTTCTCCAGTTCGCGGATGGCCGCGATGGTGGTGCCGGCCGGCGAGGTGACCGCCTCGCGCAGCTTCACCGGGTGCTCGCCGGAGTCCCGCAGCATGACCGAGGCGCCGATCGCCGACTGCACGATCAGGTCGTGCGCCACCTGCCGGGGCAGGCCGAGCAGGATGCCCGCGTCGGTCATCGCCTCGACCAGGAAGTAGAAGTACGCCGGGCCGGAGCCGGAGAGCGCGGTCGCCGCGTCCTGCTGGGACTCGGGCAGCCGCAGTGCCTTGCCGACCGAGCGGAAGATCTCCTCCGCCCGTTCCAGGTGCGCCTCGGTGGCGTGCGAGCCGCCGGAGATCACGCTCATGCCCTCGTCGACCAGGACGGGCGTGTTCGGCATCACCCGGACCACCGGGGTGCCGGCCGCGAGCCGGGCCTCGAACCAGGCGGTGGGGATGCCGGCCGCCGCCGAGATCACCAGCCGGTCCGGGGCGACGTGCGGCGCCAGCTCGTCCAGCAGGGTGCCCATGTCCTGCGGCTTCACCGCGAGGATCAGGGTGTCGGCCAGCTTGGCGGCCTCGCTGTTGCCCACCACGCCGACCCCGTACCGGGCGGCCAGCTCGGCGGCCCGCTCCGGGCGGCGGGCGGTCACCAGGACGTCCCCCGGGTCCTTGCCGGCCCGCAGCAGACCGGAGAGCAGGGCCTCCCCGATCTTGCCCGTGCCGAGGAAGGCGATCTTCTGTCCGTGCGCCGCGCTGCTGGTCATGGCCGCTCCTTGCCTCCGGTACCGCGTTCCTGCACCGCGGCCATCCTCGCACCGCCCGCCCGCCACCGGCGGCACCGTCCACTCTGCGGGCACGGTCGCCGAGCCCGCCGGGCACCGCCGAGGGGGCGCTGCGACGGGCGCGTCCGGGGGGCACCGCCGGACGGCCCCTAGGGCGAAACTCCGGGTTCTCCCCTATGGCCCGGGGGTTGGCACGGGCGCACCGTGGAGTCATGGCACACGGAGAGATGTCCCGACGTGAGAACCGGCAGGTGGCCGTCGCCGCGGCGACCCTGGGACCGTGGCGGACGGCCGCGGGAGTCGGTGCGCTGGTGGGGGCGACGGACCTGGTGATCGAACTGATCGACGGGGACTGGTCGTCGAGCATGCTGGCCGGTTCGGCCGGCTGGGGTCTGTTCTTCTTCTTCCTGGTCGGCACGGTCGGCGCCCGGCTGCGCCGGGAGGGCGGCGACCGGCGGCTGCAGCGGTGGGCGAACGAGCACCCGTGGCAGGCGGCGGTCCCGGCGGCCGGCGGGCTGCTGGTGCTGAACACGCTGGCGCAGCTGTTCCTCGGGGACGCGGGCGTGTTCGAGGCGTTCTTCGCCTCGCTGTTCCCGGCCGCCATGCTGGTGACCGTCGCGGGGGTGGTCGGCTCGGTGAAGAAGGCCCGCGGCAAGGGCTGACGGGGCCGCGGCGGCGGGCGGGCCGGGGACAAAACGTCCCGATCGACGCACACCGCCGGCGTGTTCACCGGTTGGTGTGGCCCCGATCGAACACTGGTCACCCCCCGTCGGCATACTGGCGCGATGCCGATCGCCGAAGATCCAGAACCGCGCCCGTCCGAGGGCCGGGAACCGGACGGGACCGCCCCGTCCGGACCGGACGGGAAGGACCCGTTCGCCGACCTCGTCCTGGACGAGGAGTTCGTCCAGGGCGCCTCCGTCAAGGAGCAGACGGGCCGCACCCGGATGCTCGCCGCCCAGTGGCGGCACACCCCGCCGGTCGACCCGGGCGGCCGCCGCTCGGTGAACGACGGGCCGGCGCCGAAGAAGCGCTTCGCCCGCAAGGCGCGTCCGGTCGACCCGTGGGGCAACCCGCGGCCGCGGCGCTCGCTGGAGTGGCGCACGCCGCTGTTCGTGCTGCTGGCCGTCGCCCTGGTGCTCGCCGTTCTGAACGTCGACGGGCTGCGAAACTGGTACTCGACGCGCTTCGGTGACGGCTCCGCCGGTACCGCCACGTCCACCCCGGTGCCGACCGTCGCGCCCGAGACGGCCCGGCCGACCGGAGCGCCGTCGGCGGCGGCCGAGCAGCGCCCCACCGTCGACCACCCGTGGGCCGGCTCCCCCGCCGAGGGGTGGCCGACCGGCATCACGGTGTTCGAGCCCAAGGAGGCTCCCGGCGCCATCGGGGTGTTCACGGCCGAGGAGGTCGCCGAGCAGGTCAAGCTGGTCAAGGAGTACCTGGCGGCGGCCAACCTGGACCCGGCGGTGGTGGCCGGCGGGCGTCCGGTGGCGGCGCTGGCGATGCTGGACGCCGAGGAGCAGAACTCGGCGGTCAAGGCGCTCGCCAAGCCGTCCGTCGAGACCGACCCCACGTACTGGTTCACCCGCTTCGACCCGGCCGAGGCGATCCCGGTCAACGACACGGTGAAGCTCCAGGGCATGATCACGGTCGAGGGCGACGGCGAGAAGGGCGTGCTGGTGCACACCGACTTCACCTTCGTCTACGCGCTGCGGCCCGGACCGGAGGCCGCCGCGCGGGCCGCCTCCCCCAGGCCGAAGCCCACCCAGGGCGGCGGCAGCGGCGGCGCGGGCGGCACGGCCAAGCCGGTCGGCTGGACGGTGCCGGCCGCCGACGTCGCCGGGGACACCTGGACCGCCCGCACCGTGGTCCGCAAGGTGGAGACCTTCCGGTTCTACGACCCGAAGCGCTACGACGTGATCCCGAAGAAGCTGAACCTCAGCAGCAGGTCCGAGATCGGCAACAGCGCCTGCGACGTCTACGACGGCTATCTGCACCCGCAGTTCGACCAGTTCGCGGCCGTGGACGGCCCCGAGCCGGCGCCCAGCGGCACCGCCAGCGACCCGTACGACCGCAGCAAGGACCTGCCGGCCGACGACGACGACGAGTGCGGGACGGTGACCCGCAGCTGAGGTCTCAGCGCCTGCGCTTGGCGCGGCCCGGCGTCCTGGCGCCGGGCCGTCCGCTGCGGTTGGCCTGCCGGCGCTCGTGCCGGTCGAGCTCGCGCTCGTAGCGGGCGCGCCGGACGGCCTCGCCGGGGGCCTCGCGCAGGCTGCGGACGAAGTAGGCGAGCAGGGCGCCGACCCCGCCGATGACCCAGACCACGCCGAGCGACTTCTCCTCGGCCATCCAGCCGGTCAGGTTCTCCTTGCCCTCGGCGAGCAGCTTCCAGGTGCGCAGCGCGGCGAGCAGCGAGCAGATCGCGACGGCGGCGGCCAGCAGGCCGTTGAGGAAACCGCCGTTGTCCGCGACCCGGATGCCGTCGACGGCGAACCGCAGCAGGAGGGCGGCGGCCGCGGCGGCGAGCAGGGCGCCGGCGGGGACGAGGACGCGGCGGAGCCGGTAGCCGCCGTCGCGCTCGACCCAGCTGGTGCCGAACCAGCGGATCGGCTCCGGCTCGGGGGCGCCGGCGGGCTGGGCGGGGAGGCTGGGTTCCTGGGTCACGGATCCGATTATCCCCGGTCGGCGGAAACGGCGGAGGAGCCGTCCCGATGGTCGGGACGGCTCCTCGTGGGCGCTGTCGGTGCGGGCGGGCGGGGTCAGCCGAGCTTGGAGACGTCCCGGACGGCGCCCTTGTCGGCGGAGGTGGCCATCGCGGCGTACGCGCGCAGGGCCTGGCTGACCTGGCGGTCGCGGTTCTTCGGCCGGTAGCCGCCGCCTGCCTCCAGCGCGCGGCGGCGCTCGTCCAGGACCTCGGCGGGGACCTCCAGGGAGATCCGCCGGCCCGGGATGTCGATGGCGATGGTGTCGCCGTCCTCGACCAGCGCGATGGTGCCGCCGGACGCGGCCTCCGGGGAGGCGTGGCCGATCGACAGGCCCGAGGTGCCGCCGGAGAAGCGGCCGTCGGTGACCAGCGCGCAGGCCTTGCCGAGGCCGCGGCCCTTGAGGAAGGAGGTCGGGTAGAGCATCTCCTGCATGCCGGGGCCGCCCTTGGGGCCCTCGTAGCGGATGACGACGACGTCGCCCTCCTTGACCCGCTTGGCGAGGATCGCCTCGACCGCGTCCTCCTGGGACTCGACGACGACGGCCGGGCCGCTGAACGTCCAGATCGACTCGTCGACGCCGGCGGTCTTCACGATGCAGCCGTCCTCGGCGAGGTTGCCGTACAGCACGGCGAGGCCACCCTCGACGGAGTAGGCGTGCTCGACGCTGCGGATGCAGCCCTTGGCGGCGTCGGTGTCCAGCGACTCCCAGCGCTCGGACTGCGAGAAGGCCTCGGCGGAGCGGACGCAGCCGGGGGCGGCGTGCCACAGCTCGACGGCCTCGGCGGACGGCGAGCCGCCGCGGACGTCCCAGGTCTTCAGCCACTCGGCGAGCGAGTCGGAGTGCACGGTGTGCACGTCCTCGTTGAGCATCCCGCCCCGGTAGAGCTCGCCGAGGATGGCCGGGATGCCGCCGGCCCGGTGCACGTCCTCCATGTAGTACGAGCCGTTGGGCGCGACCTTGGAGAGGCAGGGCACCCTGCGGGAGACCGCGTCGATGGCCCGCAGGTCGAAGTCCAGCTCGGCCTCCTGGGCGGCGGCGAGCAGGTGGAGGATGGTGTTGGTGGAGCCGCCCATGGCGATGTCCAGCGCCATGGCGTTCTCGAAGGCGGCGCGGCTCGCGATCGAGCGCGGCAGGACGGAGTCGTCGTCCTGGCCGTAGTGGCGGTTGGCGATCTCGACGACGGTCCGGCCGGCGTTCTCGTAGAGCGCCCGGCGGGCGGTGTGGGTCGCGAGGACGGAGCCGTTGCCGGGCAGCGACAGGCCGATCGCCTCGGTGAGGCAGTTCATCGAGTTGGCGGTGAACATGCCCGAGCAGGAGCCGCAGGTCGGACAGGCGTTCTCCTCGATGATCGCGATGTCCTCGTCGGAGACGTTCTCGTTGACCGCCTGGGAGATCGCGTCGACCAGGTCGAGCTTGCGCACGGTGCCGTCGACCAGGGTGGCCTTGCCGGCCTCCATCGGGCCGCCGGAGACGAAGACGGTCGGGATGTTGAGGCGCAGCGCGGCCATCAGCATGCCGGGGGTGATCTTGTCGCAGTTGGAGATGCAGATCAGCGCGTCCGCGCAGTGCGCGTTCACCATGTACTCGACCGAGTCGGCGATCAGGTCGCGCGAGGGCAGCGAGTAGAGCATGCCGCCGTGGCCCATCGCAATGCCGTCGTCGACGGCGATGGTGTTGAACTCGCGCGGGATGCCGCCCACCTCCTTGATCGCCTCGGAGACGATCCGGCCGACCGGCTGGAGGTGGGTGTGGCCGGGGACGAACTCGGTGAAGGAGTTGGCGACCGCGATGATCGGCTTGCCGAAGTCCTCGCGGGCTACGCCGGCCGCCCGGAGAAGCGCCCGGGCGCCTGCCATGTTGCGACCGTGGGTGACCGTACGGGACCTCAGCTCGGGCACTGTGCTCCACTCCTTCGGAGGCTGGCTGGCGGCCCCGGTCGTTCGGAGGGTGCGGGGCCACTGTGTCCGTCGAGCCTACGCCCGCCGTCCGGGCGGCGGACGCCACGTCCGCGATGCGGTCAGCACCGCGGTCAGCTGGGGACGACCGCGACGGTGAGGTCCAGGAGGTACGGCACGGTGATCCGGCCGTCCGGGAACTCGGCCCGCAGGGCCTCGCGCTCGCTCTCCAGCACCGCACGGCGCCGGCCCTCGTCGAGGACGGCGACGTAGGAGCGCGAGGAGAGGTCGGTGATGAGGTGGTCGACGGTGGTCGGGCGCTCCCAGCGGAGGACCGTGGTGGCGGACTCCAGGCCGAGGCGGCGCCACTGCTCGGCCGCCGTCTCCAGTTCGTCGAACTGGCGGACGGCCCCGGGCAGCAGCGCGCGTTCCCGGTCGCCGGCGGCCCGGACCCAGGGCACCTCCCGGTCCATCACGTTCCACCAGGCGGCGAGGGCTCCGCCGGGCCGCAGGACCCGGACCGCCTCGGGGACCGAACGGGCCGGATCGGTCCAGTGGAAGGCCTGGGCGTAGGTGACGAAGTCCGCGGAGTCGTCGTGGAACGGCAGGTCGTCGCCAGTGCCCCGGACCAGCGCCAGCCCCGGACCGCTCGCCAGGAACTGGGCCGCCATGCCCGCGCTCGGCTCCACCCCCACCACGTGCGCGCCCCGGGCCGCCAGCAGCCGGGTCGAGATGCCGGTGCCCGCGCCGACGTCCAGCACCCGCGCGCCGCGCAGGCCCCGGCAGGCCAACCGCTCCAGCTCCTCGAACAGCTCCTGCGGATACGACGGCCGCGCCCGGTCGTACTCCGCCGCCACCCCGCCGAACGACTCCGCCAGCTTCCGGAATTCCTGCACGTCCGTCATGTTCCCTCCCAGGTCGGTCGGTTCGGTGCAAGCGCGGGTCAGGCCGGGGTGACGGCCACGGTGAGGTCCAACACGTACGGCTCGATCACCCAGCCGTCCGGGAACTCCGCCAGCAGGGCCTCGCGCTCGACGGCCAGCAGCGGCGCGCGCTGCTCCGGGGTGAGCGCGGCGAGGTAGGAGCGCGAGGAGAGGTCGGTGATCAGGTGGTCGACGGTGACCCGGCGCTCCCAGTGGAGCACGACGTGCCCGGTCCGCAGGCCGTACGGGGCGAGGTGGGAGGCGATCTCCCGGACGGCGCCGTAGCCGTGGTAGCTCTCGGGCAGCGCGGCGGCGAGCCGCTCGCCCATCGCCCGCACCCAGGTGACGCCGCTGTCCTTCACGTTCCACCAGGCGGCCAGCGCCCCGCCGGGGCGCAGGACCCGGATCGCCTCGGGGACGGAGCGCTCGGGGCGGGTCCAGTGGAACGCCTGGGCGTAGGTGACGAAGTCCGCCGAGCCGTCGTGGAAGGGCAGCTCGTCCCCCGTCCCCTTGACCAGCGCCAGGCCGGGACCGCTCGCCAGGAACTGCGCCGCCATGCCGGCGCTCGGCTCCACTCCGACGACGTCCGCGCCACGGGCCGCCAGCAACCGGGTGGAGATCCCGGTACCCGCGCCCACGTCCAGCACCCGCGCGCCGCGCAGGCCCCGGCAGGCCAACCGCTCCAGCTCCTCGAACAGCTCCTGCGGATACGACGGCCGCGCCCGGTCGTACTCCGCCGCCACCCCGCCGAACGACTCCGCGAGCCTGCGGAAGTCGCCGCTGGGCCTGATCCCGTTCGATTCCGCCATGTCTCCCCCTGTGGACGGCAGTTCGTGTGCCGTCAGCGTACGCGGGCGGGGGTCGCCAGGTGCAAGCGCGTGAAGGCGAGCGCCTCCGCGAGGTCGGCCTCGCGTTCGGCAGGCGACGCGGCCCGGCGGGTGTTGACCTCCAGCACCACATGGCCGTCGAAGCCGGTGCGGGCCAGGTGCTCCAGCAGTTCGGCGCAGGGCTGCTTGCCCCGGCCCGGGATGAGGTGCTCGTCCTTGCCGGAGCCGGAGCCGTCCGCCAGGTGGATGTGGGCGAGCCGGTCCCCCATCCGGTCGACCATCGCGAAGGCGTCCACCCGCGAGGTGGCGACGTGCGACAGGTCGATGGTGAAGTGCCGGTAGTCCTCGTCGGTGACGTCCCAGCCCGGCGCGTACGCCAGCATCTCGCGGTCCTTGTAGCGCCACGGGTACATGTTCTCGACGGCGAACCGGACGTCGGTCTCCCCCGCCATCCGGTGCACGCCCTCGACGAACTCGCGGGCGTACTGGCGCTGCCAGCGGAAGGGCGGGTGGACGACGACCGCGTTCGCACCGAGCTTCTCGGCCGCCGCCCGGGCCCGGACCAGCTTGGTCCACGGGTCGGTGGTCCACACCCGCTGAGTGATCAGCAGGCACGGCGCGTGTACGGCGAGGATCGGCATGCCGTGGACGTCGGAGAGCCGGCGCAGCGCCTCGATGTCCTGGCTGACCGGGTCGTTCCAGACCATCACCTCGACGCCGTCGTAGCCGAGCTTGGCGGCCAGCTCGAAGGCGATCGCGGTGTTGGCCGGGTAGACCGAGGCGGTGGACAGGGCGACCTTGGTGTCCGGGATGTGCAGGGTCGGATGCGCGGGCAGCACCAGGCGGTCGGTGGTGCGCAGCAGCGGGGGGCGGGCGGCGGCCTGGCGGGCGGCCTTGACGGACTTCACCGACTGGACGGCGGCCTTGGCGGCGCCGGCCGCCCGGGCCGTGCGGGTGCCGCGGGCGGGCTCGGGGGACGGCTTGCCGGGGGTCCCGGTCGCGGCGGGCGTCTTGGTCTCGGCGGGCGTCGGGGCCGGCGTCCTGGCCGTCTTGGCGGTGGTCCTGCCCGCCGCCTTGCCCGCCGCCCTGGTGGCGGCCTTCCGAGCGGCCTTCTCGGCGACGCCGCCGGCGGCCTCGCGGGCGGCCTTGCCGAGCTTGCGGGTACGGGCGGGGGCGGGCGGCTTCGCGGGCGTTTCGGGAGCCGGCTCCGAGGACGGCTCCGGGGCCTGTTCCCGGTCCGGTTCCGAGGGCCCGCCGGCGGACGGCCCGGCGTCGCCGCGGCGGGCGGCCGGGCGCGGCGCGTCCGACCGCGGCCGCCCGTTCCCGGGAGCGCGGCCCTCCCGCGTTCCGTCCTCGTCCGCTGGTTGCGCCACGGGAGACAGCGTAAGCGGACCGCGCCCGGAACGGGGAGCGGGTCGGTGCCCGCCCCGCCGTCCCGGGCGCCGTTCGTCAGGGGGTGAGGGCGGGCCGGCGGCGGTCGGCGGCGTTGTCCATGGCGTCCAGACGGCGCAGGATGATGCCCTCGCGCAGCGCCCAGGGACAGACGTCCAGCTCGTCGAGGCCGAACAGGTCCATCGCGGCGTCCGCGACCAGCGCGCCCGCCAGCAGCTGCTTGGCGCGCCCCTCGGAGACGCCGGGGATCTGCGCCCGTTCGGCGACGGTCATCGCGGAGAGCCGGGGCAGCCAGGCGGCGAGGTTGCTGCGGGTGAGCCGGCGGTCCGCGTACGGGCCGGCGTCGGCCGGGGCGGCACCGGTCATCCGGGCGAGCTGCTTGAAGGTCTTGGAGGTGGCGACGGCGTGGTCCGGCGTTCCGAGCCGGGAGATCTCGCCGACCACGGTGGCGATCTCGGCGCGGATGTGCCGCCGCAGCCCGCGCAGCTGCTCGGGGTCGGCGATGTCGCCGGGCAGCCAGCGGGCGGTCAGCCGGCCGGCGCCGAGCGGCAGCGAGCAGGCCGCGTCCGGCTGCTCGTCCAGGCCGCAGGCGATCTCCAGCGAGCCGCCGCCGATGTCGAGGTTGAGCAGCCGGCCGGAGGACCAGCCGAACCAGCGACGGACCGCCAGGAAGGTCAGCCGGGCCTCGTCCTGACCGGAGAGCACCCGCAGTTCGACGCCGGTCTCCTCGGCGACCCGGCGCAGCACCGCCTCGCCGTTCGCGGCCTCGCGCACGGCGGAGGTCGCGAAGGGCAGTATGTCGACCACGCCCTTGTCCTCGGCGACCCGCAGCGAGGAGGAGATCATGCCGATCAGCTTGTCGACGCCGGCATCACTGATCGCGCCCTGCTCGTCGAGGAGTTCGGCGAGCCGCAGCTCGGCCTTGTGGGAGTAGGCGGGCAGGGGGGCGGCGCCCGGATGGGCGTCCACCACGAGGAAGTGGACCGTGTTGGAACCTACGTCGAGCACACCGAGTCGCATAACTCTCCACGCTACGCGATCCGGGGCCCAAGGAGACCGGCCGTGCCGGTGTTCGTGCTGGTCCGGGCCCTGATCGCGGTTCCGGAGGGCGTCCCGGGGCCCGCTCGGCGGGGTCGTTCGAACGGTATTCGGACGGTGTTGTTCCGGCGTTCACCCGGACGGTGGAGGGCCGGTGCGGCGAGGACCTTTCAGAGCAAGCCGTCCCAGAGCTGCTCGACGACGACCGCCCACCAGTTCTCCGGGTCCGCGAAGGCCTCCGGGTCCAGCGCGGCGAGCCCGAGCTGCAGGGCGGCGACGGCCGCCCCGGCGTCCTGCGGACCGAGCCCGCGCAGTCCCGGCAGCCAGCCGGCGAACAGTTCGAGGGAGCGCACGAAGGCGGTGACCGAGGCGTTGCAGTGGCGGGCCGTCGCGTGGTCGGGGTCGACCGCGCGGACGGCGCCGCAGGCGGTGTCCAGGGTGATCAGCGCCCAGCCGTCGGTGCCGAGCACCAGCTGCGGGGCGAGCGCCCGGCGCTCCCGCTCGGCGACCCGGGTGCCGCGGCCCGCCGCCGCCAGGTGGTCGGCCACCGGCGGGAGCACGGTGGCGGGGCGGTCGGCGGCGTCCTGGGGCACGCCGCCGAGGACGGGGTCCGGGCGCGGGTCGTACAGGGCGAAGTAGCCCTCGACGGCCGCCGGTACGCCCACCGTCAGCAGCACGCGGGCGCCCTCGGCCAGCAGGCCGGCGCGGGCGACGTCCGCCGGGGAGAACCGGCGGACGCCCTCCGGCCCGAAACGCGCCGTCAACCGCCGGGCCAGCGCCTGCTCCTCCTCGGCGGGCGACGGCCGGACGGCGCGCGGGAACGGCACCCGGTTGCGGGCCGGGCCGCCGTCCGGCTCCGCCGGCAGTGCGCGGACGGCCGCCGCCCGGTGGTCGAAGCGGGGGCCGTAGGGCAGGTCGAAGTCGATTCGCACGTTGGGGAGTTCGGCCGCCAGCGCGTACGCCCAGTAACCGCCCGGCAGGGCGCTCGGCCGCAGGTCGGTGCGGACGGCGAGCACCTCCTCGGGCCGGACGCCCTGCTCGCGCAGCCACCACCAGCCGCGCAGCGCGGGGTGCGGCAGGCCCGGAGCCGACCGCAGGGCCAGAACCTGCCGCCGGCCGGCCGGGTCACGGTAGGTCAGCTCGGCGCGGGCGCCGCGGCCGGTGGCGGGCGGCCGGGTGGGGTCGTAGCCGCCCGCGCCGACGAAGTCCCGGTACAGCCGGACCACTTCGGGCACCGGCACCGACGGCCAGACGGTGAACCGGCCGTCCGTCCGGTCCACCACGGCGCAGGCCGCCCCGATCTCCTCGGGCGCCCGCCGCTCGCCGGTCCGCGGGTCCACGTGGACCGGCGGCGGCTCGGCCCAGACCACCCAGCCCAGCTCGAACTCGTGCGAGCGGACCTGCCGGGCCCGCGCCGTCGGCAGATCGCCGTTGATCCACCGGTGCGCCGCCTCGATCGCCGCCGCCCTCGTCACCGCCACCGCGGCCACCTCCGTTCGTTCACGGCCACTCTCCCCCGCGCGGGTGCCACCGGGCTCACGGGGTGGGGGCGAGCAGGTCGAGGGGGCGGCCTTCGGGGGTGAGGGCGATGGCCCAGAGGCCGCGGTCGGCGGGGTGGAGGGGAGCGGGGTCCCGACGGCCCGCCTGGTGGTCGAGGTAGGTGACGGCGTCCCGGTGGTTCACCGCGTTCCAGGCGTGCGGGCGGCCGAAACCGTCCAGGGTGAGCAGCACGGCCTGGGCGCCGTGGCCGGCCCGGCGCAGTTCGCCCGCCAGCCGGGCGAAGGCCTGGGCGCCGTCGCCGAGGTCGCGGAACGGCGCGCCGAGTTCGCGCTCGGCGCGATCGCGGCCGCCGCGTTCGCCCGTGTCGCCCTCGGTGGGGACGCGCGGGGCGGCGCAGGTCGGGCGGCCGGTGAAGGTGTCGACGGCGGAGAGGGCGATCTCCAGGCTGTTGTTGGACCGCCCCGGTTCGCGGTACCCGCCGTCGTTGACCACCTCGGTCCAGCCGCCGGCCGCCGGGTCGGGGTGGCGGACGGGCAGGCCGTCGGCGTCCCGGGGCGCCCGGCGTTCGATCTCGCGCTGGTGCTCGGGGTCGACCGGACCGAGCCCGCCGGGCAGGCCGGTCGGGCGGCTGTCGGCGATGGTCCGCAGCCGGAGGACGGGCGTGCCCGGGGCAGCCTCGGCGCGCAGCGCGCGCATGGCCAGGTGCAGGGCGGTCGCGTGCGCGGTGGCCACCGGGACCACGCCCCAGGCGAGCCCGGACTGGCCGTCGGCGGGCGGGGCGTCCGTCCGGCGGCGGTGCTGGTGGTGGCCGTCCGGGTGGTCGTCGGACCGCCCGGGGGCGGGGCCGGGGCCGGTTCCGCCGGCTCCGGGAGCGGGCGGGGGCGCGCCTGGCCCGACCGTGGGCGGCGCCGTCGGGGGCGGGGGCACCGGCAGCGGCACCGGGGCGGCCACCGGGACGACGGCCGGGTGCGGGGCCGCCCCGGCGGCGGCGCGAGGCGTCGGCGCGGCGACGGGAGCGGGGGCGGTCGTTGGCGGCCCGGCCGGGGCGGCGCCCGCGCCGATCCCGCTGCCGAACGGGGCCGGCCCGTGCGCGCCGGAGGACCCCGGCGTCGCGGACGGTCCCGGGGCGGCGCCCACGGCCAGCGGTCCGGGCCCGACCGCCGCGCCGCCGGCGCCCGGCGGCGCGGCGTGGGAACCGGGGTGGGCGGTGACATGGGGCGCGGCGGTCCAGCCGCTCGCCACCGGAGCCGGCGCGGGGCCGGGAGCCGGGGCCGGGGCCGGGGGCGGAACGTCGTAGGCGGTGACGGGCTGGGGTGCGGGCGGCGCGAGCACCGAGTCGGTGCGCACGGTCACCGGGGTGGCGGCGTACCCGCCGCCACCGCCGCCGCCGCCGTGCGCCGGGCTCGGCGCAGGTGCGGGCGCGGCGGCCGGTGGCAGCAGGTAGTCGTCGTCGGCCGCTCGGACATGCCCGGACGAGCCGGACGAGCCGCCTCCTCCCCCGCTCCCGCCCCCGTCGGCGTGGTGGACGGGCGTCGGCCCGGGCCCGGCCGGAGCCCGGTCCCCTCCGCCACCGCCGCCACCACCGCCACCGCCACCGCCGCCACCACCACCACCACCACCGGATCCTCCCGACCCGCCGCCCGTCGGCCCCTCGGCGAACGCCTCCGGCCTGGGCCCGTGCCCGCCCGGCACAGGACCGGTCACCACGTCCTCGCCCCCCGGACCGCCGACGAACGCCCACGGGGCCCCCGCCCCGGGCTCCGCGTCCACCCCGGCCGCCAGCGCCGTCACCGGCCCGCCCTCGCCGGCCCCGTGTCCACGGCCGTCACCGTCACCGTCCGCGCCGCCGTGGCCGTGCCGCCCGTCCCCCTCCCCCGGTCCGGGCAGCGGCGGCCCGGAGAGCGATCCGGGAAGCGGCCCGGACGGCGACCCCGCGAGCGGCACCCCGGTGATCTCCCGCCCGTTCTGCCCGGTCAGCACCGGGCGCCCGTCCTCGCCGAGCACCGGCCGCCCCTGCTCGTCCAGCTTCACGGCCAGGTTCTCCACCCCGACCACCGGCCGCCCGTCCGCGCCCGGCACCACGACCAGCCCGTCGGCGTCCGTCACCGGGGTGCCGTCGGCGCGCACGATGACCGGGTCGCCGTGCTCGTCCAGGACCGGCCGCCCGGCCTCGTCGAGCTTCACCGCCAGCCCGGGCACGCCCACCACCGGTTTGCCGTCCTGCCCGAGCACCACGGCCAGCCCCGTCCCGCCGGGGCCGCCGAGCACGCCGGGCTCGCCGAGGACGGCGGGCAGTCCGGCGGCCACCGGGTCGAAGGCCCCGCCGACGCCGCCCGGCCAACCGGCCGTCCGCACGCCGTCGGTGCCGGGCGGCGCCAGCCGCAGCAGCGCGACCACGGCCGGCTCCCGCAGCGCGGTGCCCAGAGCGTCCTTCATCGCCCGGCCGAGCTCGTCCAGCAGTCCGCCGATCCGCAGCCCGGCGGCCTCGACGGCCGCCGCCGCCACCGCCCGCGCGGCCTGTTCGGCGGCCGCGTCGGCGGTCCGCCGCACCGCGTCGAAGAGCCCGCCCGTTCCAGCCGCCGGCGGCTGCTCCGACGCGGCGGCGGCCCGGGCCACGGCGGCCTGCTCCTCGGCCTTCTTCAGTTCGGCGGCCAGTTCCCGCAGGGCGGCGACGATGTCGGCCTTGCCGGAGTCGACGGCCCGGGCGGCCGCGTCGAAGGCGCCGGCGACCAGTCCCGCGGCGCAGTGCGCGTCGTCCAGGTGCCCCTTGCCGGCGCCGCGGAACGCCTGCCAGTACGCGGCGAAGGCCTCGACGGCGCGGCCTGAGTTGTCCCCGGTGACGCGCCGCGCGGCGTCGCCGCCGCGCTTGGCGAGCCGGTCGGCCTCGGTGCCGAACTCGCGCCAGAGCCCGGCCGCCCTGCGCAGCCCCTCCTCGTCGGCCAGCGGCCACCGGTGACCGGTCCTGGCCAGGACCGGGACGAGTTCCTCGGGCGGTTTCCGGGACACGTGCCTCCCCCTTCGACGGACGGGCCCCGCACGACCGGGCGGTACTCCGCCCCAGGGGAGACGCGCGCCGGGCCCCGAACGGTGCGCGCGTCCACCGCCGGCCTCAGGCCGAGCGGTCCTCGGCGGTACCGCGCGCGCCCGGCGCGCCCCCGGCGAAGCCGCTCGCCGCCGAGGTGTCGGCGTCGGAGGTCCGCTCGGCCATGCCGTGCAGGCCCGCGCCGACCGTCCCGAGCCGCCCGGCCAGCCCGCGCAGTCCGCCCACCAGCCCGCCGTGCGCCTCCCGGTAGGCGGCGGCGAACCCGCTGCCCGGCAGGTCCGCGCCCCACGGGCTGCCGAGCGCGGCGAGCCCCTGTTCCAGGGCGGTGGCGGCCTTCCCGAAGTCCGCCGAGATCTTCTCGAACTCCCGCCCCTCACCGTGCAGTTCCCACGGCTTGATGACGAACCCGCTACCGCCGCCGGCCATCCCCGTACCTCCCCGTGTGGTGGACCGGCCGCCATCCTAGGGCCGCCCGGGCCCCTGTCCGGCGCGCGCCGACGGCCCCTTCACCCGGCCTTCACCGCGGCCCCGCACCCGTCCCCGACCGGCCGGAACGCCCCGCCGCGCGGCCGCCGCACGGTGAACTCGTCGTAAAGCCCGTGGCCACGGACGGTTCGCCACCGCGCGAAGGCTCTACCCTTGCCGAGTGGCAGCAGCAGACACGTCCCAGCACAGCAGCAGCACCTCCAAGGGGAAGAAGGCCAAGCCGAAGGCCGGCGGCCCGACCGCCGTCGACCTCGCGATGCCGGTCCTCCGCTCCGAACTCCGCCCCGAGGTCCCGCTCGACTTCCCGCGTGCCTGGGTGGAGTTCGCCGACCCGGACGACGAGGAGCAGGTCTTCCGCTGCGACCTGACCTGGCTGACCTCCCGCTGGTCGTGCATCTTCGGCCAGGGCTGCCAGGGCATCCGCGAGGGCCGGGGCGAGTCCGACGGCTGCTGCACGCTGGGCGCGCACTACTCGGACGAGGACGACGAGAAGCGCGTCACCGGCCACGCGGCCCGGCTGACCCCGGAGATCTGGGAGAACCACGCGCACGGCACCGACGCCAAGGGCCGGATCAAGGCCGACGGCGGCATCACCATGTTCGACGAGGACGGCGACCGCCAGACCCGGCGGGTCAACGGCGCCTGCATCTTCGTGAACAGCCCCGGTTTCGCCGGCGGCGCGGGCTGCGCCCTGCACGCGCTCGCGCTCAAGGAGGGCCGCGAGCCGCTGGAGACCAAGCCGGACGTCTGCTGGCAGCTGCCGGTGCGCCGCACCTACGACTGGATCGACCGCCCGGACGACACCCGCTACCTCCAGGTCACCATCGGCGAGTACGACCGCCGCGGCTGGGGCCCGGGCGGCCACGACCTGCACTGGTGGTGCACCGGCAGCCCGGACGCCCACCAGGGCGCCGACCCGGTGTACGTCAGCTACCGCCCGGAGCTCACCGAGCTGATGGGCCGGGCCGCCTACCGGGTGCTGGCCGGGCTGTGCGAGGAGCGGATCGCCACCAAGGGCGACCGGAAGGTGGCCCCGCACCCGGCCGACCCGGCGAAGAAGCCGAAGGCGCCCAAGAACACGTAGCGCCGAGGGGGCGGGCCCGCCCGCCCCCTCACCCCGCCCGGCTCACTTGTCGATGTCGCCGACGACGAAGAACATCGAGCCCAGGATCGCCACCATGTCCGCCACCAGCGTCCCGGGCAGCAGCTCGGTGAGCACCTGGACGTTGTTGAACGACGCCGAGCGCAGCTTGAGCCGCCACGGCGTCTTGTCGCCGCGCGACACCAGGTAGTAGCCGTTGACGCCGAGCGGGTTCTCGGTCCAGGCGTAGGTGCTGCCCTCGGGGGCCTTGAGCACCTTGGGCAGCCGCAGGTTGACCGGGCCGGGCGCCAGCTCGGCCAGCTTGTCCAGGCAGGCGTCGGCGAGGTCCAGCGCGTTGACCGTCTGCTCCAGCAGGCACTCGAAGCGGGCCAGGCAGTCGCCCTCCTCGCGGGTGACCACGGTCAGCACCCGGCGCAGCTCCTCGCTGCCGTAGGCGAGGTAGGGCTCGTCGCGGCGCAGGTCGAGGTCCAGGCCGCTGGCCCGGGCGATCGGGCCGCTGACGCCGTACGCCTCGGCCTGCGCCCTGGTGAGGACGCCGACGCCGGCGGTGCGGGCGCGGAAGATCTCGTTGCCCAGCACCAGTTCCTCGAAGACCGGCAGCTGGGAGCGGACGACGGCGACCGCGGCGCGGACCCGGCCGAGCCAGCCGGCCGGGAGGTCCTCCTTGAGGCCGCCGACCCGGTTGAACATGTAGTGCATCCGGCCGCCGGAGGCCTCCTCCAGCACGTGCTGGAGGTCCTCGCGGCCGGAGAAGGCGTGGAAGATCGGGGTGATCCCGCCCAGCTCCAGCGGGTAGGAGCCGAGGAACATCAGGTGGTTGAGGACGCGGTTCAGCTCGGCGAGCAGGGTGCGGATCCACACCGCGCGCTCGGGCACCTCCATGCCGAGCATCCGCTCGACGCCGAGCACCACGCCCAGCTCGTTGGAGAAGGCCGAGAGCCAGTCGTGCCGGTTGGCCAGCATGATGATCTGCCGGTAGTCCCGGGCCTCGAACAGCTTCTCGGCGCCCCGGTGCATGTAGCCGATCACCGGCTCGGCGGTGACGATGCGCTCGCCGTCCAGCACCAGCCGCAGGCGCAGCACGCCGTGGGTGGCCGGGTGCTGCGGGCCGATGTTGAGCACCATGTCGGTGGCGCCCGCCTCGCCCGTGAAGTTCTCGGCTCCCGCCCCGATGCCGACCGTGGTCTCCCTCATGGGGTGAGAGTCTGCCATCCCGCCAGCGCCTCCAGGCTCGGCGGTACCGGCATGCGGACGGTCTGCGCGAGCCAGCCGAACGCGCCGAGACCGGCCGGGTCGGTGAGCTCCGCCCCCTCGCCGGCGCCGCCGAGGGCCCTCAGGTAGGCGGCCGGGTCGGTGGACGCGAGGGCGAGCGCGGGCCGGGCGCCGCTGACGCCGAGCGCCCGCAGCGCCTCGCGCTGCGTCGTCCACAGGCTGTGGAGACCGGGGACGGCGACGGCGTCCAGCGCCACGTGCGTGGTGACGTCGCAGGAGCCGTCGGGCACCGGGGCCACCTCGCGGCCGGCCCGGAAGCCGGTGCGGGTGGGGAACGGCGGGCGGTGGGCGGCGGTGTGCCCGTAGTCGGCGGCGACGGCGAGGCCGCGGTCCAGGCCGGCCACCGCGTGCGCCCAGGCGGCGTCCCGGGGGGTGCCGAACTCGGCGAAGTCCCCGGGGCGTTCGGCCGGCCACCAGCGGGCGGCCCAGGCCGCGTCGGCGGCGTCGACCGGGGCGCCGAGCCGCTCCTCGCCGGTCCCGGTGTCCACCTCCAGGTAGCGCAGCCGCCCGTCCTCGCCGACCTCGCCGGTGTCCAGCGGCACGTTGTCCAGCCACTCGTTGGCGAACAGCAGCCCGGTGACGCCGCGCGGCACCTCGTCCGTCCACACCACCTCGGCCCGGCGCTCCTCCGTCCACAGCCCTGTGGACGGAGCGGCGGGCGGCAGCGGCGGCCGCTCGGCGAGCTCCACCGCGTACACCCGCAGCCGCCCGCCCACCGTCTCCGGCAGCGCCGCCAGCACCCCGGCCACCAGTTCGCCCCGCCCGGCCCCGACGTCCACGAACGCCAGCTCCTCCGGACGGCCGAGTGCCGCGTCCACCTCCAGGAGCAGCCGGGCGACCGCCCGGGCGAACAGCGGCGAGGCGTGCACCGAGGTGCGGAAGTGCCCGGCGGGGCCCTCCGGCCTGCGGTAGAAGCCTCCGTCGGGTCCGTAGAGGGCGCGCTCGGTCGCGGGCGCCCACCGCATCCAGGTCATACGGCGGGACGCTACACACCCGGTCCGTACCCGCCCAATCCGTACGGCATCGGTACGTCACGCTCTCCGACCTAGGGAGTAGGACGGATCGCTCTCCCGGCGGACCTTGGGGCACGGCGCACCTGCCTACGCTTGACCCGTGCATCGACTCAACGCGTGGCTCCGCCGACACCCCATGGTGGTCGACTCCGCCTGGGCCGCGCTGGTGCTCGTCCTCGGCGTCCTGCCGGAGGAGGGCAGCAACAACACCGGCTGGCGCGCGGTGGTCGGCTTCGTCGTCGCCGTCGTGCTGCCGCTGCTGATGGTGTTCCGGCGGCGGTTCCCCGATCTGACCGTGGCCGCCGCGATCCTGGTCGGCCTCACCCAGGTGGCCCTCGACGTCAGCCCGGCGCTCTCCAGCATCGCCTATCTGGTGTTCGCCTACACGGGCGCCGCGTTCGGCGGGCGGTGGACGTCCCGGGCGGCGCTGGCCGGCGGACTGCTGGCCGGCCCGCTGGTGTTCTGGCGGCTCGATCCGGAGAAGGCCACCCGGATGCCCGACGGCGACATCAGCTACGTCGAGTACTCCATCCCCGAGGCGCTGTTCTTCGGCGGCATGATGACCACGCCGTTCATCCTGTGCTGGGCCTGGGGGCGGCTGACCCGGGTCCGCCGGGCCTACCTGGTGGAGCTGGAGGACCGCGCGGCCCGGCTGGAGCGCGAGCGCGACGCCCAGGCCAAGGTGGCGGTCGCCGCCGAGCGGGCGCGGATCGCCCGCGAGCTGCACGACGTGGTCGCGCACAACGTCTCGGTGATGATCGTCCAGGCGGACGGCGCCGCGTACGTGCTGGACAACTCGCCCCAGCAGGCCAAGGAGGCGCTGGGCACCATCGCCTCCACCGGCCGGCAGGCGCTGGTCGAGATGCGCCGGCTGCTCGGCGTGCTGCGCACCGCCGACACCAAGGGCGAGGAGTACGTGCCGCAGCCGGGCGTCGAGGAGCTGCCGGAGCTGCTGGACCAGGTCCGCACGGCCGGCCTCCAGGTGGACTTCGCGACCTCGGGCGACCCGCGCGAGCTGCCGCGCGGCGTCGAGCTGACGGTCTACCGGATCGTCCAGGAGGCGCTGACCAACGTCCGCAAGCACGGCGGCCCCGATGTGCACGCCCGGGTCGCCGTCGACTTCGGCGAGCGCGAGCTGGCCGTGCTGGTCGAGGACGACGGCCGCGGCAGCACCGACGAGGAGCTGGCCGCCGGCGGCACCGACGGCCAGGGCCACGGCCTGATCGGCATGCGCGAGCGGGTCGGCATGGTCAGCGGCAGCCTCGACGTCGGTCCGCGGCCCGGCGGCGGCTTCCGGATCCGCGCCGTGCTGCCGCTCAAGGCGGCCCACTGACCCGGGCCCGGACGCCCACCGACCCCCGCCGTTCCCCCCGAGGAGCTAGGAGCCACCCTTGACCATCCGCGTGATGCTGGTCGACGACCAGGAGCTGCTGCGTACCGGATTCCGGATGATCCTGCAGTCGCAGGGCGACATCGAGATCGCCGCCGAGGCCGGGGACGGTGCCCAGGCCCTGGAGAAGCTCCGGCACACCGCGGTGGACGTGATCCTGATGGACGTCCGGATGCCGCGGCTGGACGGCGTGCAGGCCACCCGGCGGATCTGCCTGGCCGAGGACGGCACCCCGCTGCCGGACGCCCCGCACGTGCTCATCCTCACCACTTTCGACCTCGACGAGTACGCCTTCGCCGCGCTCAAGGCCGGTGCCAGCGGCTTCCTGCTCAAGGACGTGCCGCCGACCGAGCTGGTGGCCGCGATCCGCGCCGTGCACGGCGGGGACGCGGTGGTCGCGCCGACCACCACCCGCCGCATGATCGACCGGTTCGCCGAGGTGCTGCCCACCCCGCAGAGCGGCCCCGGCCGCGCGGACACCCTCGGCCCGCTCACCGAGCGCGAGCGCGAGGTGTTCCTGCTGGTCGCGCAGGGTCTGTCGAACGGGGAGATCGCGGCCCGGCTGGTGCTCTCCGAGGCCACCGTGAAGACCCACGTCGGACGGATCCTGGCCAAGCTCAACCTGCGCGACCGGGTCCAGGCGGTGGTCCTGGCCTACGAGGCGGGCCTGATCCGCGCCGGCGCCGCGGACTGAGCCCGCCCGGGGCCGCCCCGGGCGCGTTCCCGCCCCCCGTAGAATGGGCCGGTACGTCCGGTACCCCCGAGTGGACCGGAACGGGACCCCTGGACAAAGGTGGGTGCGTGAGTCTGTCCGACTACGGCGATCTGGCCCCACTCGACGACCCGGCCGACCCCGGCAACCGCCCCGCGCGGCTCGCCGTCGGCGTGGTCGGCACCGGCCGGGTCGGCCCGGCGCTCGGCGCCGCCCTTCAGCTGGCCGGCCACAAGGTGGTCGCCGCCTCCGGGGTCTCCGCCGCCTCCCGCCGCCGCGCCGAGACGCTGCTGCCGGGCGTGCGGATCGTCACCCCGCCGCAGGTGCTGGCCGCCGCCGACCTGGTGCTGCTCACCGTCCCCGACGACGCGCTGGCCGATCTGGTCGCCGGCCTCGCCGCGACCGGCGCCGTCCGCCCCGGCCTGCTGCTGGTGCACACCTCCGGCGCGCACGGCGTGGCCGTGCTGGAGCCGGCCACCCGGGCCGGTGCGCTGCCGCTCGCGCTGCACCCCGCGATGACCTTCACCGGCACCTCCGTCGACCTGGCCCGGCTGGCCGGCTGCCCGTTCGGGGTGACCGCCCCCGAGGAGCTGCGCCCGGTCGCCGAGGCGCTGGTGGTGGAGATGGGCGGCGAGCCCGAGTGGGTGCCCGAGGACGTCCGCCCGCGCTACCACACCGCCCTCGCACACGGCGCCAACCACCTGGTCACGCTGGTCGCGCAGGCGATGGAGCTGCTCCGCTCGGCGGGCGTCGCCGAGCCGGGCCGGATGCTCGGCCCGCTGCTCGGCGCCGCGCTCGACAACTCGCTGCGCTCCGGCGACGCGGCCCTCACCGGCCCGGTCGCCCGGGGCGACGCCGGCACCGTGCGGCGCCACCTGGCGCAGCTCAGTACGGTGTCCCCGGACATCCCGGCCGCCTACCGGGCGATGGCCCGCGCCACCGCCCAGCGGGCCCTGGCCCACGGGACGATCGACGAGACGTCGGCGGCGGCGCTGCTGGACGTACTGAACGAGGAGAAGCAGTAATGGCACGCGGCAAGCAGCCGGGCAAGGCCCAGCGCGCCCCGAAGGTCCACCGGGCCGTCGTCACGCACACCGTCGACGACTTCGAGTCGGCGTTCTGGCCGGACGAGCAGCCGGTGGACAACGCGGTCGTGATGACGATGGGCGCCCTGCACGAGGGCCACGCCGCGCTGATCCGCGCCGCCCGCAAGCAGGTCGGCCGGGACGGCCGGGTCGCCGTCTCGGTCTTCGTCAACCCGCTGCAGTTCGGCGCCGGCGAGGACCTGGAGCGCTACCCGCGCACCCTGGACGAGGACGTGCGGCTCGCCGAGGCCAACGGCGCCGACGTGGTCTTCGCGCCGTCCGCCGACGAGGTCTACCCGAACGGCGAGCCGCAGGTGCGGCTGGCCGCGGGCCCGATGGGCGAGCGCTACGAGGGCGCCACCCGGCCCGGGCACTTCGACGGGGTGCTGACCGTGGTCGCCAAGCTGCTGCACATCACCGACCCGGACTTCGCCTTCTTCGGCGAGAAGGACGCCCAGCAGCTGGCGGTGATCCGCCGGATGGTGGCCGACCTCGACTTCGACGTCGAGGTGGTCGGCGTGCCGACCGTCCGCGAGGAGGACGGCCTGGCGCTCTCCTCCCGCAACCGCTACCTCTCCACGGAGGAGCGCACCCGTGCCCTCGCCCTGTCCAAGGCGCTGTTCGCCGGCCGGGACGCGGCCGCGCAGGGCCCGGAGGCCGTGCGCGAGGCCGCCTCGGCCGCGCTGGACGCCGCCGAGGGCGTGGACCTCGACTACCTCGCCCTGATCGATCCGCACGACTTCACCGAGGCGCCGGACGACTTCCAGGGCGAGGCGGTGCTGGCCGTCGCCGCGAAGGTGGGCGCGACCCGCCTGATCGACAACGTCCGCATCATCGTTCGCTAGCGCGGACACCCGGCAGCGAGACCCCCTAGGCATGCACTCACAGGAGGCGTGACCCGCAATGCTCCGCACCATGCTCAAGTCCAAGATCCACCGGGCCACCGTGACCCAGGCCGACCTGCACTACGTCGGCTCCGTCACGGTGGACGAGGACCTGCTCGACGCCGCCGACCTGCTCCCCGGCGAGCTGGTCCACATCGTCGACATCAACAACGGCGCCCGGCTGGAGACGTACACCATCCCCGGCCCGCGCGGCACCGGCGTCATCGGCATCAACGGCGCCGCCGCCCGCCTGGTCCACCCCGGCGACCTCGTCATCCTGATCGCCTACGGGCAGATGGACACCGCCGAGGCCAAGGGCCACGTCCCCAAGGTCGTCTTCGTCGACGAGCACAACCGGATCACCGGCACGGGCGGGGACCCGGCCGAGGCCGGGGAGGGCAGCGGACTGCTGCGCGGGGACGCGGCGTACCGTGGCGGCAGCGGCGCCGTCGACGCCGCCGCGCGCTAAGGAGCCACCACGTCATGTCCGCCGTCACGCACCGCCTCACCGCCCCCGCACCGGGCTGGACCACCGACACCGACGTCGTCGTGGTCGGCTCCGGCGTGGCCGGGCTCACCGTCGCCCTCAATGTCCGCAAGGCCGGCCTGCGGGCCATGGTGGTCACCAAGGCGATGCTGGACGACGGCTCGACCCGCTGGGCCCAGGGCGGCATCGCGGCCGCCCTGGGCGAGGGCGACACCCCCGAGCAGCACCTGGCCGACACCCTGGTGGCCGGCGTCGGGCTCTGCGACGAGGACGCCGTCCGGGCCCTGGTCACCGAGGGCCCGGACGCGGTCCGCCGGCTGATCGCGGTCGGCGCCGCCTTCGACCGCGGCGAGGACGGCGCGGTCCTGCTCACCCGGGAGGGCGGCCACCACCGCAACCGGATCGCGCACGCCGGCGGGGACGCCACCGGCGCCGAGATATCCCGGGCCCTGGTCGAGGCCGTCCGGCAGGACCCCGAGGTCGAGCTCATCGAGCACGCCCTGGTCCTCGACCTGCTCACCGACGCCGACGGGCACGCCGCCGGGCTGACCCTGCACGTCATGGGCGAGGGCCGGCGGGACGGCGTCGGCGCCGTCCGGGCCCGCGCGGTGGTGCTCGCCACCGGCGGCATGGGCCAGGTCTTCTCGGCCACCACCAACCCGACCGTCTCCACCGGCGACGGCGTGGCGCTCGCGCTGCGGGCCGGCGCCGAGGTCACCGACCTGGAGTTCGTCCAGTTCCACCCCACCGTGCTCTTCCTCGGCCCGGAGGCGCACGGCCAGCAGCCGCTGATCTCCGAGGCGGTCCGCGGCGAGGGCGCCCACCTGGTCGACGCGGACGGCGTCCGGTTCATGACCGGTCAGCACGAGCTGGCCGAGCTGGCCCCGCGCGACATCGTCGCCAAGGCCATCACCCGCCGGATGGAGCTGCACGGCACCGACCACATGTACCTGGACGGGCGGCACTTCGGCGCCGAGATGTGGGAGCGCCGGTTCCCGACCATCCTGGCGTCCTGCCGCGCGCACGGCATCGACCCGGTCACCGAGCCGATCCCGATCGCCCCGGCCGCGCACTACGCCTCCGGCGGGGTGCGCACCGACGACCACGGCCGCACCTCCGTCCCCGGCCTGTACGCCTGCGGCGAGGTCGCCTGCACCGGGGTGCACGGCGCCAACCGGCTGGCCTCCAACTCGCTGCTGGAGGGCCTGGTCTTCGCCGAGCGGATCGCCGCCGACCTGGCCGCCCGGCACGCGGCCGGCGACCTGCCCGCCCGCACCGTCGACGCGCGCGCCGCCCGCGACGCCCGCCCGGTGCCGCTGCCCGCGCCCGAGGCGCGGGCCGAGGTCCAGCGGCTGATGTCGCGCGGCGCGGGCGTCCTGCGCTCGGCCGCGTCGATGGCCGACACCGCGCGCGGACTGGCGCTGCTCGCCGAGCACGCCCGCGCCGACGCCGCCGAGCAGAAGCCGGCCGACCCCCGGGTGGAGACCTGGGAGGCCGCCAACCTGCTGCTGGTCGCCGACGCGCTGGTCACCGCCGCCGGACAGCGCGAGGAGACCCGCGGCTGCCACTGGCGCGAGGACTTCCCGGAGCGCGACGACGCGCACTGGCGCCGCCACCTGATCACCACCCTCACCGCCTCCGGCGGCCCCGTCAGCACCCCCGAGGAGCAGTAACACCATGACCGACGCAACCGACGTGACCCACCTGCACGAGCACGAGCACGAGGAGCTCCCGCTGGCCGGCGGCTGCGGCGACGGCTGCGCCTGCGGGGACGGCGAGGGCTACGAGACCGGCCTGGACCCGCAGCTCGCCGAACTGCTGGAGGAGGCCGGCCTCGACCCGGTCGAGGTCGAGGACATCGCCACCCTGGCGCTGGCCGAGGACCTGGCCGGCGGCGAGGACGTCACCTCGGTGGCGACCGTGCCGGCCGACGCCGTCGCCACCGCCGACTTCACCGCCCGCCAGGCCGGTGTGGTGGCCGGCCTGCGGATCGCCGAGGCGGTCGTCTCGCTGGTCTGCGAGGAGGAGTTCGAGGTCGAGCGGCACGTCCAGGACGGCGACCGGGTCGAGGCCGGCCAGGTGCTGCTCTCGGTCCGCTCGCGCACCCGGGACCTGCTGACCGCCGAGCGCAGCGCGCTCAACCTGCTCTGCCACCTGTCCGGCATCGCCACCGCCACCCGCGCCTGGGCGGACGCCCTGGAGGGCACCGGCGCGGTGGTCCGCGACACCCGCAAGACCACCCCGGGCCTGCGCGCGCTGGAGAAGTTCGCGGTCCGCTGCGGCGGCGGCGCCAACCACCGGATGGCGCTGTCCGACGCGGCCCTGGTCAAGGACAACCACGTGGTCGCGGCCGGCGGCGTCGCCGAGGCGTTCCGGGCCGTCCGGGCCGCCTACCCGGAGCTGCCGGTCGAGGTCGAGGTCGACACCCTGGAGCAGATCGCGCCGGTCCTGGAGGCCGGGGCCGACCTGATCCTGCTGGACAACTTCACCGTCCCGCAGCTGGCCGAGGCGGTCGCGCTGGTGGCCGGCCGGGCAAAGCTGGAGGCCTCCGGCGGACTCACCCTGGCCACCGCGCGCGAGGTCGCCCAGACTGGTGTCGACTACCTGGCGGTGGGCGCGCTGACCCACTCCTCGCCGGTCCTGGACATCGGCCTGGACCTGCGCGCCTGACCGTCCGCCCGTCGCTCCGCCCGTTCGTCCGCTCCGCCCGTTCGGTCCGTCCGCTGGTCCTCGACGAAGAAAGCACCCCATGCTGCTCACCATCGACGTCGGCAACACCCAGACCACCCTCGGCCTGTTCGGCGGCGAGGAGGTCGTCGAGACCTGGCGGATCTCCACGGATCCGCGCCGCACGGCGGACGAACTGGCGGTGCTGCTGCACGGCCTGATGGGCTCGCAGGGCTCGCGCACCGCGATCGCCGACGCCAAGGTCGAGGGCCTGGCGATCTGCTCCTCCGTCCCCTCCGTGCTCCACGAGTTCCGCGAGGTGACGCGCCGCTACTACGGCGACGTCCCCGCGGTGATCGTGGAGCCGGGGGTGAAGACGGGGGTGCACGTCCTGATGGACAACCCCAAGGAGGTCGGCGCCGACCGCATCGTCAACGCGCTGGCCGCCAACCACCTCTACGGCGGCCCGTGCATCGTGGTCGACTTCGGCACCGCCACCACCTTCGACGCGGTCAACGCCCGCGGCGACTACGTCGGCGGCGCGATCGCCCCCGGCATCGAGATCTCGGTCGAGGCGCTCGGCAACCGCGGCGCCCTGCTGCGCAAGATCGAGCTGACCCGCCCGCGCAACGTGATCGGCAAGAACACCGTCGAGGGCATGCAGTCCGGCATCCTCTACGGCTTCGCCGGCCAGGTCGACGGCCTGGTCGACCGGATGGCCCGGGAACTCTCCAAGGACCCGGACGACGTCCAGGTGATCGCCACCGGCGGCCTGGCCCCGCTCGTCCTCGGCGAGGCGGGCTCGATCGACGTCCACGAGCCCTGGCTGACCCTGATCGGCCTGCGCCTGGTCTACGAGCGCAACCGCCCGAGCTGAGCACGCTCAGTGTGACGCGGATCACACTTTCGCGAACGAGGACATTCACCCACGGTTCCCCCATCGCGACCGTGCGCGACCACTCCCGGCACTCCCCACCGTGCTACCGTCCGAAGACGGGGCCCCGCCACCCACCGCTCCCCATCGAGGAGCGGTAGGACCGAGGGGGGAGACACATGCACGGAACCATCACCGCCGTCGACGACGCCCTGGCCTGCCTGCGCACGTCGGCGTCCCGGATCGACAGCCTGAGCGGCCGCCAGGAAGAGGTGCTCCACCTCCTGGCGCTGGACCTCTCCAACCAGGAGGTCGCCGACCGCCTCGGCATCACCGAACGGACCGTCAAGGCCCACGTGGCCGCACTGATGGACCGCCTCGGGGTCGACTCACGGCTGCGCCTGGCCATGGTCGCGCTCTACCACCGCATGGCCGACTGTCCTTGCGGACAATGGTCTTGATGCGAAGGAAGGCCTAAATTCGGGAGCCTCGGGGGTCCGGGTCCGCATCCGCGACCCCCGGGTGCTCCAATCGGGGGGAAGTACCGACGCTTCTCTCCTTCGTGCCCCCGTCCGATCCATGGGCGGGCCATCCGAAGGGTCAAACGTGAACGTCAAGCGCATCGCGGCCGCGGCCGCGATCCTCGCCACCGGCCTCGGCGCCGCCGTCGCCACCGCCCCGGCCGCCTCGGCCGCCACCATCGGCAGCTGCTCCGTCTTCAACGCCTGCCTGTTCTACAACTCGTCCGGCTACGGCCTGGGCGCCCAGTTCTCGCACGCCGACGACATCAACGACTACGTCGGCTCCTACTTCAGTGCGGGCCCGTACGGCACCAGCGGTGCCGGCGGCCCGGTCAAGAACCACACCGCCTCCGTGGCGAACGGCGACCCGAACTACCAGATCACCATCTGGCAGCGCAGCGGCACCAACCCGTTCGGCAACCACGAGTCGATCACCCCGTACGCGTTCAAGGACCTGACCCTTCTCAAGAACGACAACGCCGCCGGCACCTGGCAGTACGTCGGCTGACGTCGCACCTCGCCGCCCGGTGCGGGCCCGGCAGGTCCGGGCCCGCACCGGCACCACCCGCACCGAGCCACGGGAGACCGCCGAACAGATGGCCACGACCGCTTCCACCCAGGCCCGAGCCCGGTTGCTCGCCGGGGGCGCACTGCTGCTCCTGACCGCCGCCTGCAGCTCCTCCGGCACACCGGCCGCCAAGTCCACGGGCGAGGGGCTCCACGTGCCGCCACCGTCGGTCTCGGCCGTCCCGACCCTCGCCAGGGCCGACGACAAGGCGTTGCCGATCGAGGCCTATCTGCTGACCCCCGAACAGCAGCGCCAGCTGATCGCGGCCCGGGACGCGCTGACGTCCCGATGCATGACCCGGCTCGGCTTCACCTACACCCCGGAACCCGCGCCCGCCGAACCCGGAACGCGGCAGAGGAACCTGACCCAGTGGCGGTACTTCGTCACGGACACGGCGGAGACCTCGCAGTACGGCTACACCGTCAAGGACTTCCGGCCAGGTGAGAAGCCCTCGCGGGCGGCGAAGCCCCCGGCCTACCTCCTCGCGCTCACCGGAAGCGCGGACGGGTCGGTCGCGGTGGCACCGGGCCAGACCCCGAAGGGCGGCCAGGACATCAACGGCCAGCAGATCCCGCCCGGCGGCTGCCTCACCGAGGCCCTGGGCAAGCTGGGCGCCGGCGCGGCCAACGGCAACGGCGGGGACGCCCAACTCGCCTCCGACATCAAGAACTCCGGCTGGAACCAGTCGCTGGCCGACGCCCGGCTGGTCGCCGCCTTCGCCGCCTGGTCCGGCTGTATGAAGGCCAAGGGCTACGACTACCCGACCCCGATCGCGGCCGCCGACGATCCGCAGTGGCAGAGCATCGGCGCCTCCTCCGAGAAGGCCCGGCAGACCGCCACCACCGACGCGACCTGCAAGGCCGAGCACAACGTGGTGGGCATCTGGTACACGGTCGAGTCCGCCTACGAGACCACGCTGATCGAGCAGAACGCCGAGGCGATGCGCGCCGTCAAGCAGGACATCGACAACCGGATGAAGCTCGCCGCCCAGGCCCTCGCGTCCTGATCCATGGCCGACCACGGAACGCCGGAACCGCCGCGCCACTCATCCTTCCCGGGAGCCCGCCGACAACCACGATGGTCGGTCAGACGGTCTTCATGACCGGACAGTTGAATCGATTCCGCGGAACGAGGGTGGGAGCGTGGCCGATTTCGGGCGGAGGCCCCGAGGGCGCCGGCGGGCACTGGTGCCGGCCATGGCGGCGATGACGGTGGCGCCGGCCGGGTGCTCCTCCGGCGGCTCCGGCGGGAGCCCCTCGGCCCCCGGGGCCGCCCCGCCCCCGTCGCAGGCCGCCACCGGGGCCGCGCGGGACGCGGGCCTGCCACTGGAGGCGGTGCGCCAGGAGGGCGCGGAAAGCCAGGCCGCCATCGAGAGCGCCCTGAACAAGATCGCCGCGAAGTGCGCACGGGAGCAGGGCCACCAGGTCACCGAACGTCCGCCGGTGACGGCCGAACAGGTCCTGGCCCGGCTCAAGGAGCAGGGCCCGGTCACGAACCCGTTCGCATGGCCGCCCGTCCAGGCGCTCAAGGACTTCGGCTACGCCGGCTCCGCCCACGGGCGGGACGCGAAACCGCCGGAGTCGGAGCAGCCCGTCGTCGCCGACTCGGCGGCGAGCGGCGCGCAGGCCGGGTGCGCCAAGGAGGCGGCGGCCCGGATCGCGGCGGCCGATCCGACCAAGGGCGCGGCCCGGGGCCGGGTGCGCGAGCTGACGGCGCAGGCGGAGCAGCAGACCGCCGCCGACCCCCGGCTGGTCGCGGCGCTCGCCCAGTGGTCGGGGTGCATGAAGCCGAGCGGCTGCCCGTACGCGAGCCCACTGGAGGCGGAGCGGCAGTTCGAGAAGGCCGTCGGAGTCGCCGGCGCCCAGGAGTTGGCGATCGCCCGCGCGGACGCCGGGTGCCGGACGAGCAGCCGGGTCGCGGACGTGTGGTTCCAGGTCCGCTCGCAGGTGGAACAGCGGCTGGTCGAGCAGAACGCCCAGGTACTGAAGGAGGCCGCCGACGCCGAGAAGCGGGTGGCCCAGGAGGCGAGCAGGGCCGCGGCCGGGTGAGTCGGGAGATCCGCCGACAACCCTGACGCGACATCAGGCAGTCTTGATAGTCGGACAGTTGGACAAATTTCCAGAACGAGGGTGGGTCGTGGCCGAGTTCGAGGGGTCGGACGTCACGCCGGAGGCGGCGGCGGACGACGAGGTGGGCGGCGGCGAGCGGGGGGTCCGGCGGCGCCGGCGGGCGCTGGTGCTGGTCATGGCGGCGGCGGTGGCGCTGGCCGGGGGCGGGGTCGCGGCGTCCACGATGATCAAATCGCCCGCGCAGGCGGCGGCGGACAGCGAACCGCCGGCGCCGGACGTGCTGACGGCGGCGGTGGAGAAGCGGGTGCTGACCGACTCGGTGGTGATCCGCGGCCAGGTGAGCGCCGGGCAGTCGGTGGACGTGGCGCCCGCCGGGGGGGGCGGCGCCACGGGGGCGAAGCCGGTGGTGACCAAGCTGCCGCTCAAGGTCGGCGACCAGGTGCAGGCCGGACAGTCGGTGCTGGAGGTGGCGGGCCGACCGGTGTTCGCGCTGCACGGCGACCTGCCGGTGTACCGGGACCTCAAGCCGGGCGCCACCGGGCAGGACGTCAAGCAGCTCCAGCAGGCCCTGAAGGAGCTGGGGTTCGGCTCGGACGGCGACGCCGAGGGCACCTACGGCACGGGCACCAAGGAGGCGGTGAAGAAGTTCTACGCCGCGCGCGGCTACGACCCGATGCCCGCCACACCCGACGGGGACGCCCAGGTGACCGCCGCCCAGGACGCGGTCACCGGCGGCGAGCGCGCGCTGGCGGACGCCAAGGACGCGCTGAAGCAGGCGAGGAAGCAGTACGACGACGCGGTGGCGGCCGCCCGGCAGCAGGAGCTGGCCCAGCAGCAGGCCCAGCAGCAACAGGCGCAGCAGAGCGCCGCACCGACCGCCGCACCGACCGGTGCGGCCACCGGCGGCCCCGCCGCCACCGCGCCGGCCCCCGTGGCGACGGCCGGCACCGGCCGGTCCGGCACCGCCGGCGGCACGGGCCCGGCGGCCCAGGCTGGGGAGAGCCCGGTGGACGCGGCCCGCACCGCCGTCGAGACCGCCCAGAAGCAGGTGACCCGGGCCACCGAGGACCTCGCCAAACTGCGGAAGAAGGTGACGGACGCGAAGGCCGCCGCCGGCCCGATGGTCCCGGCCGCCGAACTGCTGTTCCTCTCCGGCTTCCCGGCCCGGGTCGACGCGGTGGCCGGCCGGATCGGCGGCGAGGTCTCCGGCAAGGTGCTGACCGTCTCGGCCGGGGCACTGGTGGTCAAGGGCGGCCTGAGCATCTCCGACAAGGGCCTGGTGCACCCCGGGCAGACGGTGGAGATCCTCTCCGAGGTGACCGGCGTCAAGGCCGCCGGCAAGGTCGGCGCGGTGGCCGACACCCCGGGCGACGGCCAGCCGGCCGGAGCCGCGCCGGGTGCCGGCCAGGGCGGCCAGAACCCGGCCCCCGCCCAGGGCGCCGCCACGAACGGCTACCCGATGGTGGTCCAGCCGGACGCCCCGCTGGACCCGCGGCTGGCCGGCCAGGACGTCCGGCTGACCGTGCAGGCCGCCTCCTCGGCCGGCCCGGTGCTGGTCGTCCCGCTGTCGGCGGTCTCCGCGACGGCGGACGGCAGGACGGTGGTGACGGTGTACGAGAACGGGCAGCGCCGCCGGGTGGAGGTCACCCCGGGAACGGTCGGCGGCGGCAGCGCCGAGGTCCGGCCGCTGACCGAGAACACCCTCAAGGAGGGCGACCAGGTGATCGTCGGCGTCAAGGACGCCACCGGGGCGGGCGCCAAGTGAGCGAAGCGCCCGACGCGGCCGGCGCGACCGGCCCGGCCACCCCCGTCATCGAGTTCCGCCAGGTCGGCCTGACCTACCCGGGCCCGCCGCCGGTGGCCGCCCTCAAGCCGTGCGACCTGGCGGTCGCCGCCGGCGAGTACGTGACCGTGATCGGGCCTTCCGGCTCCGGGAAGTCCACCTTCCTGAACATCGCCGGCCTGCTGGACGCCCCCACCGCCGGCCACTACCTGCTGGACGGCATCGACACCGGCGCGCTCCCGGACGCCGACCGCACCGCGCTGCGCGGGCGCCGGATCGGCTTCGTCTTCCAGTCCTTCCACCTCCTCCCGCACCGCTCGGCGGCCGAGAACGTCGCCCTGGCGATGCTCTACACGGCCACCAGGGGCCGGCGCACCGCGGCCGAGCGGCGCGAGCTGGCCCGCGCGGCGCTGGTCCGGGTGGGCCTCGGCCACCGGCTGGACGCGCTGCCGACCCGGCTGTCCGGCGGCGAGCGGCAGCGGGTGGCGATCGCCCGGGCGCTGGTCGGCCGCCCGTCGCTGCTGCTCTGCGACGAGCCGACCGGCAACCTGGACACCGTCACCGCCGAATCGATCCTGGCCCTGCTGGACGAGCTGCACGCCCAGGGCCTGACGGTGCTGCTGATCACCCACGACCCGCAGGTGGCCGCCCGCGGCCGGCGGACGGTGGCGATCCGGGACGGCCTGCTGCGCGAGGAGGTGGCCGCGGCGTGAGGCCGACCCGCCGCCGGGACCGGGTGGTCGAGCCCTCCCGGTTCCCGCTGCGCGACCTGCTCTCCGAGGCGCTGGCCGGCGTGCTCCAGCGGCCCGCCCGCTCGGCGCTGACCGGCCTGGGCACCGTCCTCGGGGTGGGCACCTTCGTGGCCATCCTGGGGCTGACCGCGACCACCTCCTCACAGATCGACTCCCGGTTCAACGTGCTGAGCGCGACCGAGGTGAGCGTCGAGGACATCGGCGGCACCCGCCCGGAACTGGTGCCGCTCGCCTTCCCGGCCGACGCCGACGCCCGGATCGAGCGGCTGAACGGGGTCGAGGCGGCCGGCGTCTACTGGCCGGTGAACCAGGCCTCCGGGACGGTCCGGGCCGCGCCGGTGGGCCGGCAGGGCGGCGGCGAGCAGGTCTCGGTGGTGGCCGCCTCGGCCGGGGTGCTCACGGCCGCCGAGCCGCACCTGGTGCAGGGCCGCACCTTCGACCGCTGGCACGACTCCACCGCCCGGCAGGTGGCGGTGATCGGCGCGGCGCTGGCGTCCCGGCTGGGCATCACCACGCTGGACACCCAGCCTGCGATCTTCCTGGACGACAAGCCGTTCACGGTGATCGGGATCGTCGACGACGTGAAGCGCAAGCCGGACCTGCTGCTCTCGGTGACGGTGCCGCGCGGGGCCGCCGCCCGGCTCTGGGGCGAGCCGAGCCGCGACCGGGCCAAGATGATCATCTCGACCAGGATCGGCGCCGCTCAGCAGATCGCCGCCGAGGCCCCGCTCGCCCTGGACCCGGCGCACCCGGAGTACTTCAAGCCCGTCCCGCCGCCGGACCCGCGCACCCTGCGCTCCAACATCACCTCCGACCTCAACCAGTTGTTCCTGCTGCTGGCCGGGATCTGCCTGGTGATCGGCGCGGTCGGCATCGCCAACACCACCCTGGTCGCCGTCCTGGAGCGGACCGGCGAGATCGGCCTGCGCCGGGCGCTGGGCGCCCGCGGCCGCCACATCACCGGCCAGTTCCTCTCCGAATCGGCCTCGCTGGGGCTGATCGGCGGCCTGGTCGGCACCTCGCTGGGGGTGCTGACGGTGCTCGGCGTGGCGCTGGCCCGGGAGTGGACACCGGTGGTCGACCCGGCGACGGTGGCCGCCGCACCGGTGATCGGCCTGCTCACCGGGCTGCTGGCCGGGGTCTACCCGGCCTGGCGGGCGGCCCGGATCCAGCCCGCGGAGGCGCTGCGGCGCTGACCCCGCCACCGACCCCAGCCGTCCTGCGGGCGGGCCCCGGCGGCCCGCCCGCAGGACGTTCCCGGGGCAAACGTGGGGCGTCGGCGCGACGTTACCGACAAATCGGATATTCCTCACGTAGTGTCAACCCATGCCTACGCCACACGGATCGCGCGGCGGCATGGCCTTCAGCGCCGACGAAGTCCGCGTGCTGCGCCGCGCCCTCGCCCAAGCCCTGCACCCCGCCGTCCCCGTCCACCTCCAGCTCCCCGGCCTGCCGCCGCACGCCGACGGCGCCGCGCTGTGGGCCGAGGACGTCCAGGACGCGCTGCGCCTGACCGAGGCGATCGACGAGGCCGTCCAGGAGGGCGGCCGGCTGCGTGCCTTCCTCCTCGCCGACCTCGCCCGCTACCGGGCCGCGCTGCCCGGCAGCGCCAGCGGCTACCTGGAACGGCTGGAGGAGGCGGTGGCCGACGGCTACCTCCCCGGGCCCGAGGACCTCACCGCGCTGCGCGGACTGAGCCGCCAGCCCTGCGGCCAGGGCGAGCGCTCCCGCCGCTCCCGGCTGGCCGGGCGCTGCCACGCGCTGGCCGAGGCCGCCGTCCGCGAGCGGCTCGCCCTCACCACCGGCCAGCGCCACCTCGTCGCCGTACCGAGCCCCGCCGCACCCCCGAGCAGCACCTCCCCCGCCTTTACCGGCCCCATCCCCGTTGGCCCCCCTGTTGGAGGACGGATCCCGATGAGCAGCACCGAGCCCCCCGTCGAGCAGTCCGCCGACCCGCGCGCACCGCAGGGCCGCAAGCCCGTCCGGCCGCACCGGATGCCCACCCCCGCCGAGCTGTTCGGCCGCCGCCCCAAGCCGCCGGCCGGTACGCCCGCACCGCCCGCGCCCGAGGACGTCGAGCTGGCCACCGGCACCGGCTGAGCCCGCCCGCCACCGCCTCCCGGGGAGGCCGCGCCGGATCCGTCCGCCGCGGCCTCCCCGGTTCCGTTTCCGGCGGTCCCGCCGCACCACCCCGCACGGCAATCCCGTGGCGGAGCACCGGCCGCGGCTGGCTACCCTGGTGGGGTGAGCGATCAGAGCCCTATCCCCGCGACCGACGACCTTCCCGAGCAGATGCGCGTCCGGCGCGAGAAGCTGGACCGGCTCCGGGCCGCCGGCGTCGACCCCTACCCGGTCGGCTTCCCCAGGACCAGCACCATCGCCGACCTCCGGGCCAAGCACCCGGACCTCGCCCCGGACACCGCGACCGGTGAGCGGGCCGGCATCACCGGCCGGGTGATCCTCTCCCGCACCGGCGGCAAGCTCTGCTTCGCCACCCTGCGCGACGGCTCCGGCGACCTCCAGGTGATGCTCTCCCTGGACAAGCTGGGCGAGGAGCGGCTGGCGGCCTGGAAGTCCGACATCGACCTCGGCGACCAGGTCGGCGTCGAGGGCGAGGTGATCACCTCCCGGCGCGGCGAGCTGTCGGTGATGGTGGACCGCTGGGAGCTCACCGCCAAGTGCCTGCGCCCGCTGCCCGACAAGCACAAGGGCCTGACCGACCCGGAGGCCCGGGTCCGCCAGCGGTACGTCGACCTGATCGTCAACCCCGAGGCCCGCGAGATCCTCCACCTGCGCTCCAAGGTGGTCCGCTCGATCCGCCGCACCTACGAGGAGCGCGGCTACATCGAGGTCGAGACCCCGATGCTGCAGCCGGTGCACGGCGGCGCCAACGCGCGGCCCTTCAAGACCCACATCAACGCGTACGACATCGACCTCTACATGCGGATCGCCCCCGAGCTGTACCTCAAGCGGCTGGTGGTCGGCGGCGCGGAGAAGGTCTTCGAGATCAACCGCAACTTCCGCAACGAGGGCGCGGACTCCACCCACAACCCGGAGTTCACCTCGCTGGAGTCCTACGAGGCCTACGGCGACTACGACACCCAGGCCGAGCTGATCCGGGCCACCATCATCAACGCCGCCCGCGACGCGCTGGGCACCACGGTGATCAAGGGTCTGGACCCGCACGGCGTCGAGCACGAGATCGACCTGGCCGAGCCCTGGGACGAGGTCGCCGTCTACCCGGGCGTCTCCGCCCGCCTGGGCGTCGAGGTCACCCCGGAGACCTCCGTCGAGGAGCTGCGCAAGCTGGCCGCCGAGCACGGCATCCCCTTCGAGAAGGAGTGGGGCCACGGCCAGATCGTGCTGGAGATGGTGGAGCGCCTGCTGGAGGAGAACGCCGTCCGGCCGACCTTCATCAAGGACTACCCGACCGAGGTCTCCCCGCTGACCCGCGGGCACCGCTCGATCCCGGGCGTGGCCGAGAAGTGGGACCTGGTGATCTTCGGCACCGAGATCGGCACCGCCTACTCCGAGCTGGTCGACCCGGTCGAGCAGCGCGCCCGCCTCACCGCGCAGTCCCTGCTCGCGGCCGGCGGCGACGTCGAGGCGATGCAGGTCGACGAGGACTTCCTGCGGGCCCTGGAGTACGCGATGCCGCCCACCGGCGGCCTCGGACTCGGGGTGGACCGCCTGATCATGCTGCTCACCGGCAAGAACATCCGGGAGACCGTGCTCTTCCCGCTGGTGAAGCCGGAGCCCAAGGCGTCCGCCGGTGCGGCGGAGAAGACCGAGGAGGAGTGACCTGATGGACTATGTCAGCGCGATCGTCCCGCCGCTGGTCATGGCGATCGGCTTCGGCTTCCTGGTGCGGGCCATCATCCGCAGCCAGGGCGGGGCCCAGAAGGCCAAGGAGGACCTGGTCGACTGACCCCGTCAGCCGCCCGTGAACACCGCGCGCCGCCATTCCCGGATTCCGGGGTGGCGGCGCGCCGGTTTGGCGGCACTTCACAAGATTTGCCCCATTCACTCCCTATCCTGGCCGCACTATGGTCCGGCAACTCGGCGAACTTGAGAACGCCATCATGACCCGGGTGTGGCAGTGGAACCGACCGGTCACGGTTCGCGAGGTTCTCCTGGATCTGCGGTCGGAACGCGATATCGCCTACACCACGGTGATGACCGTCCTGGACAAGCTGCACAGAAAGGGCTGGCTCCGCCGGGAGCGCGCGGGGCGGGCCTATCGATATGAACCGGTCTCCTCCCGCGAGGCGTACACCGCGGCGCTGATGAACGACGCGTGGGCCACCAGCGACAATCCCGCGGCGGCCCTGGTGCACTTCTTCGGCCTGATGTCGCCGGAGCAACGGGATGCGCTGCGGGACGCCTTGCGGGTGGCCGCTCCGTCCCCGTCCGATCCGGCCGCCCCGGATTCCCCGGAGAGCGGACCGGATACCGGGGAGACCCGCTCGGGGCCGGCACGATAACGTCCCGGCATGGAGGTCACCATCCGCCGGGCGCGGACCATGGACGTACGGGCCGTGCGCGGGCTCATCGACGCCTACGCGCGTGACGGGATTCTGCTCGACAAGCCCACCGTCACACTGTTCGAATCGGTGCAGGAGTTCTGGGTCGCGGAACGCGACGACGACGGGACGGTGGTCGCCTGCGGCGCGCTGCACGTCATGTGGGAGGACCTCGCCGAGGTCCGCACCCTCGCCGTCGACCGGTCCTGCCGGGGCCACGGGGTCGGACACCTGCTGCTGGAGAAGCTGCTGCAGACCGCCCGCTGGCTCGGCGTCCGTCGGATTTTCTGCTTGACGTTCGAGGTCGCCTTCTTCGCGAAACACGGTTTCGTGGAGATCGGTGAGCTCCAGGAAACCGATGATGGTACGACAGACCCGGCGGCGATCGCTACGGATGTCTATGAAGAACTTCTCCGCTCGTACGATGAAGGTGTCGCCGAGTTCCTCGACCTGGAGCGGGTGAAGCCCAACACACTGGGCAACTCGCGCATGCTGCTGCACCTGTGAGCCGCCCCCGGACCGGCCAGGGGTTTGTGTTTTCCGGGAAAAGGCGCTTTCCTTTCCTTAGGCAATGGGTCGTTTAGCGGAAAGGGAAGCCCGTGGCACAGAGGGTGCAGGTCATTCTTGAAGACGATCTCGACGGCGGGTCGGCGGACGAGACGGTCACGTTCGCGCTCGACGGCGTTGCCTACGAGATCGACCTGAAGAGCGCCAACGCGGACAAGCTCCGCGGTCTGCTGGCGCCGTACGTGGAGAAGGGGCGCAAGCAGAGCGGCCGCCTCGCCGGCACCCGCCGCGCCGGCCGCAGCTCCGCCCCGCGTCCGTCCGGCAGCGTCCCGGACACCGCCAAGATCCGCGCGTGGGCGAAGGAGCAGGGCCTGGAGGTCAACGACCGCGGCCGCGTTCCCAGCAACGTGCGCGAGGCCTACGAGAAGGCCAACGCGTCCTGAACCGGGCGACGCCCGGCCGTCCGGACGGGTGCGGGGTCCCGGGCGGCGCTTGAGGCGTCCGCGACACACGCGCGGGGCGCGGAGGGGACCCCTCCGCGCCCCGCGGCGCACACCGTCACGGCCTGTGCAACGCTGTAAGGGCGAAGCGGCGACGCGGACGCACCGGAACGGCGCACCGGCCCCGCCGCGGCTGATCCACCGTCAGCGGCGGTCCGACTTCTCGCCAGGCGAACACCGCCACCGCGGAAACTGCGCGAGAACCACCCCGATACCGGGTATGAATGCAGAGGGACGGGGTCCGTGACTCCGCCCGGGGCAGGACGCGTGACCGGTCGGACACCCACCGGCAGCGTCGCGGCGGAGGTTGTTCGCCGATGGCGTAGCGGTATCCGGTGCATCCGGCCCGCGGGCGGGAACACCGTCTTCCAGCATCGGGTTGGGATTGGTGTCGGCTGGTCGCGCAGCATGTCGCTCCCCTTCGAGGGAGTGAATCCGTGGGCCGCGCCGCTGAGCGGGACTAGCATGCGGAAGGACAGGGCGGGGACGGACCCCGAACTGCCCGACCGCTCTGAGGAGCGATAAACGATGTTCGAGAGGTTCACCGACCGCGCGCGGCGGGTTGTCGTCCTGGCTCAGGAAGAAGCCCGGATGCTCAACCACAACTACATCGGCACCGAGCACATCCTCCTGGGTCTGATCCACGAGGGTGAGGGTGTCGCCGCTAAGGCCCTGGAGAGCCTCGGGATTTCTCTTGAGGCCGTTCGCCAGCAGGTCGAGGAGATCATCGGCCAGGGCCAGCAGGCCCCGTCCGGTCACATCCCCTTCACCCCCCGGGCGAAGAAGGTCCTGGAGCTGTCGCTCCGCGAGGCCCTGCAGCTCGGCCACAACTACATCGGCACCGAGCACATCCTGCTCGGCCTGATCCGCGAGGGCGAGGGCGTCGCCGCCCAGGTCCTGGTGAAGCTGGGCGCCGACCTCAACCGGGTCCGCCAGCAGGTCATCCAGCTGCTCTCCGGCTACCAGACCCCCGGCGGCAAGGAGTCGGCCACGGCCGGCGGGCCCGCCGAGGGCACCCCGTCGACCTCGCTGGTCCTCGACCAGTTCGGCCGCAACCTCACCCAGGCCGCCCGCGAGGCCAAGCTCGACCCGGTCATCGGGCGCGAGAAGGAGATCGAGCGGGTCATGCAGGTGCTGTCCCGCCGCACCAAGAACAACCCGGTGCTGATCGGTGAGCCCGGCGTCGGCAAGACCGCCGTCGTCGAGGGCCTGGCCCAGGCGATCGTCAAGGGCGAGGTCCCGGAGACGCTCAAGGACAAGCAGCTCTACACGCTGGACCTGGGCGCCCTGGTGGCCGGCTCCCGCTACCGCGGTGACTTCGAGGAGCGCCTGAAGAAGGTCCTCAAGGAGATCCGCACCCGCGGCGACATCATCCTGTTCATCGACGAGCTGCACACCCTGGTCGGCGCGGGCGCCGCCGAGGGCGCCATCGACGCCGCCTCGATCCTCAAGCCGATGCTGGCCCGCGGCGAGCTGCAGACCATCGGTGCCACCACGCTCGACGAGTACCGCAAGCACCTGGAGAAGGACGCCGCGCTGGAGCGCCGCTTCCAGCCGATCCAGGTCGCCGAGCCGTCGCTGCCGCACACCATCGAGATCCTCAAGGGCCTGCGCGACCGCTACGAGGCCCACCACCGGGTCTCCATCACGGACGCCGCCCTGGTCGCCGCCGCCACCCTGGCCGACCGGTACATCTCGGACCGCTTCCTGCCGGACAAGGCCATCGACCTGATCGACGAGGCCGGCTCCCGGATGCGCATCCGCCGGATGACCGCGCCGCCGGACCTGCGCGAGTTCGACGAGAAGATCGCCGACGTGCGCCGCGAGAAGGAGAGCGCGATCGACGCGCAGGACTTCGAGAAGGCCGCGTCCCTGCGCGACGACGAGAAGCAGCTCCTCCAGGCCAAGGCCAAGCGCGAGAAGGAGTGGAAGGCCGGCGACATGGACGTCGTCGCGGAGGTGGACGAGGAGCTCATCGCCGAGGTTCTGGCCACCGCCACCGGCATCCCGGTCTTCAAGCTGACCGAGGAGGAGACCTCCCGGCTGCTGCGCATGGAGGACGAGCTGCACAAGCGCGTCATCGGCCAGAAGGACGCCATCAAGGCGCTCTCCCAGGCCATCCGGCGCACCCGTGCGGGCCTCAAGGACCCGAAGCGCCCCGGCGGCTCGTTCATCTTCGCCGGCCCGTCCGGCGTCGGTAAGACCGAGCTGTCCAAGACTCTCGCCGAGTTCCTCTTCGGCGACGAGGACGCGCTGATCGCCCTCGACATGTCGGAGTTCTCGGAGAAGCACACCGTCTCCCGGCTCTTCGGCTCGCCCCCCGGCTACGTCGGCTACGAGGAGGGCGGCCAGCTCACCGAGAAGGTGCGCCGCAAGCCGTTCTCCGTCGTCCTCTTCGACGAGGTCGAGAAGGCCCACCCGGACATCTTCAACTCGCTGCTGCAGATCCTGGAGGACGGCCGCCTGACCGACTCCCAGGGCCGCGTGGTCGACTTCAAGAACACCGTCATCATCATGACGACCAACCTCGGCACCCGGGACATCTCCAAGGGCTTCAACCTGGGCTTCGCGGCCCAGGGCGACAGCCAGACCGGCTACGAGCGGATGAAGGCGAAGGTCGGCGAGGAGCTCAAGCAGCACTTCCGCCCCGAGTTCCTGAACCGTGTCGACGACATCGTCGTCTTCCACCAGCTGTCCGAGGACGACATCATCCAGATCGTCGACCTGATGATCGACAAGGTGGACGAGCGGCTCAAGGACAAGGACATGGGCCTGGAGCTCAGCGTCGAGGCCAAGAAGCTGCTGGCCAAGCGCGGCTACGACCCGATCCTGGGCGCCCGGCCGCTGCGCCGGACCATCCAGCGCGAGATCGAGGACCACCTCTCCGAGAAGATCCTCTTCGGCGAGCTGCGGGCCGGCCACATCGTGGTCGTCGGTGTCGAGGGCGAGGGCAAGGAAGCGAAGTTCACCTTCCGCGGCGAGGAGAAGTCCGCGGTCGCGGACACCCCGGCCGCCGTCGCCTCACCGGGTCCGGACCTGACGAAGTAGCAACATTTAACAGATAACAGCAAACGGTTTGGGCCCCCGGCGTTCGCGCCGGGGGCCCAAACCGTTTTCCGCACCTCTGCCGAAGCTGTGACCCGGCCCACGAAGGGGCAGCTCGGGGGCCGCATAGGGGGCCGGTGCGGGTGCGATCGAAGCTGCGGTCATCTTTAATACCAATGTTGTTGACGGTGCGTCAGTTGATACGAAGTTGCGGAGGATAGCGCTGTGGCCATGTCACGGTCAAGGTCTATCTTTTCCGTCCACGCTTGGATCAAATGACGTCCACCTGTCTTTCATTGGTTTACCGGAAGGCCAAGAGCCGGACCGGTTTGGGGAGGACGTCACAACGTTGAAGATGACCAGGAAAGCCGCTTCGGTCGCCTCGGCCGTAGCGGTCATAGCCGCGCTCGGCGCGGGGATGCTCCCGGGCACGGCCGTCGCCGCCGGTGCCGCCCCCGCTCCGCAGGACCCGGCCGACGCCGTCCTGACCAGCACCGAACACAACCTGCCCGGCCCGCTGACCGAGAAGGTCGAGGCCGAGTCGAAGGCCGCCACCGAGCAGCTGCTCGCCGGCACCGCCAAGATCGAGCAGCACGGCGGCAGCTCCAGCATCAAGCTGGGCAAGAACAAGTACGTCGAGCTCGCCCGTGAGCGCACGGACAAGATCTTCACCATCCTGGTGGAGTTCGGTGACGAGGTGGACAACACCACGACGACGCCGGACGGCAAGATCAAGTACGGCGGCACCCCCGGTCCGCAGCGCAACCAGATCGAGAAGCCGGACCCGGCGACCAACAACTCGACCATCTGGCAGTCCGACTACAACCGGCAGCACTACCAGGACCTGTACTTCAGCAAGACCCAGGACTCGCTGAAGACCTACTACGAGAAGCAGTCCTCGGGCCGCTACTCGGTGGACGGCCAGGTCACCGACTGGGTGAAGGTCAAGTACAACGAGGCCCGCTACGGCTCGGACTACTGCGGCCAGCACGTCTGCGCCAACGCGCAGGACCTGATCCGCGACGCGATCGACACCTGGGTCGCCGACCAGAAGGCCAAGGGCCAGACGGACGAGCAGATCAAGGCCGCCATCGCGCAGTACGACCTGTGGGACCGGTACGACTTCAACCAGAACGGCAACTTCAACGAGCCGGACGGTTACATCGACCACTTCCAGATCGTGCACGCCGGTGAGGACCAGTCCGCCGGCGGCGGCAAGCAGGGTACTGACGCCCTGTGGGCCCACCGCTCGTACGTCTACGGCACCGGCGCCGGCACCACCGGCCCGGCCGGCAACAAGCTGGGCGGCACCCCGGTCGGCGGCACCGGCGTCTGGGTCGGCGACTACACCATGCAGCCCGAGAACGGCGGCCTCGGTGTCTTCGCCCACGAGTACGGCCACGACCTCGGTCTGCCGGACCTCTACGACACCTCCGGCAGCGGCATCGACAACTCGGTCGGCTTCTGGTCGCTGATGTCCTCCGGTTCCTGGCTGGGCGAGGGCAAGAACTCGATCGGCGACATGCCGAACGACCTCGACGCCTGGAGCAAGCTCAAGCTCGGCTGGCTGAAGTTCGACAAGGCCAAGGCCGGCACCGAGTCGACCCACCACATCGGCCCGGCGGAGTACAACAGCAGGCTCCCCCAGGCGCTGGTCGTCGACCTGCCGAAGAAGGCCGTCACCACCACCATCAACAAGCCCTTCGCGGGTGCCAACGAGTGGTGGAGCGGCAGCGCGGACGACCTGAACGTCTCGCTGACCCGTGACGTCGACCTGACCGGCAAGACCAAGGCCACCCTGTCGGCCAAGGCCTGGTACGACATCGAGCAGGACTTCGACTACGGCTACGCCGAGGTCTCCACCGACGGCGGCACCAACTGGAAGGCCCTTGAGGGCACCTTCAACGGCGTCGCGCTGCCGAAGGACCCCTCGGGCAACGCCTCGCTGTCCGGCAACTCCGGCGGCAACTGGGGCGACCTCGCCCTCCCGCTGGACGCCTACGCCGGCCAGGCCGTCAAGGTCCGCTTCCGCTACGTCACCGACGGCGGCCTGCACCTCAAGGGCCTGGCCCTGGACGAGCTCGCGGTGACCGCCGACGGCGCCACCGTCTTCACCGACGGCGCCGAGAACGGCGACAACGGCTGGACCGCCAAGGGCTTCTCGCGGACCACCGGGTCGTTCACCAACGACTACAACCAGTACTACATCGCGGAGAACCGCCAGTACGTCTCGTACGACCGCACCCTCAAGGTCGGCCCGTACAACTTCGGTTTCGCCGACAAGCCGCTCTGGGTCGAGCACTACCCGTACCAGCCGGGTCTGCTGATCTGGTACTGGGACGAGTCGCAGAGTGACAACAACGTCACCAACCACCCGGGCCAGGGCCTGATCCTGCCGGTCGACTCGCACCCGACCCCGCTGAAGTGGAAGGACGGCACGCTGATGCGCCCGCGCATCAACGGCTACGACTCCACCTTCGGCTCGCGCAAGACCGACAGCCTGACCCTGCACCGCGCCGGTGTCGAGACGGTCGTCCCGAAGGCCAAGGGCGTCGACGAGTTCTCCGACCTGAAGTCCTACTGGTCGAAGGACAACCCGTACAGCAGCGTCATCGTCCCGAAGACGGGCACCAGCATCGAGGTCGAGAACGAGTCCTCGAACTACCTGGAGACCTGGATCCGGGTCCGCCCGGTCGACAACTGATCGACCGCGCTCTGACGCCTGGTCCCTGACCGGGCACCGCTGAGCCGATCCGGCCCGCTCCCGCATCCGCGGGGGCGGGCCGGATTCCTTTGCGTCCGGGCGGTCGCGGGCGAAGGCGGGCGGTTCCGGGCGGTCGCGGGCCGTTCAAACCCGCGCTCCGGGTGGTGCTGCTCACAACCCCCGACAGGGGTACGAGCGGGCGTAGTAGCCCGCCCGGGTGACGCCCACCGGCCGTCGCCCCATGAACGGACGATCCGACCGCATGATCGTTACTCCGTCGGTTTGAATTCCCGGCGCGATGATGACTACACGCCGTAGTACGTCACACGGTTTGGGACTCCGCTCGGTGACGGTTACACCTGAGTGGTCCCCCGCTCAGCAGCCCGACCGGGCTCAGCGTGCCGTCCCCGTACGTTCGTGAGGTCCGAGCTCCATGCCTTCCGTCCCGCCTCTGGGGCCGGCCCTGTGCCGGCTCGCCGACTCCTTCCTCCGGCAGACCGGCCGCAACCACTCCACCACCGCCGCCGCGGCCGGCGCGGCCGTGCTGACCGGTGCCCTGCTGCTGGCCGCCTCCGGCAGCGCCTCGGCGCAGACGGTCTCCCCGACCACCCCCGGCAGCTCGGCGTTCACCGCGCAGCAGCACGGGGCGGCGCGCACGTCGTCGCTGGTCGAGGTCGCGGGCCCGAGCCCGTACACGCTGCCGTCCGAGCAGGCCTCGGCCCAGGAGTACGTCGCGGTCGCGGCCAACCTGACGGCGCCGCCCGCCGAGCCCGCGCCCGCCCCGGAGCCCGCTCCCGCGCCCGCCCCCGAGCCGGCGCCCGAACCGGCTCCCGCCCCCGCACCGGAGCCCGCGCCCGCCCCGGCCCCGGCCCCGGCCCCCCAGTGGTCCGCCCCGGTCCCGGGCGCGCCGACCAGCAACCCGTACGGCGTGCGCAACGCCCACTACGCCGCCGGCTACCACACCGGTGTGGACTTCGCGGTCCCCACCGGCACACGACTGCTCGCGGTCGGCAACGCCACCGTGGTGTCGGCCGGCTGGGACGGCGCGTACGGCAAGGAGGTCGTGCTGCGGCTGGCGGACGGCCGGTACGCCCAGTACGCCCACATGTCGTCGATCTCGGTGTCGGCGGGCCAGCGCGTGGCGGCCGGGCAGCAGATCGGCCGCTCCGGCAACACCGGCAACTCGACCGGCCCGCACCTGCACTTCGAGATCCGCTCCGCCAACCAGTACGGCGCGGTGATCAACCCGATCGCCTACCTGTCCGCGCGCGGGGTCACCGACTTCTGATCCCCCGTCCGGTCCGGCCGCTCAGTCCGTCGGCGCGGGTCTGCCGATCAGCCGGCAGATCTCCAGCGCGACGTGCTGGGCGGCCTCGACCGCCTGCTCCCGGGTGGCCTCCGCGACCGGCGGCCAGTCGACCGCGCACTCGGGGTCGGGCCGCTGGTCCTGGTGCAGCAGGAAGAGCGCCGAGTTGACGGTGAACAGGGACATCGCCGCGCGCAGCCGGTCCTCGAAGCTCGCCTCCGGACCGTGCATCAGCCGGACCAGCGCGATCATGCTGTCCCGGAACTCCCGCCCGGCCGCCAGGTCGCGCAGTGCCGGCTGGTTCTCCTGGAAGAAGCGGAGCAGCGGCGCCCGCTCGGACATCCCGGCCGCGAACCGGCGGATCAGCTCGTCGCGCACCTCGGGCGTCCAGGTCTGCTCGCGCCCCCAGGCGATCAGCTCGTGGATCGGGGCGGCCGTGGCCGCCACGATGCCCTGGACGATGTCCTCCTTGGTCTTGAAGTGGTAGTAGAGCGCGGCCTTGGTGACGCCCAGCCGGTCGGCGATCTCCCGCAGCGAGGTGCGCTCGTAGCCGTGCTCGGAGAAGAGCTCCAGGGCGACGGCGACGATGCGCGCCCGGGTGTCGCTACGGGGGCCGTGCGTGGTGCCCATCGCCTGCCTCTGACTGCGTCGTGGTCCGTGTACCCGCGGCGGCCGACGGCCGGCGCGGCGCGGCGGCGGACACCTGTGCGGCAACCGCCCCTGCGTTCATTGTTCCTGCCCGGGGAGCCCGCCGGAAAACTGGCTTGACGACCGGCTAGTAAACAACCTACCGTGCCGACGGTCCACAAACTAGCCGGGCGACAAGTAAGGAGGCCGTCGCAGGCCGCACCGGTCGCCCGACGCCCTGCCCGGGAGACTCCCACCCATGTCACATCCCAAGGCCGACACCGGCTCCCCCGAGAAGAAACCGGCCGAGGACGAGGCGCCCCGCTCGGCCCGTGAGATCCGCCTGGTCATGATCGGCCTGGTGATCACCATGCTGCTCGCGATGCTCGACGGCCTGATCGTCGGCACCGCGATGCCGACCATCGTCGGCGAGCTCGGCGGCGCCGAGCACCTGTCGTGGGTGGTCACCTCGTACACCCTGGCCACCGCCGCCTCCACCCCGATCTGGGGCAAGCTCGGCGACCTCTACGGCCGCAAGGGCACCTTCCTCACCTCGATCGTGATCTTCCTGGCGGGCTCGGCGCTCTCCGGCCTCTCCCGGGACATGACCGAGCTCATCGGCTTCCGCGCCCTCCAGGGCCTGGGCGCCGGCGGCCTGATGGTCGGCGTGATGTCGATCATGGGTGCGCTCGTCCCGCCGCGTGACCGCGGCAAGTACCAGGGCATGTTCGCCGCGGTGATGGCCCTCGCCACCATCGGCGGCCCGCTGGTCGGCGGCTTCATCACCGACCACCTGAACTGGCGCTGGACCTTCTACATCAACCTGCCGCTGGGCGCCCTCGCGCTCGCCGTCGTGGTCGTCACGCTGAAGCTGCCGAAGGTCCGCAGCAAGGCCAGGATCGACTACCTCGGCGCGCTGCTGCTCACCACCGGCATCACCGCGCTCACCCTGATCACCACCTGGGGCGGGCAGGAGTACGCCTGGGGCTCGAAGCAGATCCTCGGCCTGACCGCGCTGGCCGCGGCCACCCTGATCGGCTTCTGCTACGTCGAGCAGCGGGTCCAGGAGCCGATGCTGCCGCTGTCGCTGTTCAAGAACCTCAACTTCACCCTGGTCTCGATCATCGGCTTCGTGGTCGGCTTCGTGATGTTCGGCTCGACCGTCTTCCTGCCGCTCTACCAGCAGACCGTGCAGGGCGCCTCGGCGACCAACTCCGGCCTGCTGCTGATGCCGATGATGTTCGGCATGCTGGTGATCTCCCTGGTGGTCGGCCAGGCGGTGACCAGGACCGGCAAGTACCGGATCTACCCGATCATCGGCACCGTCGTGATGACGGCCGGCCTGCTGCTGCTCTCCACCCTCTCCACCGACACCTCGGGCTTCGCCTCCGCCTGCTGGATGGTGGTGCTCGGTGCCGGCATGGGCTTCCTGATGCAGATCACCATGCTGGTCGCGCAGAACAGCGTCGAGCTCAAGGACATGGGCGTGGCCAGCTCCACCGCCACCCTGTTCCGCACCATCGGCGGCTCGTTCGGCGTGGCGCTGTTCGGCGCGCTGTTCAACAGCCGGGTCACCGAGACCATGGAGGAGCGGCTCGGTTCGGCCGCCGGGGCGGGCGGCTCGCAGGGCGGCGACCCGGCGCAGCTGAGCCCGGCCGCGCTCAAGGCGCTGCCGGAGCCGGTCCAGGACGCCTACCACCACGCGGTGGCCAACGGCATGCACACCGTGTTCCTGTGGGGCGCCGCCGTCGCGGTGATCGCGGTCGCCGCCGCGGTCTTCATGCGCGAGGTGCCGCTGCGCGGGGCCGGCGGCCCGCCGGCCGGCGGCGAAGGCGGCGAGGCGGCCGAGGCCGACCAGGGCGGCAAGGGCGGCAAGGGCCGCAAGAGCCGGAAGGGCGCCGCGACGGGCAACATCGAGGCCGTCGCGCTCTGACGCCGGACCTCGACCGGGCCCCCGTTCGCCGCACCGGCGGACGGGGGCCCTCGTGTGTGTCCGGGCCCGGCTGGTGCGCCTACTGAGGCAGCCGGTAGACGCCCTGCTCGACCGGTTCGACCAGGCCGTCGGCGACCAGTCCGTCCAGCGCGCGGGCACGCTGCACGGCGTCCGGCCAGACCGCGTCGAGCCGGGCCTGCGGCACCTCGCCGTGCGCCTCGCGGAGCACCGCGAGCAGCTTGCCGCGCACCTGCCGGTCGGTGCCCTCGTAGGACTGGCCGCGCCGGGCCGGGCCCTCGTACGGCGGGCAGCCGGCCCGCTGCCAGGCGCAGGAGGTGAACAGCGGGCAGTCCCCGCACTCGGGCCCGCGGGCCGTGCAGACCAGCGCGCCCAGCTCCATCACGGCCACCGCCCAGGTGGCGGCCGTCCGGGCGGCGTCGGGCAGCAGCGCGGTCGCGGTGCGCCGCTCGGCCGCCGTGGTGGCCTGCGCCGGGTACTCCACTCCGGTCACGGCGCGGGCGAACACCCGGCGGACGTTGGTGTCCAGCACCACGTGCCGCTGGCGGAAGGCGAAGGAGGCCACGGCCGCCGCGGTGTACTCGCCGACGCCGGGCAGCGAGAGCAGCGTCGCGTGGTCGTCCGGGACCTTGCCGTCGTGTTCCTCGGTGATCGCCACGGCGGCGCCGTGCAAGCGCAGCGCCCGGCGCGGGTAGCCCAGCCGGCCCCACATCCGGACGGCCTCGCCGGGCGCCTCGGCGGCCAGGTCGGCCGGGGTGGGCCAGCGCTCCATCCAGGCCTCCCAGGCCGGCAGGACGCGCTTGACCGGGGTCTGCTGGAGCATGAACTCGCTGACCATCACGGCCCAGGGCGAGGCGTCCGGGGTGCGCCAGGGGAGGTCGCGGGCATTGGCGTCGTACCAGTCGAGGACGGTCGCGTGCAGGACGGGCAGCGGCAGCGCGAGCTCCGGCCCTTCGGCCGGGGTCTCGGGGGCGGCGGGGGTGATGGTGTTGGCAGCCATGGCCCTTCGATCCTCCCACGCCCGGGTCGGGAGCCGAATCGGATCATGAGGTTCCGGTTCGGAGCGCAAATCACCCCATTCGGCCTCCCTCGAACGGCGCAAATGGCGGATCATGTGAAGGAAGGGGTGACTGTGCGGTGTTGGTGCGTCAAGGGGCACACACTGTCTCGTAGAGTTTGGGCGTGCCCTCTCTGCGTCAACCCGTAGGACCGCTGCCGGCCTCGATCTACTGGCGTCGGCGCATCGTCGTGCTCGTCGCCGTCGTCGCGGTCGCCGCCCTCGTCATCTGGCTGATGACCGATCAGGGCGGGGGTGACGACGGCCCGAAGGACAAGGCCGCGCAGGCCGCACCGACCCAGTCGCAGAGCCAGACACCCGCCCAGACGATCACCCCGGGCGCCTCGCCGACCGGGCCGGCCAACAACTCCCGGCCCGGCAGCGGCAGCACCGGCGGCAGCGCCTCCGGTGGCGCGGCGGGCGGCTCCGGCGGCGGCGAGGTCAGCGTGAGCACCGGCGGCACGACCGGCGGCGCCAACCCGGCCCCCGGGACCGGCGGGGCGGCGGCGGGCGGCGCGGCGGCCGGTGGCGGCGCGAACCCGGCGCCCGCGACCGGTGGCGGCTCCGGCGGTGGCGGCACCGGCGGCCCGCCCCCGGCGAACACCCCCGAGGTCATGGCCCTGCCGGTCTGCGTCTCCTCGCAGGTCACCCTCAACCTGGCCGGCGCCCAGAACGCCTACCAGCCCAAGGACAAGCCCAAGCTGGCGCTGACCATCAACAACTCCTCCGGCACCACCTGCCGGGTGGACCTGGGCCGGACCGCCTCGGCGATCACCGTCACCGCCAGCAACGGCGAGCGCATCTGGTCCTCCGGCGACTGCCCGTCCGACAAGAACAGCAGCTGGGTCCAGCTCCCCGCCAACGGCGGGCTGACCGAGACCTTCACCTGGGACCGGGTCCGCAGCAAGCCGCAGTGCGCCACCGCCGACGCGGCGCCCGCCCCGGCCGGCACCTACCTGGTGGTCGCCGACCTCACCGGCCTCTCAGGCGGCCAGGCCTCGGCCCGCTCCTCGATCCGCCTGGAGAACTGAGCAGCCCTCAGGACGCCTCCCGGCAGTACGGCACCGCAGCAGGAAGCCCGGACCACCGCTCAGGTGGTCCGGGCTTCGGCGTCTGCGAGGGGGCGGGCGGCGAGCGCCGGGCCCGGGTCAGACGTAGCGTTCGAGGATGGACGATTCGGCAAGCCGGGACAGGCCCTCGCGGACCGAACGGGCCCGGGTCTCGCCGACGCCCTCGACCGTCTGCAGATCGTCGATGCTCGCGGCCAGCAGCTTCTGCAGGCCGCCGAAGTGCTCCACCAGCCGCTCTATCACGGTGTTGGGCAGCCGCGGGATCTTGGCCAGCAGCCGGTAGCCGCGCGGCGAGACCGCCGAGTCCAGCGACTCCGGCGAGCCCGAGTAGCCGAGCGCCTTGGCCACCGTCTGCAGGTCGAGCAGCTCGGCATGGGTCAGCGCCTCCAGGTCGGCCAGCACCTCGGTGACGGTCCGGCCCTTCTTGGCGGCGCGCTCCGGGAAGTAGTCCCGGGCCACCAGCTCGCGCTCCGGCTCCACGCCCGCGATCAGCTCGTCCAGCTGGAGCGAGAGCAGCCGGCCGTCGATGCCGAGCTCCAGCACGTAGCCGGCGATCTCGGTGGCGATCAGCCGGACCATCTCCAGCCGCTGCGCGACGGCGGTGACGTCCCGGACCGTCACCAGGTCCTCGATCTCCAGGGCGGAGAGCGTGCCGGCCACCTCGTCCAGGCGCAGCTTGTAGCGCTCCAGGGTGGCCAGCGCCTGGTTGGCGCGGGACAGCACGGTGGTGGAGTCCTCCAGCACCCGGCGGGTGCCGTTGACGTACATGGCGATCAGCCGCATCGAGTGCGAGACCGCGACCACCGGGAAACCGGTCTGCCGGTTGACCCGCTCGGCGGTGCGGTGCCGGGTGCCGGTCTCGTCGGTCGGGATGGTGGAGTCCGGCATCAGGTGGACGCCGGCCCGGACGATCTTGGTGATGTCCTTGTCCAGCACCACGGCGCCGTCCAGCTTGCACAGCTCGCGCAGCCGGGTCGCGGTGAACTCGACGTCGAGCACGAAGCCGCCGGTACAGAGCGATTCGACCGTCTTGTCGAAGCCGAGCACGATCAGGCCGCCGGTGTTGGCCCGGAGCACCCGCTCCAGGCCGTCGCGCAGCGCGGTGCCGGGGGCGATGGCGGTGAGGGAGGCCCGCAGCAGGGCCTCCTCGCGGGAGGACTTGTCCGCCCGGTCGCTGGCTGCCACGTGACTCCTCCGTCGACCCCGTACCGCGTGCCCTCGCGCGGGGCGCCGGCCTGCGGTCTGTTGCTCTGTCGCTTAGTACTGCCTTATCACCAATGAGACAGGGGAAGTCTAACTGCGTGCGGCAACGACAGGGCTTGGGTCAGCGCAGTTCGTCGGAGTCGAGCGGCTCCCAGCCCTCCATGACCTCCTCCGGATAGGCCGTCGGCCGGGGCGCGCGGGGCGCCGGCGGCGCCGACGGGGCCTCACTCTTCGGCTTGGCGGCGGCCCGGCGGCGGCCCGGGATCGCCCGCAGCGCCTCACCGATGTCCGCCACCTCGACGACCTTCATGCCCGGCGGGACCTTGCCCGGGTCCGGCGGGACGAGCGCGTGGGTGAAGCCCAGCCGGTGCGCCTCGGCCAGCCGCCGCTGCACACCCGTCACCCGCCGCACCTCACCCGCCAGGCCGACCTCGCCGATCGCCACCAGGTTGCTGGGCAGCGGGGTGTCGGAGGAGGAGCTGGCCACCGCGAGCGCCACCGCGAGGTCCGCCGAGGGCTCGGAGAGCTTCACCCCACCGACGGTCGCGGTGTAGATGTCCTGCTTGCCCAGCTTCACCCCGCCATGACGCTCGACCACGGCCAGGATCATCGCGATCCTGGGCGACTCCAGACCGGAGGTGGTCCGGCGCGGCGAGGGGATCTGGGAATCCACCATCAGTGCCTGCACCTCGGCAACCAGCGGCCGCTTGCCCTCCAGGGTCACGGTCAGGCAGGTGCCCGGCACGGGCTTGTCACGCCTGGTCAGGAAGAGGCCGGACGGGTCGGCCAGGCCCTCGATGCCCTCGTCGTGCAGCTCGAAGCAGCCGACCTCGTCGGTCGCGCCGTACCGGTTCTTGACCCCGCGGATGATCCGCAGCCGGGCGTGGCGGTCCCCCTCGAAACTCAGCACCACGTCCACCAGGTGCTCCAGCAGGCGGGGGCCGGCGATCTGGCCGTCCTTGGTGACGTGGCCGACCAGCAGGGTGGCCATGCCGCGGTCCTTGGAGGCGCGGATCAGCGCGCCCGCCACCTCGCGGACCTGGGCCGGGCCGCCGGGCGCGCCGTCCAGCTCGGCGGAGGCGATGGTCTGCACCGAGTCCAGGATCAGCAGGCCGGGGCCGACCGCCTCGATGTGGCCGAGGACGGCACCGAGGTCGGACTCGGCGGCCAGGTAGAGGTGGTCGGAGAGCGCGTTGATCCGGTCGGCGCGCAGCCGGACCTGGCTGGCCGACTCCTCGCCGGTCACGTAGAGGGTGCGGTGCTGCGGGCCGGCCGCCTTGGCGGCGACGTCCAGCAGCAGGGTGGACTTGCCGACGCCGGGCTCGCCCGCCAGCAGCACCACGGCGCCCGGGACCAGGCCGCCGCCGAGCACCCGGTCCAGCTCGGGCACGCCGGTGGAGCGCGCCGTCGCCACCTGGCCGTCCACCTGGGCGATCGGGCGGGCGGGTGCGCTGACCGGGCCGGCGGCGGTGGTGCGGATCGGCACCGCGCCGTACTCCTCGACCGTGCCCCAGGCGTTGCACTCCGGGCAGCGGCCGACCCACTTGGGCAGCTGGTTGCCGCACTCGGTGCAGCGGTACGCCGGGCGCGGCTTGGCGGTGGTCTTGGTACGGGCAGCCATGCGGTCACCGTAGCGCCTGGGTACGACAGCGCGGGGCGGTCGCGTCGCGACGGGGGCGGTCGGAGACTTCCGGCGTGGTCCACGAATGGGCGATGTTGTTACCCGAAAGAAGTACAACCGGGCGGAATCACCCGGACCGGGCCTGTGCGCTCTCTACCGTCGGACGGGTGACAACGAGTACGGAAGGGCCGCGCGACGCCGTCCTCGCGGCGTACGAACGGCAGGTGGACGGCCTCTTCACCTACTGCCTCTCGGTGCTGTGCGAGCACGAGGCCGCCGGAGCCGCCCTGCGGGAGGTGCGCGGGCTGGCGGCCCGGTACGGTGGCCGGCTCGCCGAGGCCGGGCTGGTGCGGGCCTGGCTGTACTCGCTGGCGCGGTACTGCTGCCTGCGGCGGCTGGCGGACGGGGCCGAACGGGACGGCGGCGGGGGCTGCGCGGTTCCCGGCGTCGGCGGGGTTCCGGGGGACGGCGGGGTTCCGGGGGACGGCGGGGTTCCGGGGGACGGCGGGGCGGAGGCGGTCCGGCGCAGGCACGAACTGGCCTCGCTGGCCTGGCCGGAGGCGGCCGGCACCGATCCCGAGCAGCGGGAGGCCCTGGAGCTGTCGGTGCGGCACCGGCTCAGCCCGATCGAGGTGGCGGCCATCCTCGGGCAGCCGTTCGATTCCGTCCGGGCGCTGCTCGCCTCCGCGCGGGCCGAGGTCGACCGGACCAGGGCCGCGCTGCTGGTGCTCGGCGTCGGCGACTGCCCCGAGCTCGACCGGCTCGGCGGCGCGGGGGCGGAGAGCCGGCGGGACCGGGTGCTCGGCCCCGCGCTCCGCCGCGAGCTGGTGCAGCACGTGGTGGACTGCCCGACCTGCCGGGGCACGGCGGAGCGGGTCGCGGACAAGGCTCCGGAGGACGGGGCCGCCGGGCTGCCGGTGCTGACCGCCCCGTCCCGGGACGCCGGCCTCCCGGCCGGCCCCGTCGCGGCCCCGCCCCCGGTGGCACGGCAACGCGCCGGGCGGCGGACGGCGGCGGTGGCCGAACCAGGGCTCCGCTTCGACCAGGGCGGGTTCCCCCGGCACCGCGCGCCGGACACCGGCCGGGGGCCGACGATGCGGCGGCGGGTGGTGACCACCGGGGTGCTGGCCGCCGTCCTGGTCGCGCCGGTCGTCGCCCTGTGGGCCGGACACCGGGGCGGCGACGGGCCGGGGGTGGCGGCGTCGGTCTCGTCGGTCCGGGTCGAGGGGGAGCGTTCGACGGGTGGCCCGGCGCGAGGTCCGGCGGAGCCCGGCGGGGAGGTTTGGAACCCCGGGGCGTCCGACGGGGCTCACCGAGGGACCGGTCCGGCGGCGGCCGGGATGGAGCTGGCGGGGGCGAGGCCGTTCAATGCAGAAACGTTGCTGCCGGGGATCCAGGGACCGCTGGTCCCGGTCCCGGCCCGCGGGTCGAGCCCGCTCGGCAGCCCCGCCCTGGTCGCGACCCCCGCGCCGGCGCCCACACCCACCGCGCCTGCCACGCCTGCCACGGCGGGTGCGTCGGAGGGGCCGTCGGTGGCTGCGCCGGCGGCCGGGCTGTTGACCGTCGAGGCGGGCGAGTACGGCAGCCGCACGGTGCTCACCCTCACCAACTCCGGCGGCACCGAGATCCACTGGCACGCCGTCGTGGACGCGCCCTGGCTGCGGCTCAGCCGCGACGCCGGCACGCTCGCGCCCGGTCAGCGGATCACGGTGATCGCCGGCGTCGACGAGGACCTCGCCCCCGCGACCCGCTGGACCGCCCGGATCACGCTTCCGCCCTCACAGGCCGTGGTCACCCTCGCGGGCGGCCCACACCACCGCAGCGGCGACACCCCACCCACCGCCGACCCCACCCCGACGCCGACACCCACGACCACCCCGAGCACCAGCCCCACCGCGACGCCGACGCCGACGCCGGCTGAGACGCCCACACCAACGCCAACGCCCACAGCCACCCCGACCAGCGAGCCGACCGGCCCGATTTCGCCGAGCCCGTCCCCCACGGCCACCGCCGGCCCGACGCCTCAGTGAGGAAGGCCCAAGGCGGACAACACGCCCACCCCGCAGTCCGAACGCTGCCCTGCCCGCTTGCCGCACCCCGAGGCCACCGCCGCCACCGCGCCGCCCCGAGGAAGGACCAGAAGGCGGACAGCTGGCCCGAACTCTGCCCTGACGTCTCCCCCACGACGCCACCGCGCCGGGTACGCCCAGGATTGGGCGGCGAGGCCGATGAGGCGAGAGCCGAGGCGGGTGGCACCGGGCAGCGAAGCCCGGCAGCCCCAAGGCCAGGCCGGGGGCACCGTTGAGATGGGCCGGCAGCGGCATCAGAGCCTGACAGGCCGAAGGCGGGCAGTAGTGGGGGCAGCAAGAGATCGAGCCCCTGAGGCCCCGGTCGAGGACCGGAACCAGGGTGCCGTCCACGCTCCACAGCCGCTCCAGGAAGGGGCCGAGGCGCTGCACGATGCGGCACACCGCCGCCGTCAAGGCCCGAAACAGCGGCGCGAACTGTCGCATCGTGAGGTTGGTCCGGTAGTGGACCGCCACCAGCAGGACCCGGTCGGGCGGCGGCAGGCGCCACGGCCTGCCGCCGCCCGGACCAGTGCCACCCCGCTCACGCACCACGCCCACCAGGCCGTCAAACTGCCGCATCCGCAGCCCCGTGAACGTCTCCACCCGGACCTGGCGCCAGGTGCGGCCGGGCCGACCGGCAAAGCCTGGCGCGAACGGACCCGAGGCGGGCGGTACGAGACACGGTCGGCAGCGGGTGACGCAGCCCGACAGGCCGAGGACCGAGGCGGGCAGCGCCGACGTGCAGCCGGGCGGCCCGGCGGCGACTTGTTGTGGGTGGCCGGGTGTGGGCACGTCGGTGTGTGCTCTGACCTGCTGGTTCACCGGGCTGGGGCGAGGTTGTGGATGTGGGCGGCGGCAGTCGCGGAGCGGGCGGTACGAGACACGGTCGGCAGTGGGTGGCGAAGCCCGACCAGGCCGAGGGCCGAGGCGCAGCCGGGCCGAGCGGGCGGCGCCAGGATTCGGCGACACCGGGCAGGCACGCCCGGTAGGTCGGAGGCCGAGGGTGGGCGGCGGCCGGGCCGACCGGTGGGGGTTGTGAGGCGGGGCGGGGTCAGGTGGTGAGGCCGGAGAGGGCGGTGCCGAGGTGGGTGGTGGCGAGGGTGAGGAGGAGGGTGAGGAGGATCGCGGTGTTGTGGGTGGCGGCCCAGGCCTTCCACTCGTTCAGGCGGCGGGGGGTGCGGTGGGCGGCGAGGGGCAGGAGGGTGCCGAGGGAGCCGATCAGGACCAGCAGCGCGGCGGCGACCGCCTTGCCGGTGGCCGGGGCGCCGCCGGTGGCGATCGCGACGGCGGCGGCGACGGCCAGCAGCAGGTTCTTCGGGTCGGTCGCCAGCAGGACCGCCCCGAGGGCGGCGGACCGGGCGGGGGTGGAGCGGTCGACCGTCCGCATCCAGTCCGGCGGCCCGTGCACCCGGCCCTCGCGGGGGCGGTCCCGCCACTGGCGCGCGCCGAGCAGCAGGAGCAGGCCGCCGACGGCCAGTTCGAACCACCACGACCAGTCCGGGGCCACGGCGTCCCCGGCGAGCCGGGATCCGAGCAGCAGCACGATCACCGTCACCGCCGTCAGCGTGAGCGTCCAACCGGCGGCGAACGACGCCCCGTTGGCCCGGCCCCTGGGCGTGGCGAGCAGCAGGACGGTCGCGATCAGCGCCATCGGGCTGATCGCGACGCCCACGGCCGAGGCCAGCATCCGGCCGACGGCCTCGCCCATCGCGCTTCCTTCCTGCCGGCGACCGCCTGCCCCGCTCACCGGGTCCGCTGGAGCGGCGGGAGGCGGTAGGTGCCGTCCAGGGCGGCGGGGCCGGGGCGGTAGAGGCGGATCACCGGGCGGAACGGGCCGACGGGGGTGGGGAGCCAGTTCGCCGTCTCGGACGGGGCGGTGGGGGGTTCGTGGCGGAGGTGGAGGGTGAGGCCGCCGTCCGGGTCGTGGAGCAGGCCGGGGGTGCGGCTGCCGATCGAGTGGCGGGCGGCCGGGTTGGCGACCAGGCGGTGGTCCGGGAGGCCGTACACGGTGAGGGACCAGAACTCCTCGGCCGGCGGCAGCCCGTCCGGTGGGAAGCGCAGGGTGTAGGGGTGGGTGCCGTCGAGGGGGCGGCCGTCGGCGTCGTCGGTGGTGGCGGCGTGCAGGGCCTCGTAGGCGTGGCAGCCCCAGAGGCCGGCACGGGCGGCGGCGGCGCGGCTGAGGTAGGCGGCGCGGCGGTCGGGGATCCGCCACTCGGGGTCGTCGAGGGTGCCCGGGCCGAGGAAGGCGGTGTTGTGGTCGAACAGGTGGAGCGCCGCGCGCCACTCGCCGGGCGGGTGGTCCTCCGGCGTCCTGGTGGCGTCCTCGACCCGTTCGCGCCCGGCGGCGAGTCCGGTCGCCAGGGTGAGCGTCCAGTCGGGGGCGGCGGCGCGGTACGGCGAGGGGCCGGGGTCGAGGAGGCCGAGCGGCGCGAACCGCTGCTGGTAGTCGCGGTCGGCGGCGGCGGGCGGGTAGGCGGCCATCCAGACCCGGAGCCGTTCGAAGAAGGCGAGCCGCTCGGGCACGTCCGGGTCCGGGGCGGGGAGTCCGGCGGCGACCCCGCCCGGTTCCAGCGGTTCGAGGACAAGCCCCTCCTGGAGGGCGCGGACGCGCGGGAGGTCGTCCGGTCCGGCGCAGGCGAAGCGGCCGACGACGGTGGCGACGGTGGTCGGCGAGGCGATCACCCGGTCGGGGTCGGGCGGGGTGCCGTGCCACCCGGGCGGGACGAGGAGCCAGGTGCGGGCCGCGCTGCCGGTGGCGCGGCTGCCGAGGTAGGCGAAGTTGTCGGTCCACGCGTCGACGAACTGCAGTACGTGGTAGGCGCCGGCGGTGTCGGGCACGTGCAGCAGTTGCGGGCCCTCGGAGAGGTCGAGTTGGGCGACCGAGTAGAGCACGTCGTTGTTGACGGAGACGAAGTCGTCGTCCGGGCCCGCCAGCCGGGATGCGTGGGCGAAGCGGTTGAACGGGGTGGCCGGCAGGACGCCCAGGCCGCCGTCCACGAAGCGGTCGACCGTGGTGAGGCCGGCGACGAGCGGGTAGCCGTAGACGTAGGCGTCGGCGGCCAGGGCCTCCAGCTCGGGCTGGTTCATGGGGGTCCTTCCGGGCGGGGTCAGCGCGGGGTGAGCGGCGGCGGCGTCCAGCGGCCGTCGAGCACGGACGGGTCCGGCCCGTACAGGCGGATGACGGCGGCGAACGGGCCGTCCGGGGCGGGCAGCCAGTTGGCGGAGTGCTCGGCGTCGGCGGGCCGCTTGTGCTGGAGGTGGAGGGTGAGTCCGCCGTCCGGGTCGCGGACCAGGCCGGGGGTGCGGTCGCCGACCGAGTAGCGGTCCAGGGTGTTGTCGACCAGGTGCAGCCCGGGCAGCGCGTACATGGTCACCGACCAGAAGTGGCGGGCGGGCGGCAGCGCGTCCGGCGGGAACCGCAGCAGGTAGTCGCGCTCGCTCGCGTCCGGTGGGCGGTGGCCCGCGCTGTCGGCCTGCCAGCCGCCGTACCAGGCCTCCTCGACGGGCAGCCCGTACAGGCCGGTGAGCGCGCCCACCGCCCGGTCGAGGTACCGGGTGCCGAGCTGTTCGCGGGTGCCGAAGAGCCCGATGGAGGACCCGGTGCGGGCGGCGGCGTGCGCCAGTTCGGCCTTGCCGTCGGCGATGCCGCGCTCGATCTCGGCACGGACCGCGAGCGGCAGGGCGGCCGGTTCGAACTCGCCGCGGCCGTCGATGCCGAGGTCGGCCAGTCGGCCGCGCAGGTCGGCCTCGGCGGGCGGGGCGGCCTCGGCGGGCAGGAAGCCGAGCAGGAAGTCGAGGAAGGAGAAGAACTCGACGGTGTCGAGGACCTCGTCGCGCCAGACCGGCCAGACGGGCTGCGGGGCGGGCTCGGGCTCCGGCGTGCCGGCGTACTCGTGCAGCGGGCGGAGGCGGTACTGCCGCTGGAGCGCGGCGAGTTCGGCGACGGCGCCGGGGGACGTCCCGTCGAGGTGGGTGCGGCCGAGGATGCCGGCCAGCCGGGACGTGGTGCGGATGACGCCGGTGATGCCGGGTGGGGGTTCGCCGTGCCAGTCGGGGCCGGCCACCAGGTGGTCGCCGGCCTGCCGGCCGGTGGTCCGGGAGCCGACGAACCCGGCGTAGACGGTGTCGAGTTCGTGCACCGGCAGGACGTAGTAGCGGTCGGTGGCGGGGACGGAGAGCACCCAGGGCTGGGTCCGCAGGTCGAGCCAGGCCCAGGAGTACGGGGTGTCGTTGTTGGGCGTGACGACATCGGTGTCGGCCGGGGTGGCGGGGCGCGGGTAGTGCCGGAAGACGCCGAAGCCGCCCACGTGGCGCGGGTCGGCGTCGTCCAGCGCCTGGGCGTACAGGGTGCGGTAGTTCTGCAGGATCGGGTAGCCGCGGATCCACGCCTCGGCGGCGGTCGCGCGGACGGTGTCCGGGTCCACGAGTGCCGGGTTGACCATGGTGCCGTCCTTCCCTGCGGGGCCGTGCCCCCGGGCGGGGCGCGGCGGCTGCCTGACGGACGTATCGGATGCACGTGCCGAGCGGACGTATCGGCATAAATCGTTATTAACCAGTATGAATCGGATGCTATGCGGGCCCCCGGGGTTCGGCATCCCGCCACGGGCCGGCCGGGCCCGTCCGGACGGGCGGCGGCCTCCGCCCACGGCGAACGACCGCATGCGGGGGAAGGGGGCGGGACAGCCTTGCCGGTATGAAGATCCTTCTGCTCGGCGGCTCGTCCTTCCTGGGGCGGGCGTTCGCCTCCGAGGCACTCACCCGCGGCCACGAGGTCACCACCTTCAACCGCGGCCGCACGGCCGCCGACCTGCCCGGCGTGGAGGCGGTCCGCGGCGACCGTGACACGCCCGGGGACCTGGCGCGGCTGGCCGGGGGACGGTACTGGGACGCCGTGGTCGACACCTCGGCCCAGCAGCCCGCCCAGGCCGCGGAGTCCGCCCGGCTGCTGCGCGGGCGTGCCGGCCACTACACGCTGATCTCCTCCGTCCACGCCTTCGCCGACTGGCCCGCCCGGGTGGTCGACGAGACCTCCCCGCTGCACCCCTGCCCGGCCGACACCCCGCCCGGACAGGAGTTCAGCGCCGCGCTCAAGGCCGGCTGCGAGCGCGCCGTCCTGGAGCACTTCGGCGCCGAACGCGCGCTGGTCCTCAACAGCGGACTGCTGATCGGCCCGCACGAGCAGGGCGGGCGGCTGCCGTGGTGGCTGGAGCGGATGGCCCGGGGCGGGCGGGTGCTGGCGCCCGGGGAGCCGGGGCGGCCGATGCAGCTGATCGACGTCCGGGACTTCGCGGTCTTCGGGCTGGACCGGCTGACGGCGGGCACGGCCGGCCGGTTCATCACCACCGCGCCACCCGGACGGCTCACCTTCGGGGAGTTCCTGGCGGGCTGCGCCGCGGTCGCGGGCGGTGCGGACACCGAGCTGTCCTGGGTCGCGGACGGGCCGCTGACCGCCGACGGGCCGGACAGCGTCCAGCCGTGGAGCGAGCTGCCGCTGTGGCTGCCCGACCTGCCGGAGTCGGCGGGCACCTGGCTGGCCGACACCGGCCGGGCCGAGGCGGCCGGGCTGCGGTGCCGGCCCTTCACCGACACCGCCCGGGACACCTGGGAGTGGCTCCGGCGGCGCGGGCCGTCGGACGACACCGAGCCGGACGGGCGCAAGCGGGGCCGGATCGTGCACGGCATCGAACCGGCGAAGGAGCGGCGGCTGCTGGACGCGGCGGCCCCGACGCACTGACCGGGCCGGCCCGGCCCGCCCGACGAGGAGGGCGCGGGCGGCCCCGCTCCCCGGCGGAGGCCGGCCCAGAGGTGCGGCTCAGTGGGTGCGGCTCAGTGGGTGCGGCGGGTGACCAGTTCGGCGAGCGCGAGCAGTTCGTCGGCGGCCGAGGGCTCGGGCACCGCGAGGGCCAGCTGGGTCATCGCCGCCGCCATCCGGTCGCAGGACTCGCCCTGCGCCCAGGCCCGCCCCCCGGCGCCCTCGACGGCGGCCGCGCAGCTCGCCAGCTCCTCGCCGGTGAGGGGCCGTTCCAGCGCGTACAGCTCGGCGAGTCGGGCCCCGTCGGGCGTCCCGGAGCCCAGCGCCGCGACCACCGGCAGCGACTTCTTGCGGACCAGCAGGTCCGCGCCGACCGGCTTGCCGGTGACGGCCGGATCGCCCCAGATGCCGATCAGGTCGTCGATCAGCTGGAACGCCAGGCCGATCTCCCGGCCGAAGCCGTCCATCGCCTTGGCCGCCGCCTCCGAGCCGCCCGCGTACCGGGCACCCATCGCGCAGGCGGCGCCGAGCAGCGCGCCGGTCTTGGCCTCGGCCATCGCCAGGCACTCGGTCAGCGAGACGTCGTTGCGCTGCTCGAAGGCGCAGTCGATCTGCTGGCCCTCGCAGAGCTCCACCACGCAGTCGGCCAGCCGGCGCACCGCGTCGCCCGCGGCCGGGTGGCCGTCCTCGGCGAGCAGGCGCAGCGCCAGCGAGTGCATGGCGTCCCCGGCCAGGATGGCCTCGGTGGTGCCGAACACCAGCCAGGCGGTGGGGCGGTGCCGCCGGGTCTCGTCCCGGTCGATGATGTCGTCGTGCAGCAGCGTGAAGTTGTGCACCAGTTCGACGGCGGCCGCGGCGGCGGTGGCCGCGGCCGGGTCGCCGCCCAGCGCCTGGGTGGCGGCGAGCACCAGGGCGGGCCGGATGGCCTTCCCGGAGGACGCGGTCGACGGCGAGCCGTCCGCCTCCCACCAGCCGAAGTGGTAACCGGCGACCCTGCGCATGGTGCCGGGCAGCGAGTCCACGGCGGCCCGTAGCACCGGGTCGACCAGGGTGCGGGCGCGCGCGAGGACGTCCTGTGCCTCGTGCCCCTCGCGATGGTCGCGCTCCAGCGTGAACATTCCCATGGGTCCTCCCCCTTGGTGGTGCGACGGGCCGGCCCGGGGTCGGGCCGGCCCTGCCGCGGTCGGCCCTAGCGGTGCGCGATGTCGACGTTCTCCAGGACGCCGACGGCGTCCGGCACCAGAATCGCGGCGGAGTAGTAGGCGCTCACCAGATAGGAAATGATGGCCTTCTCGCTGATTCCCATGAACCGCACCGAAAGGCTCGGCTCGACTTCATCGGGAATTCCGGTCTGGTGCAGACCGATGACACCCTGGTTCTCCTCGCCGGTGCGCATGGCGAGGATCGAGGTGGTGCTCCCGTTGACGATCGGGATCTTGTTGCACGGGAAGACCGGCACCCCGCGCCAGCCGAACACCCGGCGGCCCTGCACCTCGACGGTGTCCGGGTAGATGCCGCGCCGGTTGCACTCGCGGCCGAACGCGGCGATGGCCCGCGGGTGGGCCAGGAAGAGCTTGGTGCTGCGGCGGCGGCTGAGCAGCTCGTCCATGTCGTCCGGGGTGGGCGGGCCGGAGTGGGTCTGGATGCGCTGGTCGTAGTCGGCGTTGGCGAGCAGGCCGAACTCGGCGTTGTTGACCAGCTCGTGCTCCTGGCGCTCGCGCAGGGCCTCGATGGTCAGCCGGAGCTGGTGCTCGGTCTGGTTCATCGGCTGGTTGTAGAGGTCGGCGACCCGGGTGTGCACCTTGAGGACGGTCTGGGCGACGCTCAGCTCGTACTCGCGCGGCTTGAGCTCGTAGTCCACGAAGGCGCTGGGCAGCTCGTACTCGCCGTGGTGGCCGGCGGAGAGGTCGATGGCCGCCTCGCCGTGCTTGTTCTGCGGCTGCTGGAACCCGGCCAGGTACTCCATGACCTGCAACTGGAGCGCCTCGGAGCGGTCGGCGAGCTCCTGGAAGGCGGACCACCGGAGGGACAGCGCGGTGCCCGCGGTGTCCGCCCGGACGGAGTACGGCCAGGTGGCGTTCTCCTGCCGGAGCACCTCGTCGCCCAGGTGGTCGCCGTCGGCCGCCGAGCCGACGACGGTCTCCTCGCCGTACTTGCCGGTACCGAGGCGGCTGAGCTTGCCGTAGGCGATGATGAAGACCTCGTCGATCGGCGCCCCCGCCGAGACCAGGACCTCACCCGCGGAGAACTCGCGTTGGACGAAGCGCCCGGCCAGTTCCTCCAGGACGGCGTCGTCCGGGAAGCCGCGCAGCACCGGCACCTCGCGCAGGGTCGGCGCCAGGATCCGGGCCTCGCTGCCCGTCCGGTCGAAGCCGACCCGGCCGCGGCCGACGGCGTGGCGCAGCCGGCGGTTGACCCGGTAGGTGCCGGCCGAGACCTCGACCCAGGGGAGCGTCCTGAGCAGCCAACGGGGGCTGATCTCCTGCATCTGCGGCGCGGACTTGGTCGTCGTCGCGAGGTTCCGCGCGGCGGCGGTGGCAAGACTCTGCTGGTCCCGGGCCTGCGCTTCACCGCCCGGTGCAGGAATACCGACGTTGGTTTCGGTCGACATAGGAAGCCCTTCGCGTGCCCGTACCCGATGAAGTGTCGCCTTGCAACTTGCAACAATCATGGTGGTCCCATACGAAGGGCCTCCGCAATCACTCTTTCGAGTGGTCGGGATAACCGAAAAAATAGTACGAATAGAATGTCTGATCGATATCAATTCGATCAAGTGATCTAATTCTTTCCGGAATGGGACGGTCCGGTTCGCCTCCCCGGCCGGTGCGCGGCAGGCCCACCCCGCGTTCGGGGCCGCTCGAGATGCCGCTAAGGTGCCACCTCAAAGGGCCACGGGCCACTGGACGAGCGCGGCCGCGAGACAGCCCTTCCCCCTCGTTCACCCCTGCCCTGGGAGGCCCCATGAGCGCCCCCGTCACCGTCTGGCTCAACCGCACGTACGCCGAGAACGTGTTCTTCATCGAACAGCTGCGCGCCGCCCCTCGCCCGGTCCGGGTCCACGCGACCCATGTCGACCCCGACTCCCCCGTCCTCGCCGCCGCCGACACCGCCGGCCTGGAACCCGCCGACCTCACCCCCGACGCCTACGTCGCCTTCGCCCTCGACCACTGCGCCCGCCATCGTGTGGACGTCTTCGTGCCCCGGCTGCACCAGCTCGCGATATCCCTGCACCGCAAGGAGTTCGAGGCCGTCGGCACCGCCCTCGCCTGCCCGCCCGCCACCGCGATCGCCGCCTTCGAGAGCAAGGCCGACGGCTACGCGGCGATGGCCGGCGCCGGACTGCCCACCCCGCCCTGGTGGCTGGTACGCACCGCCGGGGACCTGGTCGCGGCCGTCGACCGGATCGAGTCGGCCGGCCTCACCGCCTGCCTCAAGCCCGCCGCCGGCGCCGGCGGCGAGGGCTTCCGGGTCCTCACCCGCGAGCCGTTCGGACTGCACCGGCTGGCCGGCTGGGACAGTCGCGTCCAGGTCGACCAGGTGGCCGCCGCGCTCGACCGGGCGGCCCGCGAGGACCCGGACGCCGCCACCGACCTGCTGGTCATGCCCTACCTCGAAGGCCCCGAGATCTCCGTGGACTGCCTCGCCGACCTGGACGGCACCCTGCTCGCCGCCGTCGGCCGCAGCAAGCACCGGCGCCGCCGCAGCTTCACCACCGCGCCCCGGTACCTGGAACCCGCCCGCCGCCTGGTCGAGGCCACCGGGATGGCGTACCTGTCCAACGTCCAGTTCCGGCACCTGAACGGCGAGCCGGTGGTCATCGACGTCAACACCCGGCCCTCCGGCGGGCTGCACCAGCTGCGGCTGTGCGGGCTCAACCTGCCCTGGAACGCGGTGCAGTTGGCGCTCGGCGAGCGCCCTGACACCGAGTGGACCGAGGATCCGGCGGGCATCGAGTACACCCTCGTCTCGGGGATCCAGCCGGTGCTCTCCCAGTCCGTCCTGGTGCACTGACCGCCCGTCGGCCCGCGGGCTACAGCGGCCCGTTCCAGTCCAGCGTCGGCTCCAGCACACCCTCCAGGGTGAGCAGCCAGCGCTTCACGTCGATCCCGACCCGGCCGCCGCCGAAGCCGCCGATCCCGTCCGCCGCCACCACCCGGTGGCAGGGCACCAGCAGCGCGACGGGGTTGGCGGCCATCATCTGCCCGACCGTCCTGGCCGCCAGCCCGGGTTCCTCGACCCCGCCGAACACCCCGCTGCGGGCGGCGAGTTCGCCGTAGGTGATGGTCCGCCCGAACGGGACCTCGCGCAGCAGCGTCTGCAGCACCGCCCGGTGCGGGCCGGTGCTCAGGCTCCAGTCGATCGGCAGGTCCAACCGCCGGCGCCGGCCCGTGAGGTACTCGCCGACCCGGCCGGTCACCGCGGTGATCTTCGACTCGTCGGCGCAGCGCGGGAGTTCACCCTCCCGGCCGAGGTAGCCGACGGCCGCCACGCCCTGCGCGGTCACGGCGACGTGCAGCGGTCCGCTCGGCAGCGGGGTGTCCACCGTCAGCCAGGACATCGGCGCCGCCGTACGCTCTGCCACGTCTTCCCCCACGTCCTCCGCGGCGCGCGCGGACCACCCGCCCCGCGCGCCATCGTACGGCGGGTCCGGCGGGTGCTCCGACGCGGCCGGGGTCAGGGGCGCCGGCCCCTCAGCTCCGCGGCGAGCCCCCGCGACCAGCGCGCCAGCTCGGCCCGGTCGGGGGCCCGTCCCTCGCACAGGGCGGCGAGCTGGGTCTCGTTGATCCGGTTCGGCCCCGGGATCCCCAGCAGGTAGGCGAGCTCGTCCAGGACGGCGGCGAGCCGCACGGCGTCCGAGTGGTCCAGGGACGCGGCCGCCTCGTGGTGGCTGATGGTGAGAGAACCGGGCATGTCCTGCCTCCTCCGTTCGCCCCCCGCACTCCCCACGGTACGACCGCCCGGCTCACCCGGCACCCGCCGCGGTCGGGGCCGGCCGCCCGGCCCCCGGCGCCGCTGCCCCGTCCGGCTCCTCCCAGCGCCGGCCGCGCACGTCGCGCACCGCCAGCACCGCGGTCCCGGCCACCAGCTGCCACCCCGCACCGAAGGCCAGCACGGCCGCCACCCCCACCCGGTCGGCCAGCGGACCGGCCGCCGCCAGGCCCAGCGGCCCCAGCACGAACGCGCCCAGCCCGCCGAACGCCGTCACCCTGGCCAGCACCTCGGCCGGCACCCAGCTCTGCAGCGTCGATTCGTACAGCGAGCCGCAGACCGCCGACCCGGCCCCCGCCACCAGCGCCGCCGCGGCCGTCCAACCCAGCGGCGACCCGGCCGCGAGCGCCGCCGAGGGCAGCGCCCATCCGAAGCCCGCCACCGTCGCCACCGCGAGCGGCCGGCCGGGCCGGCGCCCGAGCATCAGCAGCCCGCCCAGCACCGCGCCCACCCCGTACACGCCCATCACCAGACCCCAGGCCCGCGCCCCGCCCAGCTCGCGCTGCGCGGTCAGCGGCCCCAGCACCAGGAACGGCGCCCAGACCAGCAGGTTGAACAGCGCCATCTGCGCGGTGGTCACCCAGAGCCACCGCCGGGAGCGGAACTCGCCCCAGCCGTCCCGGAGATCGGCCAGCAGCGAGTCCTCCCCGCCGTCCGGGCCGGCCGGCGCCACCGTGGTGAGCCGGGCCAGCGCGAGCGCGCCGATCCCGTACGTCACCGCGTCGATCAGCAGCACCGCCCCCGGGCCGAAGCCCGCCGTGATCACCCCGGCGAGCGCGGGGCCTGCCACCGTGGACACCGAACGCGCCAGCCCCAGCAGGGTGTTGGCGTCCGGCAGGCGATCCTCCCGGCGCACCAGGGAGGGCACCAGCGCGCCCAGCGCCGGCAGGAACACCCCCTCGCCCAGCCCCCAGACGGCGACCAGCGACACCATCACCGGCAGCGACGCGTGCCCGGTGGCCAGCAGCGCCGCGAAGGCACCCTGCACCGCGCAGCGCAGTACGTCCGCCGCCAGCATCACCCGCCGGCTGCCCAGCCGGTCCGCGACCACCCCTCCGGCCACCATCACCAGCACGACCGGCAGGATCCGGGCGGCCATCACCCAGCCCAGGTCCGTTCCGCCGCCCCCGCCGTCCAGCACCGCGAAGGCCACCGCGACCGGCGCCATGGAGGACCCGAGCAGCGAGGTCGCGTACCCGATGAAGAACCACCTGAAATCGCGCTCGCCCAGCACGGCCAGACGGCTGCCCAGCCGTCGACGGCAGGCCGGAAAACGCTCCGTCTCCCCTGTCATGGTCGCCCAGTCTGCCCACGGGCGGGAACCGCCGACAAGGCTTTCCGGCGAAAAACCTGAGCCTTTCCCCCTCAATTTCCACCACACCTCGTACTGTCGCAGTAAATACCCGCAAAAACCCGCTACCACCTGCCGTTTACTGCACATCGGACTATTCTTTCAACGACCAGGAACCTCGTCGTTTACTGCGGAAAGCAGGCCCCGATGCCACCCCTCCCCCCGGTCGAGTACGCGGTCGCCGTCGAGCACTACCTGACCGCCTCCGGGCTCGGCGACGGCTCCCGCCGCGTCTACCGGATCGCCCTGCGCACCTGGGCCTGGGCACTCGCCGACCGCCCCGCCCCCACCGGGCCCGAACGGCGCCGGGCCCGCCCGCCCGTGCTGCCGCTCGCCCTGCTCGACCGCCCCGAGGCCGCCGACCGGCTGCGCGCCGCCGTCGAGCGCCGCTCCGCCGACACCGACCCGCGCACCCTCAACCGCGAACTCTCCACCCTGCGCGCCGCCCTCACCTGGTGGCGCGCACAGGGCTGGATCCGCACCGACCCCGCCGACGGCCTGCGCCCCCGCCCCCTCCCGGCCCCCGGCACCGGCCCCGCCCCGCTCACCCCCGACGAACTGCGCGCCCTGTTCGCCCTGCGCGTCCCGCTGCGCGAGCAGGTCCTCTGGCGCCTCCTGCACGAGAGCGGCGCCCCCGTCGAGACCGTCCTCACCCTCGACGCCGACGACCTCGACCTCCCCCACCGCCGCACCCGCCCCCCGGCCCCGCCGCTGACCTGGCAGGCCGCCACCGCCCGGCTGCTCCCCCTCCTCCTGGCCGGCCGCACCACCGGCCCGCTCTTCCTCACCACCCGCCGCGCCCCGGCCACCACCCCCGCCGCCGACCGCTGCCCCCACACCCACCGCGCCCGCCTCTCCTACCGCCGCGCCGCCGAACTCCTCACCACCCACGCCCCCGCCCACACCCTGCGCCAACTACGGCCCCCCACCCGCCCACCGCGCCCCTGACGCAACGACGAAGGCCCCCCGGCTGCGTGCCGGGGGGCCTTCGTGGCGGGACCTGCGGAGCCCCCTGTCGGATTCGAACCGACGACCTACGCTTTACAAGAGCGGTGCTCTGGCCAGCTGAGCTAAGGAGGCATGGTGACCGTCCGCGACGAGGTCACGGCGGCACCTGGGGCAGTCTACCGGGCGGGGCGCGGGCGGTGGGGGGATATCCGGGGGCTGGACGGGCGGGGGCGGCGTGATGGAACCGATGCCGAAATCGGGGCGGCCGGGGGCTGACAAGCGGCGGACGCGCAGGTAGCGTCGCCGGGAGTCGGTTCGCGCAGTGGTTCAGACCACTTGGGCGGGCCGGTGGAATCGGCACCACCCGACCTTTACTCGGATCGTCCGGCACGTTCCTGCCGGTGAAGGAGAGCACAGCCATGGCTTCTGTGACGTACGACAAGGCGACCCGTGTCTACCCCGGGGCGACCAAGCCCTCGGTCGACGCGCTGGACCTGGAGATCGCCGACGGCGAGTTCCTCGTCCTGGTCGGCCCCTCCGGCTGCGGCAAGTCGACCAGCCTCCGCATGCTGGCCGGCCTGGAGGACGTCAACGGCGGCGCCATCCGGATCGGCGACCGCGACGTGACCCACCTGCCGCCGAAGGACCGGGACATCGCGATGGTGTTCCAGAACTACGCGCTGTACCCGCACATGACCGTCGCGGAGAACATGGGCTTCGCGCTCAAGATCGCCGGCGTCAACAAGTCGGAGATCCGCACCAAGGTCGAGGAGGCCGCCAAGATCCTCGACCTGACGGAGTACCTGGACCGCAAGCCGAAGGCGCTCTCCGGCGGTCAGCGCCAGCGCGTCGCGATGGGCCGCGCGATCGTCCGCGAGCCGCAGGTCTTCCTGATGGACGAGCCGCTGTCCAACCTGGACGCCAAGCTCCGCGTCTCGACCCGTACCCAGATCGCCGGCCTCCAGCGCCGCCTGGGCATCACCACGGTCTACGTCACCCACGACCAGACCGAGGCGCTCACCATGGGCGACCGGGTCGCGGTCCTGAAGAGCGGCCTCCTGCAGCAGGTCGACACCCCGCGCAACATGTACGACAAGCCCGCCAACCTCTTCGTCGCCGGCTTCATCGGCTCGCCCGCGATGAACCTGGTCGAGGTGCCGCTGGTCGACGGCGGCGTGAAGTTCGGCGGCTCGGTCGTCAACATCTCGCGCGAGGACCTGGCCGGCGCCGGCACCGACAAGACCGTGACCGTCGGCGTCCGCCCGGAGCACTTCGAGATCGTCCCCGGTGGCGGCATCGAGGGCGTGGCCGTGACCGTCAACGTGGTCGAGGAGCTCGGCTCGGACGGCTTCGTGTACGGCACCACCAAGATCGGCGGCGAGGACAAGGAGCTGGTCGTCCGCGTGCACGGCCGCCAGATCCCGGCCCGCGGCGAGACCATCCACGTGGTGCCGATCGCCAACGAGACCCACGTCTTCTCCACCAGCACCGGCGCCCGCCTCTCCAGCTGAGGCACCCGGCTCCACCGCGGAGCCCCGTCGGACCGTCACCCGGTCCGACGGGGCTCCCGCCGTTCCCGGCCACCCCGACGGGTGACAGGCGTCAACACGACGCCGGGGGTAACCGGGAAACCGTGTCACCCGATGGTGTGACGGAGGGCGAGCGACACCCTACGCACCGCTACGCTCCTGTGCGTGAAGCAGCTAGTTCGCCGCATCGGCCAGACCATCGCCCTCGCCCTGCCCGTCGTCCTGGTGACCACCGGCACCCTCGCCGTGACCAGGGTGCCGTGGGCCCCGCCGACCTCGCTGCACCAGCAGGTGGTGGCGGCGTCCAGCGGGGACGGCGCCGGGATCGGCCGGACGGCGGGCACCGGGCAGCCCCAGGACGGACTCGCCCCGCAGGACGCGCTGCGCGTCGCGGTCCTGGACGAGCTGCGCGCCCACAACCCGGGCAGCGCGCTCGACCTGCTGGAGCGCTCGATGCGCGAGCAGCCCGCGCTCACGCCGTACTGCTCCTCGCTCGCCACCGAGCTGGGCAAGGCCGCGGTGCGCAAGTACCAGGGCGACGTCCAGCGGGCCCGCTCCTTCGCCCGCCCGGTCTGCGACGGCTCGTTCGCCGCCGGCGCGGCGAGCTGACCCGAGCAGACCCGGCGAACCCGCGCTGACCTGGCCGGGCCGCACGGACCGGGCCGGACGGACGGCGGCGCAACCGCCGGGGCCGGTGCGCCTATTGTTCAGCCATGAGCGCTGACTCCGGCCCCACGGCCACTCCCCCGCACGCCCCCGCCGCCTCCGGCCCGGTGCCGGTGACCCAGGCCGTCATCCTGGCCGGCGGCCAGGGCTCCCGGCTGCGCCCCTACACGGACGACCGCCCCAAGCCGCTGGTCGAGATCCCCGGCACGGGCACCCCGATCCTGGGCCACCAGCTGGCCTGGCTCGCCTCCGAGGGGGTCACCGACGCGGTCGTCTCCTGCGGCCACCTCGCCGACGTGCTGGAGGACTGGCTCGACAAGGCCGACCTGCCGCTGCGGGTCCGTACGGTGGTCGAGGCCGAGCCGCTCGGCCGCGGCGGCGGCCTCAAGTACGCCGCCAAGGCGCTGCCCCGCCCCGACGAGCCCTGGTACGCCACCAACGGCGACATCTGGACCAGGTTCAGCCTGCGCGACATGGCCGCCTTCCACCACGAGCGGGACGCCGTCGCGACCCTCGCGCTGGCCCGTCCGCGGATCCCCTGGGGCGCCGTGGAGACCGACCAGTTCGGCAATGTGCTGGACTTCATCGAGGCCCCGCCCTCGCCGTTCCTCATCAACGCCGGCCTCTACGTGTTCAGCCCGGAGTTCGCCGAGCTGCTGCCGGACGTCGGCGACCACGAGCGGACCACCTTCCCGCAGCTGGCCCGCGGCAAGCGGCTGGCCGGCTACCAGCTGCCGCAGGGCGTCTACTGGCGGGCCATCGACACCGCCAAGGACCTCACCGAGGCCGCCAAGGAACTCGCCTCGGGCGCCGGCCGCGCCCCGCGCTGACCGGCCGGACCCGCACGGCAACGCGATCGGCCGGGTGCTCCCCCACGGAGCACCCGGCCGATCGCCGTCACCGGGCGTTCGCCCGGCCCGTCAGGTGGCCGTCGGCGCCCCCGGCCTGGCGGACGACCCGGGGGCGCCGCCGCCGGACAGCTCGGCCAGCGGCGCGCTGCCCAGCACCCCGCCGAGCAGCCCCGAACCGTTGCCGGAGCCACCGGCCCCGCCGCCGGAGCCGCTCGGGGTGCCGCCCTGGCCGCCGGCCCCGGCGCTCGGCGCGGGCTTCGGCGCCGAGCCGGTACCGGCCGCCGGAGTCGGGGTGGCGCGCTGCGCCGGCGCCGACCCGGCGGGCGCCGGTACGGCCGGCGCCCCGGAGGCCGCCGGGGCACCGGAGGGGGACCCGGTCTCCGGCCGGCCCGGCGGCTTCGCCTTGCCGCTCGGCGCGCTCGGCGTGGCCGTGCCGCTCGGCTTCGGCGAGGTCGCGGTGCCGGACGGCGCGGCGGTGGTGGGCGCGGCGCTCGGCGTGGCCGGCCGGGACGGGGCCGGCGAGGGCGCCGAGGCGGCCGGGGCCTTGCCACCCGGGGTGGCGGACGGTCCGCCGCTCGGCCAGACCGGCGTGCCGTAGTCGGTGGCCGGCCGGGACGGCGCGGGAGGCTGCGGACGGGCGCCGGTGCGGACCGCCGCACCCAGCATCGAGCCGAGCAGCAGGGTCAGGCCGATGACCACCGAGGTGACCACCGCGCCGCGCCGCAGCACCCGGCGGCGCAGCGCCGCCGGCGCGTCCGGGCCGTGGTGCCGCCAGGCCTCCAGGCCGAGCCGCCCGTCCAGCGAGGCGAACGGCGCCCCGGCGATCAGCAACGGGCTCCACGCCGCCAGGAAGATCAGGTCGGGCGTGTCGTACACCGGGACGGCCCGCCAGCTCACCGTGAACAGCAGCACGGCGGACAGCGTCATCGCCGCCCCGGCCGCGAGCCGCTGCCAGAGGCCGAGGACGGTCAGCACGCCGACCACGATCTCGGTGAAGGACACCACCAGGCCGGCACCGACCGGGTGCGCCATGGCGAAGGCCAGCAGCGGCTCCGCGACCTTCCAGGGGTGCAGCGAGGCGAGCCAGCGCATCATCGAGCCGCGCTCGCCGCCGTCGAAGTACACCGGGTCGCAGAGCTTGCTGAACCCGGCGTAGACGGAGAGCGCGCCGAGCACGGCGCGCAGCGGCAGCAGCACCAGGCCGAGGTCGACCCGGCGGCCGGGGTACCAGGGCGGCCTGCCCTCGGCGCCGGCGGCCGAGACCTCGGGCAGTTCGCCGCTGGGCGTCCAGCCCTGCGGCGCGCCGACCGGGCCGATGCCGCCCTCGGTGGCGGTGCCGTCGCCCTCGCGCGGCTGGCGCGGCACCGCCCGGGCGCCGCCGTACGGCGGGATGACCTGGGTGTCGGCGTCCGCCAGGGAGCCGCCGAACCGGCCGCCGCGCCCGCCGACCCCGGCCGGGACGGCGCCGAGCCGGACGGCCTCCAGCAGTTGGGTGGCCGCGACGTCGCCCGGGCCGGCCTCACCGGTCCAGGTGACCGGGGTGACCCGGCCCTTGCGGCGCGGCGGCCCGGTGAGCCCGCCGCCGAGCGCGCGCACGTCGCCGGCGGGGACGACCACCTGCGGGGTGACCAGCGGGCGGCGGATCAGGCCCTGGGCGCCGTACGGGTCGCCGAACGCGGCGCCCGTGGACAGCAGTCCGGCCGGGGGGTCGATCAGCGGCGCCACCGGGGTGCCGAGGTTGAGCCGGAAGCTCGCCTGGGTGCTGCTGAGGCGCGCCGGGTCGGACGGCACCTTGACCGTGTTGAGGCCGGGGCCCGCGTCTATCCCGGTGCTGCCACCGCCCAGGAGCGGGCGCCGAGGTGTTCTGGTGTCCACGCCCGTCTAACCGGGTGACGCCCGGTTAGGACACTCTCCCGGGTGGATATCGGGAGTGCCCTTGAAGTGATCAGGAAAAAAGCGATCGGACCCGGGCGGATCCGATCGCTTTCCCCTGACTTGCGGGCGAACGGCGGGCGGTTCCGGAGAACGCCTTGCGCCGCGCGCCCGCGCTGTGCTCAGCCCCGCACGCCCCCGGGGGCGTCAGCCGACCTTGCCGCGCAGCCGGGCCGCCTCGTACAGCACGACGCCGGCCGCGACACCCGCGTTCAGCGACTCGGTGAGCCCGGACATCGGGATCCGCACCCGCAGGTCGCAGGTCTCCGCGACCAGCCGGGACAGGCCCTTGCCCTCGCTGCCCGCGACGATCACCACCGGCCCGGTCAGCGCCTCCAGGTCGCCGATCTCGGCCTCGCCGTCGGCCGCCAGGCCGACCACCATCAGACCGGCCTTCTGGTACGCCTCCAGGGCCCGGGTCAGGTTGGTGGCCCGGGCGACGGGCAGCCGGGCCGCCGCGCCGGAGGAGGTCTTCCAGGCACCGGCGGTCATACCGGCCGCCCGGCGCTCCGGGATCACCACGCCGTGCGCGCCGAAGGCGGCGGCGGAGCGGACCACGGCGCCCAGGTTGCGGGAGTCGGTGACCCCGTCCAGCGCCACGATCAGCGCGTCCCGGCCGGAGTCCGCGGCCTCGTCCAGCAGGTCCTCGGGGTGCGCGTACTCGTACGGCGGGACCTGCAGCACCAGGCCCTGGTGGTTCATCCCGCCGGTCATCTGGTCCAGCTGCGGGCGCGGGGCCTCCATCAGCGGGATGCCGCGGTCGTTGGCGGCCTGGAAGGCGTCCCGGACCCGGTCGTCGGTGTCGATGAACTGCTGGACGTACAGCGCGTTGGCCGGCACGTCGCCCTGGAGGGCCTCGACCACCGAGTTGCGGCCGAAGACCAGCTCGGCGGAGCCCGCGCCGCCGCGGCCGCCCCGGCCGCCGCCGCCGGCCCGGCGCATGCCGGCCCTGGCCTTGGCGTCCCGCTCGCGCTTCAGCGCGGCATTGGCGGCCCGCTGCTTCGGGTGGCCCTTGCGCTCCTCACCGGGCGGGGTCGGGCCCTTGCCCTGGAGCGCCTTCCGGCTGTGGCCGCCGGTACCGACACTCGCGCCCTTCTTCGACCCGGGGTTGCGGCGGTTCCTGCGCTGGCTGTTGCCGGCCATGGCTGTACTTCCTGTCTGTCTGTCCGGCATGGCCGGCCGCCCCGGCCAGTGCCGGTGGCGCCCGACGGCATGCGCTCCGTCATGCGGGAGGGCCGCACCGGTCCGGTACGGCCCACCTCACCCCTCGGTCGCCGGGGGGTTACTGGCTGTTGATCGTCCAGCGCGGGCCGGACGGGGTGTCCTCGATCGCCAGCCCGGCCAGGCCGAGCTGGTCACGGATGGCGTCCGCGGTCGCGAAGTCCTTGCGGGCCCGCGCCGCCTGGCGCTGGTCAAGGACGAGGCGGACCAGCGAGTCGACCACGCCGTGCAGGTCCTCGCCGCGCTCCGTCCCGGCCCACTGCGGGTCGAGCGGGTCCAGACCCAGTACTCCGAGCATCGCACGGACCTCGGCCAAGCGCGCCACCGCGCTCTCCTTGTCGTCCGCGGTGAGGGCGCTGTTGCCCTGGCGGACGGCGGTGTGCACGATCGCGAGCGCCTGCGGCACGCCCAGGTCGTCGTCCATCGCCTCGGCGAAGGACGGCGGCACCTCGGGCGCCGCGTCGACGGCGCCGCAGCGCTCGACGGCCCGCTGGACGAAGCCCTCGATCCGGCCGAAGCCGGCCTCGGCCTCGCGCAGCGACTCCTCGCTGTACTCGATCATCGAGCGGTAGTGCGGGGACGCCAGGTAGTACCGGAGCACGATCGGCCGCCAGCGCCGGACCATCTCGGAGACCAGCACCGAGTTCCCGAGCGACTTGCTCATCTTCTCGCCGGCCATGGTGACCCAGGCGTTGTGCACCCAGAAGTTGGCGAAGTCGTCGCCGTAGGCCTTGGACTGGGCGATCTCGTTCTCGTGGTGCGGGAAGATCAGGTCGAGCCCGCCGCCGTGGACGTCGAAGGCCGCGCCCAGGTACTTGTGGGCCATCGCCGAGCACTCCAGGTGCCAGCCCGGACGGCCGCGGCCCCACGGGGTCTCCCAGCTCGGCTCGCCCGGCTTGGCGGACTTCCACATCGCGAAGTCGCGCGGGTCGCGCTTGCCGGTCTCGCCCTCGCCGGAGGGCTGCAGGAGGTTCTCCAGCTTCTGGTTGGAGAGCGCGAGGTAGTCGGGGTACGACTTCACGTCGAAGTAGACGTTGCCGTCGGCCGCGTAGGCGTGGCCCCGCTCGATCAGGCCGCGCATCATCTCGACCATCTCGGGGATGTGCCCGGTCGCGCGCGGCTCGACGGTCGGCGGCAGGCAGCCGAGGGCGTTGTAGCCGTCGTTGAAGGCGCGCTCGTTCTCGTAGGCGATCTGCCACCACGGCGTGCCGAGCTCGCGCTCCTTGGCGATGATCTTGTCGTCGATGTCGGTGACGTTCCGGGCGAAGGTCACCTGGTACCCGCGGTAGGCGAACCACCGCTGCATGACGTCGAAGTTGAGGTAGGACCGGATGTGCCCGATGTGTGGCGCCGACTGGACGGTAGCGCCGCACAGGTAGATCGAGACACAACCCGGTACAAGCGGGACGAAGTCGCGTACCTGTCGGGTGCTGGTGTCGTACAGTCGAATGCTCACAGCGTCAAGCGTAGTGGGCGGCGGGGGGTGCCCCGCGACATTCCGGAATGTCAAGACCCCCGGCGGAGCCATTTCCGCCGGGTGGGACCCGGGCCTCCCCCGCCGCGCCGGCGGCTCAGATCGAGCCGACCACCTTCCGCGGCGTGAGCCGGACGACCACGCGCACGTCGTCCGGACCGTCGTAGCCGTAGTCCTTGCCCTGGTACTTCCGGGACAGTTCGTCGATCAGCTCCCGGCCGCCCTCGGTGGTCATCGTGGCCTCGCCGCGCGCCTCCAGGTACTCGTACGGGGTCTCCGGCGGGTTGACGACGATCGAGATGCGCGGGTCCCGCACCAGGTTGAGGTGCTTGCGGCGGCCCTGGACGGTGGAGAACAGAATGTCGTCACCGTCGCGCTTGACCCAGACGACCGAGGACTGGGGGCTGCCGTCGGGCTGGACCGTGGAGACCACGGCGAAGCTCGTGCCGTCGAACAGACCCTTGGCGCGGTCGGAGAGTTCTACGCTCATCGGAAACCTCATCTCGTCAGCGGCGGGTACGGCCCGAGGGGTAAGCCCGCGCGGGCCCGATCCCGAACACTATCGACTCGGGCCCGCCGAACGCCCGGTGAACACCCGTCAGCCCGGAATTGTTCCCGGGCCCCGCGCCCCGGAGCTCAACGGCGCTCGTACACCAGGGCGGTGGCGATCGCCGCGAGCCCCTCCGCGCGCCCGGTGAGGCCGAGCCCGTCGGTGGTGGTGCCGGAGACCGAGACCGGGGCGCCGACCGCCGCGCCGAGCGCGGCCTGCGCCTCCGCCCGGCGCTTGCCGATCTTCGGGCGGACGCCGATCACCTGGATCGCGACGTTGCCGATCTCGAAGCCCGCCTCGCGGACCAGCCGGGCCGCCTCGCCGAGCAGCCGCACCCCGGACGCGCCGGCCCACTCGGGCCGGTCGGTGCCGAAGTGCGCGCCCAGGTCGCCGATCCCGGCGGCCGAGAACAGCGCGTCGCAGGCGGCGTGCGCGGCCACGTCGGCGTCCGAGTGCCCGGCCAGGCCGTCCCCGGCGCCGGGCCAGTCCAGCCCGGCCACCCGGAGCGGGCGGCCGGCCTCGAAGGCGTGCACATCGGTGCCGATCCCGATCCTGGGGACGACGGGGGCCTGCGGACCGCCGGTCGGCTCGGTGGACGTCGGCTCAGTAGGCATCGGCGGCCCTCCGGCGGGCGAGTACGGCCTCGGCGAGCACGAGGTCCAGCGGACGGGTCACCTTGAACGCCTCCTCGTGGCCGGGCACCACGACCACCCGGCCGCCGAACCGCTCGACCAGGCCCGCGTCGTCGGTGACCGGCGGCAGGCCGGTCCCGTCCGCCGCGGCCTCCTCGGCCAGCGCCTTGGCGTGCACCCCGGCCAGCGTCTCCCGGCGGAATCCCTGCGGGGTCTGGACCGCGCGCAGGGTGGCACGGTCGGGCGTGTCGAGCACCGGCTCGGGCCCGCCCGCCACCGGCTCGACCCGCTTGACGGTGTCGGCCAGCGGCACCGCCGGCACCACCGCCTCGGCCCCGGCCCGGACGGCCGACGCCACCGCGTCCACCACCTCGACCGGGACCAGCGGGCGGGCCGCGTCGTGCACCAGCACGATGCCGACCTCGGCGGGGATGGCGGCCAGGCCCAGCCGGACCGACTCCTGGCGGGTCGCCCCGCCGGCCACCACCCGGATGTCCTTGTCCTCCAGCCCGTGGCTGTCGAGCAGGGCGACCACCTCGGCCACCCCGTCGGCCGGGGCCGCGACCACGACCAGGCCGACCGCGCGGCTGCGGGTCAGCGCCCGGACGGCGTGCACCAGGAGCGGCACGCCCCCCAGTTCACGCAGGGCCTTCGGGGCCCCCGGCCCCAGGCGCTCACCGCGGCCGGCGGCGGGCACCACTGCTGCTGCGACTGCTGCTGTGGCGTTCAGGTTTCACTCCTTCGGCGAAGTGGGTATGGCCATGGCGTGCACGACGGGCGCGGACCCCTTCCGAAGCACCACCGTCTTCCGCCCGCGACAAAAGCAGAAACGGTCATGCGGACCCGAGACCGGCCAGGCCGCTCGGGTGCGGGGCGTCGTCCGGACACGCCTCAGCGCCCGAAGTGCCACTGCACCACCCGCGGACCCTCGGTCCGGTGGGCGGCGCGCCGGCATCGGGCGCTGTGAGCGTTGTGGAGCGGACGGCCGCTACGAGGCGAGCACCTCGTCGAGCAGCGTCTCCGCCTTGTCCTCGTTGGTGTTCTCCGCCAGCGCGAGCTCGCTGACGAGGATCTGGCGCGCCTTGGCGAGCATGCGCTTCTCACCGGCGGAGAGGCCGCGCTCGCGCTCGCGACGCCAGAGGTCGCGGACGACCTCGGCGACCTTGATGACATCACCCGAGGCGAGCTTCTCCAGGTTCGCCTTGTAGCGACGGGACCAGTTGGTCGGCTCTTCGGTGTACGGTGCGCGGAGCACCTCGAAGACCCGGTCCAGACCTTCCTGGCCGACCACATCGCGCACGCCGACGAACTCCGCGTTCTCGGCGGGCACGCGGAGCGTCAGGTCTCCCTGCTGCACCTTGAGCACCAGGTAGGTCTTGTCCACACCTTTGATCTGGCGAATTTCGATGGCCTCGATCAGCGCGGCCCCGTGATGGGGGTAGACCACCGTGTCGCCAACCTTGAACGTCATGTGACAGGACCCCTTCCGTGGCTTTCCAGAATAACACGCTTTTCGGCGCACCCGAAGGGCGTTTTCGCAGGTCAGGGCCGGTCTCGGGGCTTGACAAGGACCCCCATGACGTGCTGCGACCGGTGTTCGAGGCGGGCTTCCCGCAGGTCGGAGGCGGTTCCGCCGCCCGCTGAAACCTCTGGCAACACTCCCGAAACCATGATTTGATCTTGAGCTTTCACCGTTTATCGGGTCGTTTCCGGATCGTGATCCGATCTTGGTCGGCGGTTGACCTGAACACGCGGAAGTGCCGCCGTCCGGGCGCCCGTCGACGCCGGGTGCGCGACACGAAGGGACCACCCCGTGAGGACGGCATAAGCGAGGTCGATAATCTGAGACCTGACCTTCCGACACGTGACTTAGGAGAAGCCGCCGCCGTGAGCCGCAGCCTTCGACGCGGCAGCATCGCCGCCATCGCCGCCCTGGCCATCGCCTCGCTGTCCTCCTGCGCCGCCGGGAACACCCCGGAGACCTTGCAGATCAAGCCCGACAACGTGTCGGCCACCCTGGGCACCGACGTCCTGCTGAACAACATCGTCGTGGTCACCGGGGCCGAGTCCTCCGGTGAGCACACCGGCCCCGCCAATGTGACGGTGAACATCAGCAACGGCGGGACCGAGGTGCTCGAACTGCAGGCCATCACCGTTGCCGGTGGCGCCCCCGCCACCTTCGCGGACGACAAGGGCGCCCCGCTGACCAGCATCTCCGTCCCGGCCGGCGGCGCGGTGCTGCTCGGCGGGCCGGGCAACCCGACCGCCAAGGTCGCCTCCACCACCGTGACCGTGGGTGGCTACGTGACGACCTCCTTCACGTTCAAGAACCACGACAAGCTCGACGCCCAGGCCCAGGTCAGCCCGAACAAGGACGTGTACAAGGGCTTCGGTCCGGGCGCCCCGGCCGCCGCACCGAGCAAGACCGCCACGCCGGCCGCAGGTGCCACCAGCCCGGCCGCGCACGGGGCCCCGGCCGCGCACTGAGGCCGCGGCGTTGCCGCGCGCACCACGCACGGCAACGCGGAACGCCCCTCCGGCACCGGCCGGAGGGGCGTTCCGCGTTCGTGTCGGCGTCCGCGTTCGCGCGTCGGGTTTACGGCTCGAACTTGTAGCCGAGGCCGCGCACCGTGACCAGGTAGCGCGGCGCGCCCGGGTCCGGCTCGATCTTCGCCCGCAGCCGCTTGACGTGGACGTCCAGCGTCTTGGTGTCGCCGACGTAGTCCGCGCCCCAGACCCGGTCGATCAGCTGCATCCGGGTGAGCACCCGGCCGGCGTTGCGCAGCAGCATCTCCAGCAGGTCGAACTCCTTGAGCGGCAGGTCGACCTTGGCGCCGTCCACGGTCACCACGTGCCGGTCGACGTCCATCCGGACCGGGCCCGCCTCCAGGGCGCCCGGGCCGCCGCCGTCGCCGGGGCCCTCGTTCTCGCCGCGGCGGCGCAGCACCGCGCGGATCCGGGCGACCAGCTCACGGGTGGAGTAGGGCTTGGTGACGTAGTCGTCCGCGCCTATCTCCAGACCGACCACCTTGTCGATCTCGCTGTCCTTGGCGGTGACCATGATCACCGGCACGTTGGAGCGGACCCGCAGCTGGCGGCAGACCTCGGTGCCGGGCAGCCCCGGCAGCATCAGGTCGAGCAGGACGAGGTCGGCACCGTTGCGTTCGAACTGCTCCAGCGCGTCGGGGCCGGTGGCGGCGATGGCCACCTCGAAGCCCTCCTTGCGGAGCATGTACGAGAGGGCGTCGCTGAACGACTCCTCGTCCTCGACCACCAGTACTCGGGTCACGATCAGGCCTCCGGGGCAAGCTGGGGGGTTGTTTCTGACAGGGGTACCGCGGACTCCCCCGCACGGGGCCGGTCCACGGGGGCCTGCCCGGCGGGCAGGCGGAGGGTGAAGGTGGAGCCCTGGCCCTCGACGCTCCACACCGACACGGTGCCGCCGTGCGAGGCGGCCACGTGCTTGACGATGGAGAGGCCGAGGCCGGTGCCGCCGGTCTGCCGGGAACGTGCGGGGTCGACCCGGTAGAAGCGTTCGAAGACCCGCTCGCGGTCCTTCTCGGAGATGCCGATGCCCTGGTCGGTCACCGAGATCTCGATCAGCTCGCCGTCGGCCTCGCCCAGCGCGGCGGCGCTGGATATCCGGCGGGTGGCGATAGCGACCCTGGTGCGGGGCGGGCTGTAGTTGACGGCGTTCTCGACGAGGTTGCCGAGCGCGGCGGCGAGCTGGCCGCGGTTGCCGTGCAGGTAGAGGCCGGCGATGCCGCCGGCCGCGATGAGGATCTGCTTGGCGGCGGCCTGCTGGCGGCAGCGGTCGATCGCCTCGGCGATCAGCTCGTCCACCGCGACCGGCTCCGGGTCGACCATCAGCCGGTCGTCCTGGACCCGGGAGAGGTCGATGATCTCCTGCACCAGGCTGGCCAGCCTGGTCGCCTCGATCTGCATCCGGCCGGCGAAGCGCTGCACCGCCTCCGGGTCGTCGGACGCGTCCGCGACCGCCTCGGAGAGCAGCGAGAGCGCGCCGACCGGGGTCTTGAGCTCATGGCTGACGTTGGCGACGAAGTCGCGGCGGACGGCCTCCACCCGGCGGCGCTCGGTCTGGTCCTCGACCAGCACCAGGACCAGCCGGGAGCCGAGCGGGGCGACCCGGGCCGAGACCGCGAGCGGTTCGGCGGCGCGCGCCGCGCCCGGGCGGGGCAGTTCCAGCTCCAGCTGGCGGATCTCGCCGTCCCGGCGGGTCGAGCGGGCCAGCGCGAGCAGCTGGTCGACGGCGACCGCGCCGCCGCGCACCAGGCCCATCGCGTACGCGGCCGAGCTCGCCTTGACCACGTCGTCGGCCTCGCCGAGCACGATCGCGCAGGACCGCAGCACGGAGAGGACCGTGTCGACCCCCGGCGGCAGCGGGGGTTCCTGCGCGGGGCCCAGGCCCTGGGTACGGCCCTGGTTCCGATTGGTTCCGCCGTACCTGCCCCTGGCCTGCTCGCGCTCGCTCCAACGGAAGGCGACCGAGGCCGTGAGGCCGACGCCGAGCCCGGCTATGGCGCAGGCAGCGGCGGCGGCCACGTTCACGTCCATACGGCCAGCCTAAGCGCACGGTGCGGGCGCTCCCCAAGGGCTCGATCAAGGGATCGGCCACGCGTTGCCGAGAATTCACCTTCAGGTAGCCACCGATTCACCGAACGGGTCGTGCGTGGTCGCCCGGACGGCCCAGAGTGGGCGCCGGAGCCCGTGTGGGAGGAGCGGCCCGGCCGAAACGGCCGCCCGCCGCCCCGGGTGTGCGCGTACGATGCGCGCCACCAGCAGCGGCCGTCCGCACGTCGGTCAGACCGTCGTACCGGGCGGCCGGTCGGCACCGCCACCGACACAGCTACTGAGGAGAGAGCATGCGCGACGCGTACCACGAGGAACTCGACTCGATCGGCGACAGCCTGGTCGAGATGGCCCGGCTGGTCGGTTCGGCACTCGGCCGGGCCACCACCGCGCTCCTCGACGCGGACCTGGCGCTGGCGGAGAGCGTGATCGCCGCCGACGAGAAGATCAACGACCTGCACCACGAGCTGGAGAACCGGGCGATCGACCTGCTCGCCCGTCAGCAGCCGGTCGCCACCGACCTGCGCATCGTCGTCACCTCGCTGCGGATGAGCGCCGACCTGGAGCGCTGCGGCGACCTCGCCCAGCACGTCGCCAAGGTCGCGCGGCTGCGCTACCCCGAGTCGGCCGTCCCCAGGGACCTGCACTCGACGGTCCTGGAGCTGGGGCAGCTCGCCCAGCGCCTGGTCGCCAAGGCCGGCCTGGTGATCGCCACCAAGGACGTCGACAAGGCGCTGGAGCTGGAGCAGGACGACGACGCGATCGACGCGCTGCACCGCGAGCTGTTCGCGCACCTCATCGACGAGCGCTGGCACCACGGCATCGAGACCGCGGTGGACGTCACCCTGGTCGGCCGCTACTACGAGCGGTTCGCCGACCACGCGGTCTCGGTGGCCAAGCGCGTGGTGTACCTGGTGACCGGCGAGCACGTGGAGGAGTTCGTCGCGGCGACCGAGGCCGCCGCCGAGGCGGAGTGACATCCGGCCGCCTCCCGTCGTCGGACGGCGTTCCTTCCCAGGGGTGAGTAAACCCGGGACCGGGGGTGGTGGGGGAGCACGGGCGACCGGACTCCCCACCACTGCGCGCCCGTTGACGCTCCCTCCGGTCGGCGGTTTCACTCGAAGCCGTGGGCACCGAGGCGTGCCCGTCAGAAGGAGGGGTCCGCGCGATGAAGGCAAACCCGACCGGCCCGGCATCGACTCCCGAGACCATCGAACCACCCGCCCCGCGGCTGCTGCCCGTCCTCGCGGCCGGCTGCGGCTGCGGACCGGGCTGCGGCTGCGGCTGCCAGTCCGGCGCGCCCTGCCAGTGCGGCGGGGTCGACGGCGGCTGCTGCGGCCGCTGAGAACCGTCCGCCCGACCTACCCCCGGTGCCGCCGCGGAGCTCCGGGGTGCACGGCTGCCGTGGGAGACGGCCGCGCACCCCGGTCTCCTCACCGCCGGAGCGCCGACGGGGTCCGTTGGGCGTGCGCCCGCCCGGCGGTGGTGCCGCCGGACGGCCCGGGCGTCAGAACCTGACGTCCGAGCAGGAGTAGAAGGCGTTGGCGGTGTCCGCGACGTCCCAGACCGCCACGACCACGTGGTGGCCGGTCCGCCCGGACGGCAGGGTCGCGGTGTGGCTGAGCGTGCTGGGCACCTGGGTGCCGTTGTAGGGGACGTTCAGGAACGGGGTCAGCTCCAGGTTGGCCCGGGTGACCTTCTGGCTGGCGTCGTAGCCGGGCTTGGTCAGGTAGTACCGGAAGCCCGACGTGGCGTGCCGGGCGGTGAACCGCCAGGTGAAGGTCAGCTGCTGGCCCGCCGAGACGGCCGTGGCCGGCCAGGCGCCGCCGCGCGGGTCGTCCAGCTCGGCGAACCGGCCGTTGCCGCCGGCGCAGATGGCGCCGTCGGCCGGGCCTCTGGTCGGGAAGCCCTTCGGCCCCTCGACGCTCTGCGGCTCCCAGCGGATCGCGCCGCAGTTGGTCACCGTGCCCGCGCCGCAGAGCGCGGCCCGGCTGGGCGGGGTGGTGATGTAGCCGTGCGACTGCGCCGGAAAGGCGACCGCGACCGGCACCGCGAGGGCGGCGATCACGGCTCCGACGACATGACGTGTGCGCATGGTGCTCCTCCGTGGGGGTGGATGGAGAGTGCGCCGGGCGCGGACACGCGCGCGTGGGGGCTGGGCATGCCTGCGCCGGGTCGGTGCTCACACGGTAGGAGCCGCCACCGGAGCCGTCAATGGTCTGAACCATTTTGCGGCACACCGAACTCGCGGCAGCCGCAAGCGAGTTGAACGCAAAGGGCCCCGCCCCCCGGAACGGGGAACGGGGCCCTCGACGGGCGGTGCGGCCTACTTCTCGCCCGGGGTCCAGCCTGTCGGCTCTGCAGGGCCGGCCAAGGGCTCCCAACTGACTGACCTGCTCAAGCGCACCCGGCTGTCCGTGCGGCAGGCAGTCACCAGGAGCAGTTGACCCAGGGGTAGCAGTAGTCGAACTCCATGTTCGCCTGCCGGCCGGAGGCGTGCCACTGCCGGGCAGGGGCACCGTTGTCGGTACGCCAGTCCGCGATCTCCAGGAGCATCAAGCTGTTCCGGTTCAGCAGGTACTCGGCGATGTCCGGGTCGGGCGGGATCCCGGGACCGATCTCCATATACTGCCATCCCTGGTTGGCCCCGCCGGTGCAGTACCACTGGCGGGCCGGGGCACCTGGGTCGGTGCGCCAGTCCGCAATCTCAAGGCACTGGCCGCTGTTCACATTGACGAAGCGCATTCCGCGGGAGTCCGGGACTGCCAGCCACATCTGGTTGGCCCCACCGGTGCAGTCCCACTGGCGGGCCGGCGCTCCAGGGTCGGTGCGCCAGTCCGCTATCTCAAGGCACTTCCCGCTGTTGTGATTGCGCAGCGGATACGCCTGCTGTGCGCTCGCCGGCGCAGCCCCCACCCCCGTCAGCAACCCCACCGCCACTGCGGCTGCCGCGACAACTCTGACGATTCCCATCCGCCCTCGCATGATCCCCTCCCATTGGTCTGCCGACCGCGACCCGGCCGACCGCGGCAGGATCCTAGCCCGCTGCCGTGTCAGGTCGAATGGCCAGGACACGCCCCATTGCGCAGTCAAAGAGCGCGCCTGACTGCCTGTTCGGCAGGTCGACGGTTCGAAGCAGGGCGATGCCGCCGGGGGGAGCATCAAGGTGGTCAGCGAGTACCGGCCCGGAAGGCGATCGAAGGGGTCTTCGGGGTGCAAGATCACGAAGGCTGACGGCCCACAGACGGCCCGGGGATGACAACGGCCCCTCACCGGCGCCGAACGCGCAGGTGAGGGGCCGTACCGGCAAGTGGCCTACTTCTTGCCCTGGTTCTTGACCGCCTCGATCGCGGCGGCGGCCGCGTCGGCGTCGAGGTAGCGGCCGCCCTTGACGATCGGCTTGAAGTCGGCGTCCAGCTCGTAGACCAGCGGGATGCCGGTCGGGATGTTGAGGCCGGCGATGTCGGCGTCGGAGATGCCGTCGAGGTGCTTGACCAGCGCGCGCAGGCTGTTGCCGTGGGCGGTGACCAGGACGGTCCGGCCGGCGGCGAGGTCCGGGACGATGGCGTCGTACCAGTACGGCAGCATCCGGTCGACGACGTCCTTGAGGCACTCGGTGCGCGGACGCAGCTCGCTCGGGATCTCGGCGTAACGGGCGTCGCCGGCCTGCGAGTACTCGGCGTCGTCGGCCAGCACCGGCGGCGGGGTGTCGTACGAGCGGCGCCAGAGCTGGAACTGCTCCTCGCCGAACTCGGCCAGGGTCTGGGCCTTGTCCTTGCCCTGGAGCGCGCCGTAGTGCCGCTCGTTCAGGCGCCAGCTGCGGCTGACCGGGATCCAGTGGCGGTCGGCCTTGTCCAGGGCGATCTGCGAGGTGCGGATGGCACGGCGCAGCAGCGAGGTGTGCAGCACGTCCGGGAGGAAGCCCTCGGCGGCGAGCAGCTCGCCACCGCGCGCGGCCTCCTTCTCGCCCTTCTCGTTGAGGTCGACGTCGACCCAACCGGTGAACAGGTTCTTCTGGTTCCACTGGCTCTCGCCGTGGCGGAGCAGGATGAGTCGGTACGTCGTGTCAGCCATGGCCCCCAGCTTAGTGGAGCCCGGAAAACCCCCTGGTGGGGACCTCGTCCGACATGTAAGGTGTGCTCCGCGCCAGAGACTCTTACCTTCGCGCTGAGCGGTCCTGCCCGTACGGCTCAGCGGACGTCCGCCTGCCCCGGGAGCCCCCACATGCCCGACCGGTCCCTGCCCGCCCGCGCCTCCAGAGCCGTCGCCGAGGCGGTGAGCGGGCTCCCCCGCCAGTTCTGGTGGCTCTGGACCAGCACGCTCATCAACAAGCTGGGCGCGTTCGTGGTCACCTTCCTGGCGCTCTACCTCACCACCGAGCGGGGCTACTCGGCCTCGTACGCGGGTCTGGTGGCCTCGCTGTTCGGCCTGGGCTCGGCGATCGCCTCCGTCGTCGCCGGGGTGCTGGCCGACCGGATCGGACGGCGGCCGACCCTGGTCGCCGCCCAGCTCGGCACCGCCCTGTTCACCGCGCTGCTCGGCTTCAGCGACGGGCAGGTGACCATCGCGGCGGTCGCCTTCCTGGTCGGCTTCTGCAACAACGCGACCCGGCCGGCCACCTCGGCGATCATCGCGGACATCGTGCCCGCCGAGGACCGGGTGCGCGCCTTCGCGCTGAACTACTGGGCGATCAACATCGGCTTCGGCCTCTCCGCGGCGGCCGCCGGCCTGATCGCCACCCACGGCTACCTGACGCTCTTCCTGCTGGACGCCCTCTCCACGGTGGTCTGCGCGGTGGTCATCTTCGTGCGCATACCCGAGACCAGGCCGGACGCGCCGGCCGCGGTTCCGGGCGGGCCGGCGGACCCGCCGGCCATCGGCCTCCTCGCGGTGTTCCGGGACACCCGCTTCATGGCGGTGGTGGCGCTCAACCTGCTGCTCGCCCTGGTCGCCCAGCAGGGCTCCACCACGCTGGCCGTGGACATGGGCCGGGCCGGCATCAGCTCCACCCAGTACGGCCTGGTGATCGGGCTCAACGGCCTGCTCATCGTGGTGCTGCAGATCCCGGTCACCCGGTGGATGGAGGGCCGGGACCGGACGGCCCTGCTGGTCGCCAGCGCGCTGTTCATCGGCTGGGGCTTCGGGCTGACCGCGCTGGCCGGCTCCTCGGCCTGGTTCTACGCGTTCACGGTCGCGGTCTGGACGCTCGGCGAGATCCTGAACGCGCCGACCATGATGGGCCTGGTCGCCGAGCTGTCGCCGGCCCGGGCGCGCGGCCGCTACCAGGGCGTCTACTCGCTCTCCTGGTCGCTCGCCTCGTTCCTCGGCCCGGCGGCGGGCGGGGTGCTGCTGGAGCGGGCCGGCAGCGGGGTGATGTGGGGGGCGTGCGCGGTGCTCGGCACGGTGGCCGCCGGCGGGTACGTCCTGCTCGGCCGGCGGCCGGGGGCGGCGCTGGCGAAGTCGGCGACCGTGGCGGCGGCCCCGGCCCCGGGCGCGGGCGCGGCACCGGCCGCCGAACCGGAGCGCGCCGCCGCGACGGGCGGCTGACGCCCCGCCGGCTACCCGGCGGCCGGCGGCTCGACGGCCGGGGGCCCGGCGGCCGGCGGCTCGGTGGCCGGGGCGGCGAGGTGGGCGAAGGCGGCCAGGTTGCGGGTCGACTCCCCGCGCTTGGTCCGCCACTCCCACTCCCGCCGGATCGCGGTGGCGAAACCCAGCTCCAGCAGCGTGTTGAACGGCTCGTCGGCGTTCTCCAGCACCGTGCCCAGCAGCCGGTCCACGGCGTCCGGGGTCAGCGCCTCCAGCGGCAGCCGGCCCGCCAGGTAGACGTCCCCCAGCCGGTCCACCGCGTACGCCACGCCGTGGAGCCGGGTGTTGCGCTCCAGCAGCCAGCGGTAGACCGCCTCGTGGTTCTCGTCCGGGCGGCGGACCACGAAGGCGTTCACCGACAGGGTGTGGTCACCGACCCGCAGCGCGCAGGTGGTGCTCAGCTTCCGGGTGCCCGGGAGGGCCGCCACCAGGGTGTACGGGTCGGTGGGGGCCGGCTCCCAGGCCACCCCGGCCTCGTCCAGGGCGGTGCGCAGGAGGGTCAGGGCCTCGTCCTTGGTGCGGATTGCCATGGGGGTGACGTTACTCGGCGGTACGCCCGTGCGCAGCAGTGCGCCGGCCGCGACCGCCGGGCCGCGACCGCCGCGCGCGGTCAGCCGCGCCGCTGACGCGCCCCGGCCAGCCGGCCGAGCGACCGGACCAGGCTGCCGGCGTACACCTCGGCGGTGGTCGCGGCGGCGGTGTCCCAGCCGAACCCGGCCGCGTGCCGGGCCGCCGCGGCGCCGCGGCGGGCCACCAGCTCCGGGTCGGTGACGTACGGCTCCAGCGCGTGCGACCAGGCCACCGGGTCGTGGCCGTCGACCAGGGTGCCCGTCTCACCGTCCCGGACGGCGACCGGCAGACCGCCGACCGCGGCCGCCACCACCGGCGTGCCGCAGGCCTGCGCCTCCAGCGCGACCAGCCCGAACGATTCGCTGTACGAGGGCATCACCAGCGCCGTCGCGGCCCGGTACCACTCGGCGAGCAGCGCCTGGCCCACCGGCGGGTGGAACCGCACCACGTCGCCGATGCCCAGCTGGGCGGCCAGCTTGTGCAGGCTCTCCGGCCTGGCCAGCCCGGTGCCGGAGGGGCCGCCGACCACCGGCACCACCAGCCGCTCGCGCAGTTCCGGGCGCCGCTCCAGCAGCACCGCGACCGCGCGCAGCAGCACGTCCGGGGCCTTCAGCGGCTGGATGCGGCCGGCGAACAGCAGCACCGCGGCGTCGGCGGGCAGCCCGAGCCGGGCCCGGGCGGCCCGGCGGGCCTCCGCGGTGCCCGCTGCCGCCGGGCGGAACACGTCCAGGTTGACGCCCGGGTGGACGACGGCCAGCTGGTCCGGGCGCGCCGCATAGAACCGGGCCAGCTCGGCGGCCTCCTCGGTGGTGTTGGCGATCAGCCGGTCGGCCGCCTCCACCACCTGGGTCTCGCCGATCACCCGGGCCGGCGGCTCGGGGGTGTCGCCCTCGGCCAGCGCCGCGTTCTTCACCTTCGCCATGGTGTGCATGGTGTGCACCAGCGGCACGCCCCAGCGCTGGGCGGCCAGCCAGCCGACCTGGCCGGAGAGCCAGTAGTGCGAGTGGACCAGGTCGTAGTGGCCGGGCCGGTGGCCGGCCTCGGTGCGGAGCACGCCGTGGGTGAAGGCGCACAGCTGGGCCGGCAGGTCCTCCTTCAGCAGCCCCTCGTACGGGCCCGCCGTGACGTGCCGGACCAGCACGCCCGGGGCCAGCTCCACGGTGGGCGCGTCGTCCGAGCAGATCGCCCGGGTGAACACCTCGACCTCGATGTTGAGCTCGGCCAGTCGCTTGGCCAGCTCCACGATGTAGACGTTCATGCCGCCGGCGTCGCCCGTCCCCGGCTGGTGCAGCGGGGAGGTGTGGACGCTGAGCATGGCTATCCGGCGCGGGCGGCGCCGGCCGCCCTGGACGAGCGACTGGAGCCGGCCGCGCGCGGGCGTGGCCGGCTGGGCACGGCGTACCGAACGGACGGGGTGCTGGATCACCTGGCTGAAGCCTCCTCGTGTACTTCCCGCCTCAGCAGCCCTGCTTGCCTGCTGTCTGCTGTTCTGCCTGCTGGCGGTGCGTGCGCCACGCCCGCGCGCCGCACGCCCGCGGCGCCGCCCCGGCGCGCCGGCCTGCCGCGCCCCGTCCGGGCACACATCACCATCAGTCTGCCAACCACGCGATCGTCGACCGGCATTCCCGGGCCCCGGCATGAGATGGGCCACGCCGCCGACGGCCGCCGCGGGCCCCGTACCCTGTGGGGCATGGCCGCCTCCTCCCCCGACACCGTGACCGCGCCCGCCCGCGGACGGACCGGGCGGCCGGTGGGCACCGTCACCCGGGGGACCACCAACACCAACCGGCTGCGCCGGATGGACCGCTGGATCGCCCACGCGCTCGGACCGGCGCTGCGTTCCGCCGGGAACCCGCCGGTCGCCGTCGACCTCGGGTACGGCGCCGCGCCGTGGACGGCCGTGGAGCTGTCCGGACGGCTGCGCGCGGTGCGGCCGGACGTCCGGGTGGTCGGGATCGAGATCGAACCGGCCCGGGTGGCCGCGGCGCTCCCCTACGCGGTGCCGCCGCTGCTGACCTTCCGGCGCGGCGGCTTCGAGGTCCCGCTGGACGGCGGCGCGCCCGCCCAGCTGATCCGGGCCGCCAATGTGCTGCGGCAGTACGACGAGTCGGCGGTGGCCGGGGTCTGGGAGCGGCTGTGCGACCGGCTGGCCCCGGACGGGCTGCTGGTCGAGGGCACCTGCGACGAGATCGGCCGCCGGCACGTCTGGGTGGCGCTCGGCCCGGAGGGGCCGCGCACGGTGACCTTCGCGGCCCGGCTGGGCGGCCTCGACCGGCCGTCCGACCTGGCCGAACGGCTGCCGAAGGCGCTGATCCACCACAACGTGCCGGGGCGGCCGGTGCACGCCTTCCTGCGCGACTTCGACCGCGCCTGGGCGGCGGCCGCGCCGTACGGGGCGTTCGGCGCCCGGCAGCGCTGGGTGGCGGCCTGCACCTCGCTGGCCGGGGCGTGGCCGCTGGTGGACGCGCGCGGGCGGTGGCGGCAGGGCGAGGTCACCCTGCCCTGGACGGCGCTCGCCCCGTAGCGGACTCCGCCCCGGCCGCCCGACGGCGGTCGAGTCCACGGTTTCACTCGAACGAGTTATCGAATATCTCTGGCGTGTTGACGCCTCGTCACGCCACCATGGGACCCGGCCGGGACTCACCCCCGGCCCGTCAGCCCCAGCTCCCGCCCGACGCCCTCGAACACCCCGTACATCTCCGGCCCGAACAGCACGAACCGCACCTCCCCCGGCCCACTCCCCGGCTCCGCCGTCACCGCCGCGACGGTGCCGAGCGCGATCCTGGCCGCGTCCGCCTGCGGCCACCCGAAAATCCCGGCCGACACGGCCGGGAAGGCCACCGTGCGCGCGCCCAGCTCCGCCGCCACCCGGAGCGACTCGCGGTAGCAGGAGGCCAGCAGCCCCGCCCGCTCCTCGTACTCGTCCTCCAGGTAGACCGGCCCCACGGTGTGCACCACCCAGCGGGCCGGCAGGTCGCCGGCCGTGGTCGCCACCGCCTGCCCGGTGGGCAGCCCCCGCCCGTACCGCGAAGCCCGCAGCGCGCGGCACTCCGCCAGGATCCGCGGCCCGCCCCGCCGGTGGATCGCACCGTCCACACCGCCGCCGCCCAGCAGCGAGGAGTTCGCCGCGTTCACAACGACGTCCACCTGCTGCGCCGTGATGTCACCCTCGACCAGGGTGATGCGCGTCACCATCCCGAAACCCCTCTCCTCGTCCGCCCCGGCACCCGCCGGGGCGGGCCTCCACCCGCGTCCCCACCCATCCAACACACCGCCACCGGCGTGGCGATAGCCACAACGGTGCCGGTCGGTCAGAGAAATCCCCGGAGATCACGTTATGGTCGCGAGAAGTTCCCCGACGCAGGGTGCCAAGCGGGCACTGCGGACGGACGCCGGCCGTTACGCATGCGGGGAAAGGGAGGATCAGCCGATGCCCGCAACGGGAGACGGGCGGGTGCCTGGTGCCGCGGACCCGCCGGACACCCGGCCCGGTGCCCGCCGGCAGCCGTCCGGCCCGGCCGCGACGGCCGCGCCGATACCCCACCCCCGGTCGGACGCCGCGCCCAGCGGCCCGGCCGCCCCCGTGCCCGTGTCCGCCACCACCGCGCCGCTCCGGCTGCTGGTGATCGAGGACGACGCCAGCGACGCCCAGCTGCTCAAGGCCGCGGTGGCCGACAGCGGCGCCCCGATCGAGATCCACTGGACCCGCGGCCTCGACCAGGCCTTCGCCCTGCTCGCCCCCGCCTCGTCCGGCTCCCGGCGCGGCCGGCGCACCCCCGACCTCGCCCGCGGCGACTTCAGCTGCGTGCTGCTCGACCTCGCCGCCCCCGCCGACCTGCCGCACCCCTCCGACCCCTCGGACGGCCTGGAGGGCCTGCACGAACTGCTCCGCCGGGCCCCGCACACCGCCGTCGTGGTCCTCACCGACGCCGCCGGCGCCGAACTCGGGGCGGCCGCCGTGGCCGCCGGCGCCCAGGACTTCCTGGTCAAGAACGAGACGGACGGCCCGCTGCTGGCCCGCGCCCTGCGCTACGCCGTCGAGCGCAAGCGCGCCGACGAGTCGCAGCGCCGGCTCGTCGAGGCCGAGCTGCGCGGCCAGGAGAACGCCCGCCTGCAGCGCCACCTGCTGCCCACCCCGCTGCTCGACGGCGCGAACCTCTCCTTCACCCGCCGCTACCGCCCCGGCCGCCGCCGCGCCCTGCTCGGCGGCGACTTCTACGACGCGGTCCGCACCGAGGACGGCACCGTCCACGTGGTGATCGGCGACGTCTGCGGCCATGGCCCCGACGAGGCCGCGCTCGGCGTGGCACTGCGGATAGCGTGGCGGACCCTGGTCTTCGCCGGCCTCACCGGCGAGACCCTGCTGACCACCCTCCAGCACGTGCTGGAACACGAACGGCGCAGCGACGAGATCTTCGCGACGCTCTGCATGCTGAGCATCGAGCCCGGCGACACCACTGCCCCTCAGGCCCCCGAACAGGCCCGGATCCACCTGGCAGGCCACCCGCCCCCGCTGCTGCTCGGCGAGGACCACGCCCCGATCGGCCTGCCCGCCGACCACGCCGGCCCCGCGCTCGGCCTGCTCCCCTGCGACGACGGCCAGGCCGTCTGGCCCGCCCACCGCTTCGAGCTGCGCCCCGGCTGGCGGCTGCTGCTGTACACCGACGGCCTGATCGAGGGCCGGATCGGCGCCGGCTCCCGCCGCCTCGGCCAGGACGGCCTGGCCGACCTCATCGGCGACCACCAGTCCGCCGGGCTCACCCGGGGCCGGCTGGTCGACAGCGCGATCGCCGAGGTCGAGGAGCTGAACGGCGGCGCGCTGACGGACGACGTCGCGGTGCTGCTGCTGGAGCGCAACCCGGCCCGGCTGCTCCTGGGCTGACCCTGCGCCGGAAACGACGGACCCCGGCGTCCGCGCGGGGGGGACCCGCCGGACGCCGGGGCGCCGTGCTCCGCCGTCACCAGGGCCCGTACGGCCCCATGTTGCGCTGGTCGCCCCGGCCGCCGCCCCGGTTGGTCAGCGCCCGGATCGCCGGGCGGACGTCGACCACGTAGACGATCGCGGCGACCAGGCCCGCCAGGGTGAGGAAGCTGGTCAGGAAGTTCGCGCCGAACAGCAGGTCCAGCCCGAACGCGATGCCGAGGACCGCCAGCCAGAAGCCCTTGGTCTTCTTGTCGGCCGCTCGGTAGGCGTCCTCCGACCGGGTGGCGGCGTCGATCAGCGCGAACAGTTTGTAGCCCAGGATGGCGACGGCCAGCCACCAGAACGGATTCAGGTAGTCCAGGAACAGGATCTGGGCCACTCCGCCCATCACGGCCTCCTCGTCTCGCTGCGGCACCCCGTCCGTCCATCCTGGCACGGCGGGGCGTCCGCCACGGCGTCAACGACCCGGCGGCGCCCGATGCGCCCCGGGCTGCGCGGTCCTACTCCGCGCTCCTGCGGGACCGGCCGCGCTTCGGGGCGGCGGGCGCCTCGTCCTCGACCAGCTCGCCCTCGACCGGCTCGCCCTCGGCGACCTCCGCGTCGACCCGCTCCGCGACCGCGGCGTCCGCACCGGCCTCGGCGCCGCGCCCGCGGTCGACCGCGACCTTGCCGCGCTCGGCCAGCCCGTCGTAGGTCTCCTTGGCCTTCACCGCCAGCTCGACGGCGCGGCCGACCTGCTGGAGCGCGAAGGTCTGCGCCTTCTCCTGGAGCACCTTGAGGTCGGCCGGCAGCGCGGTCACCGTGTCGGTGACCTTCGACTGCGCCTCGACCAGCCGGGCCTGGGCCTCGGCCAGCCGGGCGGTGGCCTTCTCCTGGGTGCCCTTGCGGTCCGCCGCGAGCGCCTCGACCCTGCCCGGCACCTCCCGCAGCTTCTCGTAGGCGAGCTCCCCGGCGCCCGCGAGGGCGTACAGCGGGGTCGGGTCGGTCAGGGTCTTCTTGATCTCGTCCGTGATCGGCACGGCCGGTCCTCCCGTGGTGTCTAGGGTGCCTTGCCCTCGGGCTCGTCCGCGCTCCCGTCCGCACCCTCGTCCGCGCCGGGCGGTCCCCCGGCGGCGTTCTCCTTGAGGAAGGCGTCGTAGACCGCGAGCAGCGCCTGCTTCTGCTGCTCGTTGATCAGGGGATCGGCCAGGATCGAGGCCCGCAGTTCCAGGCCCTCACCGCGCCGTTCCTCCAGGATCCCGGCCTGGACGTAGAGCGTCTCCGCCGAGATCCGCAACGCCTTGGCGATCTGCTGCAGGATCTCCGCGCTCGGCTTGCGCAACCCTCGCTCGATCTGGCTGAGGTAGGGGTTGGACACGCCGGCGGCCTCCGCCAACTGCCGCAGCGAGTACTGCGCGCTGCGCCGCTGTTCGCGGATGTACTCGCCCAGCGAGCCGACGTTCAGGGAGGCCATGGGACCACCCTGCCCCAGGCTGCTTGCTTTTGCAAGCGCACTGCTAGCACCAGCAAACAGCCCGGGGAGGGGCGGGTCAGGCGGCCGGGAGGCGGACCGGCATCAGGACGGAGAAGGTGCCGGGGTGGTCGGGGGTGCGGATGGCGAGCGGGGCGATCGGGCCGCCGAGTTCGAGGACCAGCTGGCCCGGGGTGCCGGCCGGGAGGGCCTCCAGGAGGAAGTCGCGGTTGACCGCCACCCGGAGGGCGCCCGGGGCCGGCGCGGCGGCGTCGGCCCCGGCGTTGACACCGGCGTCGGCGTCCGGGGCGACGAGGGTGAGACGGCCGGACTCGTCGACGGCCAGCACGGCGACCTCGCAGTGGGTGCCGTCCGGTCCGGAGGGGAGGCTGCGGGTCGGGGCGCAGGCGACCGCCTCGCGCAGGTCGGCGGCGGGCAGGCCGACCCGGCGGACGGGGTCCAGCCGGACCAGTGCGCGGTAGTCGGGGTAGTCGTGGTCGAGCGCGGCGCCCTCGATCCGGTGACCGTCCACCACGATGCGCACCGCCCCGCCGTCGAGCGCCAGCTCCACCGGTCCGGCGGCGGGGCCGAGCAGCGCGCGGAGGGCGTCGGCCAGCGCGGCCGGCACGATCACGGCGGCGGAGGCGGCGCCGGAACCCCCGGGGGCGTCGACGGGGACCTCGGCCAGGGCCATCCGGTAGCGGTCGGTGGCGACCAGCCGCAGCAGACCGCCGTCCAGGTCGAACAGCACACCGGACAGGACCGGCAGCTCGGGGTCGCTGCCGACGGCGAAACGGACCGCGTCCAGGGCCTCGGCCAGCGCGGGGGCGGGGACGGTGAAGCGGTGTTCGGCAGGGGCGGTGTTCATCGGATTCTCCCTCTGGTCGATCAGTCGGCGGATCAGGGAGAGCTCCCGGCGCGCGTCGGCGAGGCCGTCCTCCAGTCGGCGCAGGTGCGCGTCGAGCACCCGGTGCGCGGCGCCGCTGCCGGGGTCCGCGCCGAGCACGGCCCGGATGCCGGCCAGCGGCAGGCCCACCCGGCGCAGCCGGGCCAGCAGCCGGGCCTCGGCGAGCTGCCCGGGCGCGTACCAGCGGTAGCCGGTGCGCGGGTCGACCCGGGCGGGGGCGAGCACGTCGGCCCCGTCGTAGAAGCGCAGGGCGCTCACGCTCAGACCGCTGTCGCGGGCCAGCTCTCCGATGCTGCGCAGGTCGCTCTCCATACCGGGGACTCTCGGGCCTCGACCAGGTCGAGGGTCAAGCCGGGTGGCCGGACCGGATCCGACCCTACCGACGGGCCCCTCGCGGCATTGGTTGAACTTTGAACGAACACGGGCTACAGTGGAGCCAACAAGTTGAAGCCTAAACAAATGGCTTCGAACCCGAGGAGGAGCCATGGGCCTGTTCAACCGCAACAAGAACGTCGCCGCCGCGACCACCACCGCCGTCGCCGTCGCGGAGGGCCCGGACCTCGGCCACCTCTCCGGCGACTGGACCATCGACGCCACCCACAGCGAGATCGGCTTCTCCGTCCGCCACGCGATGGTCACCAATGTCAAGGGCCGCTTCACCGAGTACGACGGCAGGCTGCACCTGGACGGCTCCACGCCGGCCAACTCCAGCGCCGAACTGGTGATCAAGGTCGGCAGCATCGACACCAACCAGGCCCAGCGCGACGAGCACCTGCGCACCGGTGACTTCTTCGCCGCCGAGACCTTCCCCGAGATGAGCTTCCGCAGCGTCTCCGCCGAGCGCGTGCGCGACGACTCCTACCGGATGACCGGCAACCTCACCATCAAGGACGTCACCCGCCCGATCGTCCTGGACCTCGACTTCACGGGTGCCGCGATCGACGCGTACGGCGTGGACCGGGTCGGCTTCGAGGGCAAGGCCGTCCTGGACCGCACCGAGTGGGGCCTGACCTACAACGCGGCGCTGGAGACCGGCGGCGTGCTGATCGGCGAGAAGGTGAAGCTCACCTTCGACATCTCCGCCGTGAAGGCGGCCTGACCCGGCCGACCGCGGCACCGGGCCCCACGGGCCCTCCCCGACCGCGGGCGCGCGACCGCCGGTTTCCCCCACCGGCCGCGCGCCCGCACCCGTCCCGCCCCTGCCGACCCCCGAGCGGCAGGGGCGGGGTCGTATACGGCCCGAACAACCGTCCGCTACCCGGTGATTCCTGATCCGGGACAGGTTCGTGCACCATCTTCGCCAGACCCCCGGCGGACCGCTCAGGCCGTCAGCAGCGCCGCGTCCGGCGCCGGGAGCCAGCCGCCCGACGGGCGGCGCAGCCACGCCTCGCGCGCACCCAGCTCGGCGGCCGCGGACAGCAGTGCGGCCAGCCCGGGATGCCGCAGGTCCGGGCGGTGCACCAGGCTCACCAGGCTGAGCGGCACCGGCTCCACCAGCGGCACGTTCACCGAGCCCGGCAGCGTCGGGCCGCCGACCGTGGTCAGCATCGGATCGCCGTGCCGGGCCAGGTAGCGGGCCGTCTCGTCCACCCCCACCGGCGGGACGCGCGGCGCGGCCGGCGTCAGACCGTGCTCGCGCAGCAGCCGCAGGCCGAGGTCGGCCCACTCGGTGGTCGCCGGGTTGCCCGCGCAGACGTCCACCGGATGGCCGGCCAGCTCGGCCACCCGCAGGACCGGCCGCCCGGCGAGCGGGTGGCCGGCCGCCATCATCACCGACACCCGCTCGAACCGGACCGGCCGCTGGGCGAGTCGGGAGCGCACCCCGGCCGCCAGACCGGCGAAGCGGCCGAACGAGACGTCCAGGCGGTGGGCGAGCAGCTCGTCGGCGGCGGCCGCCAGACCGCCGTGGAAGCGGGCCAGGATCTCCCCCTCCGGCCAAACGGCGCGGGCCCGTTGGAGCAGCCGGTCGCTGGTGAGGTCCGGGCCGGTGACGTCGCTGTTGAGGTCGAGCAGCAGCGGACGGTGCCCGGCGCCGGCCAGGATCTCGTCGTGCAGCGCCAGCAGCCGGCGCGCCTTGGGCAGCAACCCGTGGCCGGCGGCGGTGAGTTCGACGCTGCGGGTGGTGCGGGTGAACAGCGCGTCGCCGAGCAGCCGCTCCAGCGTCCGGACGTCCCGGCTGAGCGCCTGCTGGGCCACGTGCAGGCGCTCGGCGGCCCGCCCGAAGTGCAGGGTCTCGGCGGTCGCGACGAAACCGCGGAGCAGGCGGGGATGCAGGTCACGGGGCATGGCGGCAGGCTAGCAACGCGCCCGGGCCGGAGGGTCCGAGGCGATTGACAACGCACTGTTGTCAATGCGGCGGAACAGGTGTTGGACCGCGCCCGGCCGGCGGCCCGAGGCTGGGGCCCTCCCCTCCCCCTCTTCCCGCGGAGTCCCATGCTCGCCCCGTACCGACGCCTGTTCGTCCGGCCCGGCACCGCCGCCTTCACCCTGGCCGGGCTGCTCGGCCGGCTCTCGATGTCGATGACCGGCGTCTCGCTGGTGGTGCTGCTCGCCGAACGGCGCGGCTCGTACGCGCTGGCGGGCGCGGTCGGGGCGGCCGGCCTGGTCACCGGGGCGGTCGGCATGCCGCTGATCGGCCGGCTGGTCGACCGGTTCGGGCAGGCACGGGTCACCGTCCCGGCGGTGCTCTACAACGTGCTGCCGCTCTCCGCGCTCCTGCTCTGCGTCCGCGCCGGGGCGCCGGACTGGACGCTGTTCCTGTGCTGGGCGGCCGGCGCGGCGGCGCCGAACCTCGGCGGCATGGCCCGGGCCCGCTGGGCGCACCTGCTCCGGGACGAGCCGGACGACCTGCACCTCGCCAACTCCTTCGAGCAGGCGCTGGACGAACTCTGCTTCATGGCCGGGCCGGTGCTCGGCATGGTGCTGTGCGCGGCGATCGCCCCGGAGGCCGGGCTGCTCACCGCCGGCGGGTTGGGCGCGGTCGGCGCGCTGCTCTTCGCGGCCCAGCGCCGCACCGAGCCGCCGCTCGCCGCCCGCCCGGCCGACGGACGGCACAGCTCGCCGCTGCGGGTGCCGGGCCTGCGGGTGCTGGCGCTGACCTTCCTCAGCACCGGCATGATCTTCGGCGCGCTCGACCTGACCACCGTCGCCTACGCGGACGCGCTGGGGCACCGGCCGGTCGCGGGCGGGCTGCTGGCCCTGGTGGCGGCCGGGTCCTGCGTGGCCGGGCTGGTGTTCGGGACGCTCCGGCCGGCCGGGCCCGCGGGCGCCCGCTTCCTGCGGGGCGTCGCGGCGATGGCGGGACTGCTGCTCCTTCCGCTGGCCGCCGGGCTGGGCGGCGCGGGGCTCGCGCTGCTCGGGGCGGCGCTGTTCGCCGCCGGCACGGGGACCGCGCCGACCATGGTCACCGGCATGACGCTGCTCCAGGAGCTGCTGCCCCGGCGACAGTTGAACGAGGGGATGGCGATCGCGGTGTCCGGCATCCTGGTCGGCATCTCGGGCGGCTCGGCGCTGGCCGGCGCCCTGGCCGAGCACGCGGGCCCCGGCGCGGGCTACTGGATCCCGGCGGTGGCGGCGGTGCTCGCCCTGCTGATCTCCCTCGCGGGCCGCCACCATCTGGGCGTCCGGACGAAAGGCCCCGAACGCACTGTCAGTGGTGCGCACTAGCGTTCGAGGCATGGCGGAGACGAGCACCATTACCTACGTCCGGGGCGATGCCACGGCACCCCCGGGGAAGGGGGTGCAGGTGATCGCGCACGTCTGCAACGACCTCGGCGGGTGGGGGAAGGGGTTCGTGGTCGCGCTCTCGCGGCGCTGGAGCGAACCGGAGGCGGCGTACCGGCGGTGGCACCGGGAGCGGGCGTCGAACGACTTCGGGCTGGGCGCCGTGCAGCTGGTGCGGGTCGGGGAGCACCTCTGGGTGGCCAACATGGTCGGCCAGCGGGGCATCCGCACCGGCCGCTCCTCCGGGCCGCCGGTGCGCTACGAGGCGATCGACGCCGCGCTGGCGACACTGGGCGGGCACGCGCTCGACCTGGGCGCCTCCGTGCACATGCCGCGGATCGGGTGCGGGCTGGCGGGCGGGCGCTGGAGCTCGGTGGAGCCGCTGGTGACGGCCCGGCTGACCGGACGGGGGGTGCCGGTGACCGTCTACGACCAGTGACGGGCGAGCTCGGAGGCCGGCCAGGTGTACTCGTACTCCGGCAGCGTGTGGCCGCCCGGGAAGACGCCCTCGCGCGCGTCCGTGCGATGGGCGCCCTCGCGCTCGTAGAAGGCGACCGCCCGGGTGTTGGCCTGCAGCACCTCCAGATAGAGGTCGGTCCCGGGGTGGCGGCGGGCCGTGTGCCTGCGGGCCGCGTCCACGAGCTCGCGGCCGATGCCGCCGCCGGTCAGCCCGGGGCGGACGTGCAGGTTGTCGAGCAGGATCCGGCCGTCCCAGTGCGGCACGACGTAGGCGAACCCGACGACGTCCCCGTCCCGCTCGGCGATCAACAGCTCGGGGGTCGTCTCCGGTCCGCCGTAGTCGGCGGCGAGCCGCAGTTCCCAGATCTCGCGCCGTTCGGCGGCCAGCCCGTCGCCGAGGGCCTCGTCGGGGACGAGGCCGGCGTAGGCGGTGCGCCAGCTGGCGGAGTGCAGTTCGGCGACGGCCCCGGCATCCCGGGCGGTGCCGTGCCGTATCACGGTGCTCATGGGTCCAGCATCCCATCCGCACTTGAACGCGTTCAAGTGATGACTTAGAGTCAGGCCATGACTTTGAACGCGTTCGAAATCAATCCGAGGACGGCGTCGGCACCGGATGCGGAGGGGGCATCCGGTGCCGCACGCGCCGACACCGGCTGGGACTGACCCGATCGGGCTAGGCTCGTGGCCGTGGACGACCTGGCAGCGACGAACGGCACGAGCGCGGCGAACGACAGCACCGGCGGTACCGACGGGGGCGCCGCGAGCCCCGCCGAGGCGCGCGGCAGCCGCGCGCAGCCGAAGACTGACAAGAGCGAGCAGACCCGGGCCCTGATCCTGGAGACCGCGATGCGGCTCTTCCAGGAGCGGGGCTACGAGAAGACCACCATGCGTGCCATCGCCACCGAGGCGGGCGTCTCGGTCGGGAACGCCTACTACTACTTCTCGGCCAAGGAATTCCTGATCCAGGGGTTCTACGACGGCATGACGCACGACCACGCGGCGGACGCCAGGAACCGCATGGCGCACACCCGGGACTTCGCCGAACGGCTGGAGATCGCGCTGACCTCCTGGCTCGACACGGCCGCCCCGTACCACGAGTTCGCGGCGCAGTTCTTCCGCACCGCCGCCGACCCGAGCAGCTCGCTGAGCCCGTTCTCCAACGAGTCCCACCCGGCCCGGGCGACGGCGGTCGAGCTGTTCCGCGAGGTGCTGCAGGGTTCCGAGCTGGCGCCGAAGCTGGACGCCGAACTGGTCGAACTGCTGCCCGACGTGCTGTGGCTGCACCTCATGGTCGTGGTGCTCTACTGGGTCTTCGACCGGACCGAGGACACCGAGCGGACCCGGGAGTTCGTGCGGCGCTCGACCCCCATGGCGGCCCGGGTGATCAACCTGTCGCGCTACCGGGTGTTCCGGCCGATCGTGCGCGACGCCAAGGGCCTCATCCAGGACTTCATCCTGCCCACCATCGGCAAGACCGCCGTGAAGTAGCGGCAGTGGCGGCGGGCACCCCCGGCCGCGCGGGCCGGGGGTGAGGGCCGGTCAGAATCCGTCGATGTTCCAGGCCAGCAGCGGTGTGCGCAGCAGCAGGTCCGCGGCGGCCACCGCGCCCGGACGCAGCTCGGTGACCCGGTTGGCCACCGCGAGCCTGGGCAGCGTCTCGCCGGCCAGGTAGAGCGCGCCGAGCGTCGAGGCGTCCAGCGCCAGGTCGGCCTCGTCGGTGGTCCGCACGCAGCGGCCGGTGCCGTCCGCGGCGACCTCGATCGCCCAGCGGCCCTCGGCGTAGCCGTCCCGGTCCTCGACGTCCAGGACCACGCGGCCGGGAGCGCCGTACGTCCGGGCGTTGAAGGCGGCCTCGACGTCCAGCACCCGCAGCCACATGAAGTCGGCGTTCTCGGCGTGCGGGGTGGCGGCGCGCGGCTCGTTGAGCAGCATCGGCAGCGGGTCGTCCGGGCCGACGTTCTCGACCGTGACCTTGCGCACCCAGTCGACCGAGAACAGGTAGCGCCACAGCGCGGTGGCCGTGGGCCGGTCGAGCGCGAAGACATCATGGACGGTGAGCGTGCAGTTCGGGTAGGAGCCGTCCCAGGTGTCGTCGACCTTGTAGACGGCCAGGCCGGTCGGGGTGCCCTCGGCGTCCCGGTGGATGACGGCGAAGGGCTCCTTCCAGTCGAAGCCGGGGACCTCGATCTCGCCGGTGTGGCGCTGCCAGGTCAGCTCGTCGCGGTCGATCGCGCCGGGCTGGGTGACCCGCCAGCGGTCGAACAGCTCGGGGCCCGTCTTGCGCAGCTCCTCCATGCTCACCAGGTCGATCCGCCCGCCGGGCACGGTGGGCAGATCGGCCCGCAGGCCGCCGGCGCGCAGCAGGTCGATGTTCCAGCCGTGGCCGCGGGTGGCGGGGCCGAAGCCGTAGCGGCCGTAGATGTTGTACTCGGCGGCGACCAGGATGGCGACGGCGGCGCCGCGCTCCCGGGCGGCCGCGAGGTCGCCGGTCATCATCCGGCGGAGCAGTCCGCGCCGCCGGTGGGTGGCGGTCACGGTGACGGCGGTGATCGCGTCGGCCTTCACCACCGCGCCGCCGGGGACGGTCAGTTCGGCGTCGAAGCTGCGGAAGGTGGCGACGATCCGGTCGCCGTCGAACGCCCCGATCATCCGGTCCGGCTCCCACTGGCGGCGGCGGAACTCCGTCGCCCGGCCGACGTGCGAACGCAGGAAGCCGACGGCGAGCGCCCGGTCCCACTCCTCGACCTCGTCCTCGCCGACCGCCCGGATCTCGATCCCGTCGACGATGTCGCCCTGCTCCTTCAAGCGGCCGCTGCCCGGATCACGGGGCCCGCCGTTCGTTTCGTTGCCCATTCCCTCACCGTACGGCGGGATTTCGGCGACGGCACCCGATTTATTCCGGCCGCGGAGGCGGGGCCGGAGCCGTGCTGTCCGCCCACGGTGAAGTCCGGTCCCAACGGGCCGGAACCGCACTAGGGTCCGGTCCCATGACGACGGTCACCACACGCACGGTCCGCTATCCCGCCGACGGCCTGACGATGATCGGACACCTCGCGCTCCCGGCCGGAACCGGCCGCGGACCGGCGGTGCTGCTGGGCCCCGAGGGGCCGGGCCTGAACGACGTCCACCGCCACCGGGCCGACGCCCTCGCCGAACTGGGTTACGTGGCACTGGCCTTCGACCTCCACGGCGGGCGCTGGTTCACCGACCCGCAGGAGATGCTGGCGCGCGCGATGCCCCTGCTCGCCGACCCCGACCGGATGCGGGACATCGGCCACGCGGCACTCGACGTGCTGCTCGACGAACCGCGGACCGACCCGGACCGGATCGCCGCCATCGGCTACGGCACCGGCGGCGCGATCGCGCTGGAACTCGGGCGCGACGGCGTGGACCTGCGGGCGATCGGCACGGTCAACGCCCTGACCACGGGCCGCCCCGGCGAGGCGGCGCGCATCCGCTGCCCGGTGTGGGCGGGGGTCGGGTCGGAGGATCCGATCATGCCGCCCGCGCAACGGGACGCGTTCGCCGCCGAGATGCAGGCCGCGGGCGTCGACTGGCGCCTGGTGGTCTACGGCGGCGCCCAGCACGCCTTCCACCACCCGCCGGTCGACCACGCCGTGGTCCCCGGCGTCGCCCACCACCCGCTGCACGCGGAACGCGCCTGGTGCGACATCCTCGCCCTGCTCGCCGAGTGCCTGCCGCTCACGCCGTGAGCGGGCGCGCCCTCCCCGCCGGCCGGCCGGGCGCCTGACCCCGGCCAGGTACGGGCACAGAAGTCCGGGTCACCTGCGCGCCGGATACCGACAGGACGACCGGCCTTCCGACCCGCCGCACACTCCGCCCCGGCCGGGGCGGCACGGGTGGGCGTAGAAGTCCGGTGCCTGCTTGCCGACTACCGTCACGGGACGACCGGACCGCCCCTGCGGCCGCCGCGCGCTCCGCGCCGGCCGCAGGGCCGGGCGTTCTACTCCCACCCGCAACGGGGCGGGCAAACCGCTGGCCGGACGCCGACGTCCGATCCCGGCCCGTGGCGCGGGCGCCTCCTCGTCAGGAGCGGACGTAGAAATCCGGGGCACCTACCCACCAAGCACCCGCCCCGCAACAGGACGGGCCAACCGCCCGGCCAGGCCACCCCAGCCCACCGACCCGCCACACCGACCCGAACGCCAGACATCCACCCCCACCCCCAACACGACACCGCCCCGTCAGGAGCGGACGTAGAAATCCGGGGCACCTACCCACCAAGCACCCGCCCCGCAACAGGACGGGCCAACCGCCCGGCCAGGCCACCCCAGCCCACCGACCCGCCGCACCGGCCCGAACGCCAGACATCCACCCCCAGCACGGCACCGCCCCGTCAGGGGCGAGCGTAGAAGTCCGGGGTGCCCATGATCCAGAGGCTGGCCTGTTTGATCGGCACGCCGGCGCGGGGGGCCTCGATCATCTGGTCGTCGCCGATGTAGATGCCGACGTGGTGGATGTCGGCGGCGCGGCCGGTGGTGCTCCAGAAGACCAGGTCGCCGGGGCGAAGCTGGCGGTAGGTGACCGGGGTGGACTGGGCGTACTGGTCGGCGGCGAAGTGGTTGAGGCGTTTGCCGCCCTGGCGCCAGGCCATCATGGTCAGCCCCGAGCAGTCGTAGCCGCCGGGGCCCTCGCCGCCCCAGACGTAGGGCAGGCCGATCTTGGAGCGGGCGAAGGCGATGGCGTCCGCCGCGCCCTCGGCCGACCAGGGGCGCGGCGGCGGTGGTGCGGGGGTGGCGGCGGCCTTCGCGGCGGCGGCGGCCCGTTCGGCGGCCTCGGCGGCCGTCGCGCGTTCGGCTGCTTCGGCTGCCGCGGCGGCTTCGGCGGCCGCCCTGGCCTCGGCCTCCCGGGCGGCCTGCTCCGCCGCGGCCCGTTCGGCGGCGGCCCGCTCCGCCGCCTCGCGCTCGGCCGCCGCCTTCTCGGCCGCCGCGCGGGCGGCGGCCTCGGCCTCCCGGGCGGCGATCGCCTCCAGCGCCTCGCGCCGCTGCCGTTCCAGTTCGACGGTGGTGTGGCGGGCGGCGGCCAGTTCGGCGAGCAGCTGCTCGCGCCGCAGTGCGGTGGCCGTGACCTGGTTCTGCTGGTCCGCCAGCCGGGCCTCGGCGCGTGACCGGGCGGCCCCGACGGCGGCGGCGGCCCGTTCGGCGGTCTCGGTCGCGGCGCGCGCGGCGGCGGCCGCCTTCGCCGCTCCGGCGGCCGTGGAGACCGCCGCGTCAAGGATCTGCCGGGTGCGGTCGCTGGCGACGCCGACCACCGCGGCCCGGTCCCCGGCCTCGCGCGGGCCTCGCGCGCCGAGCAGGGCGTTGATCGCGGAGAGTTCGGCGCTGGTGCCCTGCCGGTACGTTTCGGCGGCCAGGGCGGCGGCATCCTCGGCGGCCGCGGACCGCTCGGCCTCGGCGACGGCGGACCGGTCGGCGGCGGCGGACTGCTCGACGCGGGCCCGGGTGAGGGTCAGTTGGGCGCCGTTGTAGGCCTCGACGGCCTGTTCGGCGGTCCGGGCGGCCCGGTCGACATCGGCCTTGGCGGCGGTCAGGCCGGCCTCGATGGCGGCGACCGCGCCGGCCTGGCGGTCGGCCTCGGCCCGGGAGCGGTCGATCTCCTCGGCGGAGGGGAAGGCCTGCTCCCCCGCCGCGCCGGCCCCGGACGGATCGGCGGCGGACGGCGCGGCGGCAGACGGCCCGACGGGGGCGACCGGCGCGGCGGGCGCGGCCGGGCCCGGCACCACCGGGGCGGCCGCCGCGGCGGGGAGCAGTGCGAGCACGGAGGTGAGGGACAACAGGAGGGTCGGCAGGAGCCTGCGCGCCATGATGCACCCCTTCGAACGGTCACGAGGGAGTGGAGCGGCCGCACGCGCGCGCCGCCGCGGGACCGGGGTGACGACGGGCCCGGCCGGGGCCCGCCACCGCCGGAGGCCCGGCGAAGCATCCCATTCCGTGACAAGACGGTCACTGTCCGACATGTTCTCAAGTCGGGCCGCTTTCACACCTCAAGCCCGCACCGCCGACCGGGTGACCATCGGATGATCCGACCGCGCCTCGACTCCGGCCGGACACCAGGGGGTACGAACTACCGGCTCATCCTGCGGGTCCGCGTCCGCAGCCGGCGCCGCCGGTCCGGCCGGGGCTCCTGGCCGGCCGGCTCGACCGCGTACGTCCGGCTGCGGCCCGCCCGGACCACCCGCCGGCGCTGCTGGGAGCGGCCGTGCCGCCCGGCCCGGCCGGCCGCGCCGCCGTAGCCGTCCGACCCGCCGTACGCCGCGGCGCCGACGGCACCGGTGCTCCGGCGGCTCCCGGACGGGTGCTCCGCGCCGCCCGCCGCCGAGCGGCGGTCGGCCAGCCGGGCGGAGCGCCGGGCCAGTGCCCGGGCGGCGTGCGCGTCGAGGTGGGCGGTGGCCCGGGCGGCCATCTGCTCGGCCACCCGGTGGGCGGCCGGGTGGTGGGCCGGCACCTTGTCGGGCGCCCCGGCGATCAGGTCGAAGAGCCAGGTGCGGGCCCGGTCCGCACGCCGGTGCAGCAGGCGCTCGCGCCGGAGCGCCCGGGACCGCAGGCGCGGGCTCGCGGCGTACCGCCAGCGCGCCCAGGGGCTGCTCGGGCGGGCCAGCCGGATCGCGCCCACCCAGGAGAGGCCGGGCACCATGATGCCCAGCAGCCCGGTCCACACCTTGCCCTTGAGCAGGGTGACGACCATCGCCAGTGCGTTCACCGAGATGATCGTGACCAGCCCCCACCTGGTCTCCCCGGTGGGCTCGGCGCCGAGCGGGACGTAGCCGACGAGCAGCAGGCCGGTGAAGAGGATGCCGAAGATCACCGCGTCCACCGACTTGCGGCCCTGCTCGCTCCAGTAGACGTCGTCCAGGTGCAGGATCAGCGCGAACTCGTCCAGCACCAGGCCGCAGCCGATGCCGAAGAGCAGCCCGAAGACGTCGATCCACGGGTGCCCGCCGTACGTCGCGAACACCCCGATGCCGCCGGCCAGCAGGAATCCCAGGCCGAAGACCATGTGGTGGATGTGCAGCCCGCCCGGCGTCACGTTGCCGGGCCACCAGCGCACCTGGGCCCGGATCATCCGCACGCTGAACCGGATGAACACGAACGAGGTGATGAACCCGACCAGCAGCAGGAACAGCGGTTGCTTGTGCGTGGCGACGATGTGCTCGCGGTAGCCGTCCAGCAGTGTGGTCATGGGTCTTACCTTCGTTCCTGGTGCTGCGTGCGGCCTGCCGCGACATGGCCCGGGGGCCAACGGCCGGCGTCAGAAGCCGCGGGTGCGCTTGGCGGCCCGGCGGGGGATCACCGGGGCGAGCGAGGGCCGCTCGACCCCGACCGGGAGCTTCATGAAGAGCCGGGCGATCTCACCGCCCAGGTTGACGCCGATGGCCAGCGCCATCGCGATCGCGGCGGCCCGGGTGATCTGGACCAGGCCCCCGCTGGGGTGGCCCTGGGCGAACGAGAGCATGCCGAGGTAGAGCGCCGAACCCGGCATCAGGGGCCCGATCGCGGCGGTGACGTACGGCAGCGCGGACCCGTTGCGGTAGCGCGCCATCAGCTGGCCGAAGAGGCCGACCAGGCCGGCCGCCACCCCGGTCGCGACGATCGGCGAGACCCCGGCGTTGTACGCCAGCACGCCGTAGCTGGCCCAGCCGATGCCGCTGTTCAGGGTGACCAGGGCGAGCGAGCGGCGGTCGGTCTGCAGCAGCATCGCGAAGGCGAGGGTCAGCACCATCGCGGCGGCCATCTGGACCGGCGGGTAGCTGATCCCGACCAGCGACTCGTCCGGTTTGAGCTTCGCGTTGAAGCCGACGCCCAGGTAGAGGATCAGCATCACGCCGATCACGATGCCCGCCACCAGGTAGATGACCTCCAGCAGCCGGGCCGCGGCGGTGATGTAGAAGCCGGTCAGACCGTCCTGCACGGCGGCGACCAGGGCGCGTCCGGGCAGCAGCGCGAACAGCCCGCCGGTGATCACCACGGAGCCGCGCAGGCCCAGGTCGTTGAAGGAGAGCACGATGCCGGAGGCGGCGGCCGGCATCGCGGCCAGCACGAACTGGTAGAACTCCGGCAGCCCGCGACGGGCGATCAGCGAGGCCAGCCGGTCGCCGAGCACGGCGGCGACGAAGGCGCTGAGGAAGACCAGCCAGGCCTTGTCGTCGATCTTCCCGCCGACCAGGAAGGTCGCCGCGCCGGCCAGCAGGCCGGTGTTCAACGCGAGCAGCCAGGCCGCGTACGGGTGCCGGTTGCGGCGGATCACCGCGAGCCGGCGGTAGGCGTCGTTGACGCTCACCCGCTCGGCGGTGATGTCCGCGACCAGCTCGTACACCGCGTTCAGCCGCGTGTAGTCGGAGGTGCGGCGGCGCACCACGCGGTCGGCGGTGATCGGCGGCTCGACCAGTGAGGGCTGGTGCGAGATGCCGATCAGGGTGAAGGTCACCTGCGGTTCGCAGCGGTCCAGCCGGTAGGCGTGCGCGATGCCGAGCATGGCCGCCTCGACGTCCTCGGCGGCCTCGCCGCTGGCCAGCAGCAGCTCGCCGATGCGCAGGGTCAGGTCGAGGATGCGCGGAACGTTGCGGGCCGCGGCCGCGGCGGGGTGCAGCTCGCGGGCGGTCCGCTCGAAGGCGGGGCGCTCGGACATCGGGGTGCGCAGCAGGGTGCGCATCCGGTCCGGCCAGGGCGCCTCACCGGGGGCGCCGGGGCTGAGCGCGCCGAGCGGGATGCCGGTCGGCGGGGTGTAGCCGGCGGCCCGCCACTCCTCGGGGGTGAGGGTGTCCTCGGCCGCGGAGCGGCGGCGGTACACCGGGGGGATCGCGTCCGCCACGGCCCCCGGCGGCCCGGGCCGCGCTCCGGGCGCGGGCTCGGGTTCCGGCGCGGGCTCCGGCTCGGGTTCGGGGGCCAGCAGGCCCTTGGTCTCGGGGGCGGGCAGGGCGAGCGGGATCTCCACGGTCGGCTCGACGACCGGGGCGGGGTGCCCGAGCAGCCCCTCGGTGGGCGGCGCCTCGGACGGGTGGACCGGCCGCGCACCGGCGGCCGGGCGGGCCTGGCGCTGCGGACGGCCGCCCCGGCCGCCCCTGGCCCTCTTGCCGCCGCCCGGTCGGCCCCGCTTCGGCACGTCCGCTCCTTGCCGCCCCTGGCGGTGCCGGTCCCCCGGGCCGCCGTTCGATCTCCGCATACACCTTGCCTGATCGAACTGCAGGACGCACATGTACGCGACGGCGGGCGCGGCCGTCCCCGGACGCCTACCCGGCGCGGTGGCGGCCGCCGCTGCGAGCGGCCGGGGGCGCACCGGCGTCGGCCCGGGCGGCGTCGGCCCCGGCCCGGACGGCCCGGCCGGAGCGGCGGGCACGGAGCAGTTCGACGGCCACCGGGATCACCGAGACCAGCACGATGCCGACCAGGATCGCCTCGATGTTGTCCCGGACGAACGGGATCTGCCCGAGGAAGTAGCCGAGCACCGTGACGCCGGCGCCCCACAGCACGCCGCCGATCACGTTGAAGAGGACGAAGACCCGGTAGTTCATCCCGCTCACCCCGGCGACGATCGGGGTGAAGGTGCGGACGATCGGCACGAAGCGGGCCAGCACGATCGCCTTCGGCCCGTGGCGCTCGAAGAAGGCCGCCGCCTTCTCCACGTTCTCCTGCTTGAACAGCCGGGAGTCGGGGCGCCGGAACAGGCTGGGGCCGACCTTCCGCCCGAACAGGTAGCCGACCTGGTCGCCGGCCACCGCCGCGATCACGATCAGCAGGCACATCAGCCAGAGCGGCTGGTCCAGGTAGTCGCCGTCGGCCACCAGCAGGCCGGTGGTGAAGAGCAGCGAGTCGCCGGGGAGGAAGAAGCCGATCAGCAGGCCGGACTCGGCGAAGACGATGGCCAGGATGCCGATCGGCCCGAAGGTGGAGATCAGGTGGTTCGGATCGAGCCAGGACGGGCCGAGGGCGAGGCTGGTCACGGTGCGGACTCCTGAGGGGCCTGTAGGAAGGTCGACTCTTGGCAATGAAACAGTAAAGCATTCACCAAGTGATCTCCGACCGGCTCCGGCTCGGGAGCCGGTCGGACAATCATCCGCATCCCACCATCGGGCGAATCCGCGCCCGGGCGGTGGAGTTCGTCCGCGGCCCCGGTGAATCCTGGTCGCGCGACGTCAGGCAACGGCGCTGCGGAGCGGCCACTCCGGCAGCCGCCACCATTCGCACTCCACTTCCAGGGAGACCACCGTGTCCCGTATCCGCGCAGCCGCCGCCGTCACCGCCCTCGGGGCCTTCCTGCTCGCGGGCGCCGGCGCCGCCCACGCCGACAACGGCGCCGGCGCGGACCACCAGTCCACCAGCGGCGTGGTGAGCAACACCGGCTCCCACAACGTCCTCGGCAACGTCGTCGGCAATGTGACCGGCACCCAGCAGACCGCCACCGGCTCCGGCGCCGGCAACCAGGCCAACACCCTCGCCGTCTCCGGCAACGCGGGTTCCGTCAGCGCACTGCAGGGCAACGGCGGCCCCGCCGCCCCGGTCGCCCCGGTCGCACCGTCGGCCGAGGACTGAGCGGCGCTCCACCGCTGAGCGTGCCCGGCAAGTCCCGGCCGGGGCGGCGGCGATCGCGCCGCCGACGTCGTCCCGGAGCAGCCGCCGGCCGCGCGCGCCAGGGCCGCCGCCGGCAGATCCTCCCGACGCGGCGGCCGGCCCGTCCCCGGCAGCGGCTACGGTGCCGCCTGGTGCCGGGCGCGGCGTCGCGCGATGCCGTCGGGCCGGACCGCGACGGCGACGAGCGGTTCGCGGAGCAGCCGCTCGGCCCGGCGCGGCAGCGGAGCGGCCGAGAGACAGGAGCGCTCGGCCCGCAGCGCCGCCGTCATCAGGACGACGTCGGCTCGCAGGCCGCGGCGCAGCGCCGCCGGGCGGGCGGGCCGACGGGCGGTGGGCGACCGCCACGGCGGGTTCGGCCGTCGAACCGGCGGCGCGCACGTCCGACGGCGCGTCCAGGCCCCCGGAAGTGCCGGTGGAGCGCGAGGGCGGTGGTGCCGGCGCCCGCGACGACCTCCGCCCGTCGAGAGCCGGTGGTGGCCCTCACGGTGGAGGCGATCGGCGACCACGGCACCACCACGCCGTCCGCCCCTCCCCGTGTCCCGGCAGCCGCTCCGAACACTGCTCCGAAGGCTGTTCCGACGACGCTTCCCAAGGCCGCTCCCAAGGCCGCTCCGAAGGCCGCCCGGCAGGCCGGCAGGCGTTCACCTGAGGCCCCGCGAAGCCCGCCACCAGGCCGTTCACAGCGGCCCGGACGCCGCCCTCCCCACCCTGGACAGCCGAAGCTACCCGCGATTAACTTGTCGGGCGACCGGCGGGCCGTCCGGGGACCGCCGCGCCGGCTCCACCGAACGTCAGGCACCGTCGAAGGGAGGCGCCGCGTGCGCCGCACCGTGTTCACCGAGGACCACGAGGCCTTCCGGGAGACCATCCGGGACTTCATCGCCAACGAGGTCGTCCCCGTCTACGAGAGCTGGGAGGCCGAGGGCCACCCGCCGCGGGACTTCTACCGCCAGCTCGGGGCACTCGGCGTCTTCGGCATCGAGGTGCCCGAGGAGTACGGCGGCGCGGGCGAGAGCGGCTTCAAGTACCAGGCGGTGGTCGCCGAGGAGACGGCGCGGGCCGGCGTCAGCTTCGGCTCCTCCGGGGTGCACACCGGCCTGGTGCTGCCCTACCTGCTGGAGTACGCCACCGAGGAGCAGAAGCGGCGCTGGCTGCCCGGCTTCGTCTCCGGCGATCTGATGACCGCGATCGCGATGACCGAGCCGGGCGCCGGCTCCGACCTCGCCGGCATCTCCACCACCGCGCGGCTCTCGGAGGACGGCACCCACTACGTCGTCAACGGCGCCAAGACCTTCATCACCGGCGGCGTCCTCGCCGACCTCGTCCTGGTGGTCTGCCGCACCTCTCCGCACGACCCGGAGAACCGTCGGGCCGGGCTCTCCATCCTCTGCGTGGACACGGCCTCCCCCGGCTACAGCGTCGGCCGCAAGCTGCAGAAGATCGGGCTGCGCACCTCGGACACCGCCGAGCTGGCGTTCTCGGACGTCAAGGTGCCGGTGGAGAACCTGCTCGGGGAGGAGGGGAAGGCGTTCGGCTACCTGACCCACAACCTGGTGCAGGAGCGGCTGGCGATCGCGGTCGGCGCGTACGCGGCCGCCGCGGCGGCGGTGCGGTTCGCGGTGCAGTACGTCAAGGACCGCAAGGTGTTCGGCAAGGCGGTCGCCGAGTTCCAGAACACCAAGTTCACGCTGGCCGACTGCGAGGCCCAGGTGATGGCGCAGCAGTCGATGGTCGACCGCGCGCTGGAGCTGTACCAGGACGGCGCGCTGACGGTGGCGGACGCGGCGGCGGCGAAGCTGTTCTGCACCGAGTCGGCGTCCGTCGTGATCGACAAGTGCCTCCAGCTGCACGGCGGTTACGGCTACATCCTGGAGTACCCGATCGCCCGGCTCTACACCGACAACCGGGTGTTCCGGATCTACGGCGGCACCAGCGAGGTCATGCGCAGCATCGTCGCCAAGTCGCTCGGACTGTAGGACGCGCCGCCGTTCACCCGTCCGGCGGAGTCGGGCGGGTGAACGCGGACGGGGTGAACGCGGACGGGGTGAACGGGCGGCGCGCCGGGATCAGTTGGGCGAGTGGTGCTCGGCACGCCACGCGTCCCAGCCGGCCGCGGACGCCACCTTGGCCTCGTGCAGGGCCCGCTGGGCCACGGCGGTCGGCGGGGTATCCAGCCGCCGCACCCAGTTGCGGCCGGCCGTGGCCAGCGCCGCGCACACCATCACCGCGCCCGCCGTCCCGAACAGCGCGCCGATGCCGGTGAGCACCGCGCCGCCGGCCAGCAGCGAGCGGTTGACCTGGAACCCGCTGAGAAAACGCTCGTTGGTCGCCATGCCTCCACGATGGAGCCAGTCGGCCGCCGCCGCACGCCGAGCGCGCCTGCGGGCGGCCCGGCCGGGCACGCCTCGGCGGCGTTCCGGCGGCGTTCCGACGACTCTTCGGCATGCGGGCGCGGGGCCTGTCCGGGACGCTGGGCCGCAGGAGCGCCCGCGGAGCAGGACGGCACCCGGACGGCAGGAGGACGCGCGATGGTCGATCTCGAACAGCTCGTCGCGGAGCACGCGGCGAGGGCGGCCGAGAGCCCGCACGGGCGCAGCGCCCATCTGGTGCTGCACGACGGGGTGCTGCGGCAGACGGTGATCGCGCTGACCGCCGGCACCTCGCTCGACGAGCACAACGCCCCGGCCGCCGCCAGCGTCCAGGTGCTGCGCGGGCGGGTGTCGCTCACCATCGCCGGGCGGCACGAGGAGCTCGCGGCGGGGCAGTTGCAGGCCGTCCCGCAGGAGCGGCACGGCCTGCTGGCGCACGTCGACTCGGTGGTGCTGCTGACGGCCGTCACCGTCTGAGCACGGCGAACCCGGCGAACCCGGCGAGCACGGCGAACACGGCGTGGTTCAGGCCGCCGGGCCGTGCCACTCCGGGTCGTCGGAACCGTGCCACTCGGGCGCGGGCTTCGGCTTCAGCACCGAGCCGCCGACCAGCTCCAGCCCGCGCAGCAGCTCCCGCCCGCCGGGCGCCAGACCGGGGGCGGCCAGCCACTGCCCGGCCAGGCCGACCAGCAGCGCCTGGTAGAAGGTGCCGCGGGCCAGCTCCTCCTCGGTGTCCGGTACCTCGGGGAGCCCCTGGAACAGGGCCGCCAGCCCGAGCCGCCCCTCCTTCTGGATCCCGGCCATCGCCTCCCGCAGCTCCGGCGTCCGCTCCACCTGCACCATCGCCTCGAACTGCGAGGCCCAGAGGCCGCGGTGCTCGGCGATGCTCTCCCGCACACCGTCCCAGACCGCGACGAACCGCTCCTCCGGCTCCTCGGACGCCTCGTTGGCCCGCGCCACCACGGCCCCTAGCATCAGGCCCCACTCCCCCGTCGCCTCGATCAGCGCCGCGTTGAGCAGCGCCTCCTTGGAACCGAAGTGGTAGCCGATCGCCGCCAGGCTGACGCCGGAGGCGGTGGCGATGTCCCGGGCGGTGGTGCGCCCGTAGCCCTTCTCGATCAGGCAGTGCTTGGCGCCGGCCATGAGGTCCTCGCGATTTCCCATGCCCGCATGCTACGTGCGTCCTAGACGATTGTCTCGCACGATCGTCTCGAACGAACGTCTTGCACAAACGTACTAGACAAGCGTCTGACACGTCCGTACCGTCTTCCCCATGACCGCAACCACCGGCCGCGCAGGCCGTCGCGAATGGATCGGCCTGGCCGTCCTGCTGCTCCCGACCCTCGTCCTGACCATGGACATGGGCGTGCTCTTCTTCGCCGTCCCCTACATCTCCACCACGCTGGCGCCGAGCGGCACCGAACAGCTGTGGATCATGGACATGTACTCGTTCCTGCTGGCCGGGCTGCTGATCACCATGGGCGCGCTGGGCGACCGGATCGGGCGCCGCCGGCTGCTGATGATCGGCGCCGCCGGGTTCGCCGGGGCCTCGGTGCTCGCCGCCTACGCGGACGGCGCCGGCCAGCTGATCGCCGCCCGCGGCCTGCTGGGCGTCGCCGGGGCCACCGTGATGCCCTCGACCCTCGCGCTGATCCGCAACATGTTCCACGACCCCAAGCAGCGCCAGGTCGCGCTCGGCGCCTGGGGCGGCATCCTGACCGCCGGCGCCACCCTCGGACCCGTCGCCGGCGGCCTGCTGCTCGACCACTTCTGGTGGGGCTCGGCCTTCCTGCTCGCCGTCCCGGTGATGGCCCTGGTCCTGCTCACCGCCCCGGTGCTGCTCCCCGAGTACCGCTCCCCGCGCCAGGGCGGCTTCGACCTGCTCGGCGCCGCCCTCTCACTGGCCGCCGTGCTGCCGCTGGTCTACGGCGTCAAGACGCTCGCGGTGGACGGCTGGGACCCGCTCGCCGCGCTCGCCGTCCCGGCCGGACTGCTCCTCGGCGGCGCGTTCTACTGGCGCCAGCGCACCGCCGCCAACCCGCTGCTCGACCTCGGCCTGTTCCGGATCCGCGCGTTCAGCGGGGCGATCAGCGTCAACACCGTCGCGATGTTCGCGATGATGGGCTTCACCCTCTTCACCTCGCAGTACCTCCAGTTGGTCAAGGGCATGAGCCCGCTCACGGCCTCGCTCTGGTCGCTCGTCCCCAGCGTGGGCGTCGGCGCCGCCGTCGGCCTCGGCTCGGCCCTCGCCGGGAAGGTCCGTCCGGCGGTGATGATGGCCGGGGGCTTCCTGATCGGCGCGGCCGGCTTCGCGATGATGACCCTGGTCGGCCCGAACTCCCCGCTGGCGCTGATCCTCACCGCGGCGGGCGTGCTGGCCGCCGGCACCGTCGGCACCATGACCCTCACCGCCGAGATGGTCGTCTCCGCCGCCCCCGTCGACCGGGCCGGCGCCGCCTCCGCCACCTCCGAGACCGCCGTCGAGCTCGGCAGCTCCCTCGGCATCGCGCTGCTCGGCGCGGCCGGCGCCGCGGTCTACCGCTCCCGCCTGGACGGCACCCTCCCAGCCGGACTGGACGGCGAGGCCGCCCGCACCGCGCAGGACACCCTCGGCGGAGCGGTCACCGTCGCCGCCCAGCTGCCCGGCCGGCTCGGCGCCGACCTCCTCGCCACCGCCCGCACCGCCTTCACCGACGGCCTGCACGTCGCCGCCGTCGTCGGCCTCGTCCTCGCGGTCGGCGCCTCCCTCCTCGCCTACCGCCTCATGCGCCACCTCCCCGCCGCCCCCGCCGCCACCCCCGATCCGGCCGCCGCCTGACCGCCCACCCCACCGCCGATCCCCGCACGCGCGTCATGCCGGCCCCCGCCCACCCGGGCGGGGGCCGCCGCGTTCCCGCTCCGCCCGGGCTCAACGCCGACGCCGCTCCCGGCGGTCGCCCGGCTCCGCGCAACCGGGCGGCTGGACCGGAACGCCCGCCCCCTCCGCCTCGACCCGCTTCAGCCACCGGTACTCGGCGGCTCCGATCAGCACGGCCTCCTGCCGCCCGCGCCGCGTGATGATCGTGGGGGTCCCGCGACCGGCCCGCTCCACGACCGCGGCCAGGTGCCTGCGGACCGCGGACGAGGACTCCACGACCGGCTCGCCCGGTCGGCCGAGCCGCTCGGACACCTGAAGACCGGGCACCGGGATCTGCTCCGGCATGCCACCACCCCTCCGTTCCACCCGACGTCCCTCACCTGCGGCACGGACCGGGGGGGAGTGTCATGAATCAGGTGGACACCCTGACCAAGGGAGACACTGATGAGCTCGCTGACGGATCACCAGATCGGGTCGGTTCCTGATGGAACGG